>JBEKNU010000037.1:0-34054 GCA_049522495.1 Terriglobia bacterium
CATCCGCCCTCAGCACCGGACACGACGAGCCCCCCGGGATCACTGCTTTGAGTTTCTTGCCACCCAGCACGCCCCCACCGATTTCTTCAATCATCCGGCGTAACGGGAAGCCCATGGGCAATTCGTAGACGCCGGGGCGGGTGATGTGGCCGCTCAAGCAGAAAAGGCGCGTGCCTCCATTCTTGGGCGAGCCCAATTTGGAGTACCAGTCGGCTCCGTTCAGGAGGATGTGGGGAACATTGGAAAGCGTTTCCACGTTGTTGATGACGGTCGGCCCGCCGTACAGTCCCACCACGGCGGGGAAGGGCGGTTTGATGCGGGGATAACCGCGCAGGCCCTCCAGTGAATTCAGCAGCGCGGTCTCCTCGCCGCACTCATAGGCGCCTGCCCCCGTGTGCGTGCAAAGGTCGAAATCGAATCCGGACCCCTGAATGTTCTTGCCCAGGTACCCGGCCGCGTAGGCCTCCGCCAGTGCGCGATCGACGATGTCCAGCAGGTAGCGATATTCGCCACGGACGTAGATAAATCCCTGATGAGACTGGATGGCATAGCCGGCGATGAGGATGCCTTCGATAAGCTGATGCGGATCATATTCCATCAACGGGCGATCTTTGCAGGTGCCGGGCTCGCTTTCATCGGCGTTGCACACAACGTACTTGGGCTTGGCCGACTGCTTGGGGACAAAGCTCCATTTCATGCCGGTGTTAAAACCCGCGCCCCCGCGTCCCCGCAGGCCGGAATTCTTAACTTCGTTGATGACGTCTTCGGGCTTCATGCCCAGGGCTTTTTTCAAAGCCTGATAGCCCTCGTGCTGAACATACACGTCCAGGGAAGGGGAGTTGGGCAGGCCAAAGCGCTTGCTGATGACCTTCACTTCCAGGGGGCTATTGCCCATCGGGTTGTTGTAACCAGGCATAGTCGAAACTCGAAACTGGAAATTCGAAACTCAATGGGGATCTCTCAAGTTTCGATTTTCCAGTTTCCAGTTTCCGATTTCCCGTTTCTTCCTTACATCTTGGGCTCTTTCTTCTTTAGGTCCTCGATCAGTGCGTCGATCTTTTCCGGAGTCAGGTTTTCGTAGAAGTCGTAATTAACCTGCATGGCGGGCGCGCCGCAGCACGCTCCCAGGCACTCGACTTCTTCCAACGAAAACAGGCCGTCCGGCGTCGTCTGTTTGTTCTTGATTCCCAACTTCTTGCAGCAGTGCTCGAAGATTTCGTCGGCCCCGCGCAGCATGCAGGAAATGTTTGTGCATACCTGAATGTTGTACCTGCCCACGGGTTGGCGGTGGAGCATGGAGTAGTAGGAGACCACCTCCACGACCTCGATGGGGCGGACGTCGACGCGCCGCGCCACCTCGGCAACGACCTCCTCGCTCACGTGACCAACCTCATCCTGAGCGTAGAGGAGCAGAGGCACCACCGCCGACCGCTTCAGCGGATAACGCGCGATGAGCTGGTCGAATTTTTTAAGTAGCGATTCAGGAAGCATGTCTTAAAAGTGTAAAGTGTAAAGGCCAAAAGCGAACAAGCTGGTTTGCGTATTATCCTTTACCCTTTAGCCTTTACCCTTTTCTTATCGATCCACTTCCCCAAGAACTATATCGATAGTCCCAATACAGGCCACGACATCGGCGATCAATCGCCCTTCGATCAATTTGGGCAGAGCCTGCAAATTCGCGAAGGAGGGCGCGCGCACGTGGCAGCGGAAGGGCTTCGGCGAGCCGTCGCTGACCATGTAGAAGCCCAGTTCGCCACGCGGCGATTCAATGGCCTGATAGACCTCTCCGACCGGAGGATGGAATCCCTCCGTAACAATCTTAAAATGATAAATCAGCGCTTCGATGGAGGTTTTCATGCTCTCGCGCTCGGGCAGCACGATGTGCGGAGCGTCGGCTTTGACCGGCCCCTCCGGCAAGCCTTCCACGGCTTGATTCACGATGCGCAGCGACTGGCGCATTTCCTCGACGCGAGCCAGGTAACGGCCATAAACGTCGCCCTCCGGGCGAGTCGCAACCTTGAAATCAAATTTCTCGTAGCTCGAATAAGGTTCCTTCTTGCGGATGTCCCAATCGACGCCGGAGCCGCGCAGCGAGGGGCCTGAAAGGCCGTAGGCGATGGCATCCTTCGCGGAAATATACCCTACCCCCTGCGTCCGGCGCAGCCAGATGGGGTTCCGCGTGAGCAGCGCTTCGTACTCATCGATGCGGGCGGGAAAACTTTTGGCGAACTTTTCCACGCCTTTCAGCCAGCCCAACGGGGGCTCGAGTGCCAGCCCCCCAACGCGGAAATAGCTCGTCATCATCCGCTGGCCGGAGACGGCTTCAAAGATGTGCAGGATTTCCTCGCGCTCACGGAAGCAATAGAGGAAAACGGACATGGCGCCGAGGTCGATGGCGTGCGTTCCGAGCCAGACCAGGTGGCTTTGGATGCGCGTCAATTCGGTCAGTAGCACGCGAATCCATTGCGCCCGCGGCGGGATTTCCAAACCCAGCAGCTTTTCCGTGGCCAGACAGAATCCCAGATTGTTCGAAAGCGGCGCGAGGTAATCCATACGGTCGCTGAGGGTGATTCCCTGGGAGTAAGTCTTGCTTTCGAAGGATTTCTCGAAGCCCGTATGCAGGTAACCGATATCGTAAATGGCGCGCAGGACGGTTTCGCCTTCCAGCTCCAGCACCAAGCGCAGCACGCCATGCGTGGAAGGATGCTGCGGGCCCATGCTGAGGATGACCCGCTCTTCCTTGCCCGGAATTCTCTCCAGCGTTACCGGCATCTAGCGGTAACCCTCCGTGGGATAATCTTTGCGCAAGGGGTAGCCTTCCCATTCCTCCGGCAGCAGCAGGCGGCGAAGGAAAGGATGGCCGTCAAAGGTAATTCCAAACAGATCGAAAACCTCGCGCTCAAACGCATTGGCCGCCGGCCAAACGGGAACGGCGGTGACGAAATGCGGATTCTCGCCCCCCACACGAACCTTCAGGCGCAGCCGCTGGACGGTCTCAAAGGAGAGCAGGTGATACACCAACTCAAAACGAGGTTCTTGCGGGTAAAGGTCCAAGGCCGTCACATCCGCGAGAAAACTGAACATCAGGCCGGGCTCATCCCGCAGAAATTCGCAGGCACGAAGGAAATGGGCGGGGCGGATGTAGAGGGTCACCTCGTCGCGGAAAAGGCGCGCGTCTTCCACCGCCTCCGGGTCGAACTCCCGCAGCTTGTGAAGAGCTGGATTGGTTGCAAGATCGACAGCCATAGAATCGGGTGATCCGGTGACGGGGTGAACAGTTCGGGCGATCAGTTGATCGGGTGAGCAACCAGCCAGATCCATCTGGTTCGCTCTTTGTTCACCCGATCACCGGATCTCCTGATCACCCGATCACTAGCGGGTCCAGTCGAGAGCCCCTTTCTTCCAAATATAGATATAGCCTGCCAGCAAAATGGCGATATACAAAGTCATTTCAATGAAGCCGGGCCACTTCAGGCTTTTGAAAACGACCGCCCAAGGATAGAAGAACACGGCCTCCACTTCGAACAGGATGAAGAGCATCCCGATCAGATAAAAGCTGACGGAAAAACTTCCGCGGGCATCGCCGACCGGGGGAATACCGCACTCATAGGGGGCGAGTTTTTCCTTCGAGGGACGTTTCACCCCCACCCACCATGATAAGCCCAACATGCCGCCGGCAAGCGCCACGACGACCATAAAATGCACGAGTATAGGGATGTAAACTCCAGCCATTACAGTCACTTAGAAGCACTTTGATGTGTCTTCCCCGGACTCGAAACTATACGGGTCGCGTCCGAGTAGTGTCAAGTTTTTTCTTGCTTGGAGGGGAGCGAGTCAGTAACATCAGGAGTATCTGAACAGGGGATCTGCTGGTCACGGGAAAAATGCCATGGTGATGGGGTTTAACACCGACATCAAACACGACGGCGTGGTTTTTCACATTCAGACCGAACCCCGCAAGGATGCGGGGATCGATACCACGGTGTACATGCGGGGCGCCGTCATTCACAAATTCAAGAGTTCTTACCAGGACTTGCTGGATTCGCCCGACTTCAGCGATGAGAAACTGAAAATTCGCCTGGAAGAGCAACATCGCCTCATCATCGCGCGCATTCGTGGCGGTGAGATCAAACCTGCCGCTCAACCGTCGGGACCCGCCTGACCTGGAGCCCTCCTGGATGAATATCTATCTGAATGGCGAATTGCGCGAAGTTCCCGAAAATCTGACCTTGGCCGCCCTGCTCGACTGGTTGAAGCTGCCCGCGGATCGCGTGGCGGTGGAGCGCAACCGCGAGATCGCTTCAAGGTCCACTTGGTCTGAGACGATCGTCCAGGCCAGCGACCGTTTGGAAGTGGTACACTTTGTGGGGGGCGGCGCAGGGGATTGAGTGATTGAGTCATCGGATCATTGCGATAGGAGACAGATGACAGGAGACAAGAGTCAGAATGACGAGCGCTGGTGGATGTTCCCTGCCCATTCCAGCTTCCAACTCTTGAAATCCAGCTCCTCAGCCCTAGCTCCGGACGCCTGACTCCTGTCTGGCGACTCAATTCTTGCGCGTCGGTTAATATGAACCCTGTTCCGCATATCCCTGCACCCTTCACGATCAGCGTGGTTGACCTGCTGATCAAGTTGGCCGTCATGGCCCTGCTGGCGGGTTTTATCGCGCGCTTCGGCAGGTTTCGTCGCCTGCTGCTGATCGAACAGCGCGGACCTCGCGAAAAGATTCAGTTTGCGGTGTTTCTGGGCCTGCCCTTCATGGTGGGTGTGTTGGCCCGTTTGTTAGCCGATTATCCCATCGCCGATTTGAGCCTGGAAGTGACGGTGCTGGCAGGATTGCTGGGTGGAACCATCGTGGGCCTGGCGGTGGCCTTGATTGTCAACCTGCCGATTCTGCTGATCGCGCTATGGTATGCCGTATTGTCATTATTTCCGACTCTTGCGCAGAGCGCTCCGGCCTGGCTGATTCCATACTACCGTCCCGAGCTTCTGGCGCCTCTCATGGGCACGCTCTATGCGGTAGCGGCCGGCACGGCGCGCTGGGTGTGTCCCGATAAAGAAGAGATCTGGAAATTCTCGCCCTTTATTGATTTGAGCCTGTACCGTTCGATCCGCCAAAAGTTCAAGCATCCGGCCATTGACTGGCAGGTCCTCTTTTCCTTTATCTGCATCATCCTGGAAATTGCCCGCATGATGGTAGGGCACATCTCCGGCGGCACGTTGTTTTACCCGAGTTCTCCGCACTTCTGGACTCGCGTGCTGATTGTCCTGGCCACTCTGATTGCTGTGGGCCTGCCGGTGAGAATCTGGAACACCACGCGCATCGAGCGCAAGCTGGTGGAACAGGAAAAGGCGCTGCTTCAGGCGCGCATGGACGCGCTGATCAGCCAGATCAATCCCCACTTTCTCTTCAATACTCTGAACACGATTTCCTCATTGATTCGTTTTGATCCCGACATGGCGCGCACGGTGCTGCTGAAGCTCTCGAACATCCTTCGCCGCCGGTTGAAAGCACAGGTTCACTTCGCGCCCCTCCAGCAGGAGCTGGATTTTATCGATGACTACCTGGACATTGAGGTGGTGCGATTCGGGCGCGACAAACTGCAAATCCGTAAGGAAATCGATCCCGACACTCTGGACATGGTGGTGCCGAGCATGATTCTGCAGCCCCTGGTTGAGAACGCCCTGCGGCATGGCATCGCACCGAAGGTGGAAGGCGGCGTCATCACCCTGCGAGCCAAGCGTGGCAACGGCCGCCTGATCGTGGAGGTCATCGATGATGGCGTGGGCATTCCCGAGCAGAGGCAGACGGAAGTCTATGGCAGCGGGATTGGCATTAGCAACGTGCGGGAGCGGCTCCAGGTGGTTTACGGCCAGGACTTCTTGCTGAAGATTGATAGCCAGCCCGGGAAGGGCACCGCCATCCGTTTCGAGATTCCCGAACTCTTTACCAGCATTCCGTCGGAGCCGGTGGAACCCACGCCCGTCTCCTTGCGATGAGGACCTGGTTGGATGGAGGACGAACCGGCGGGCGCGGGCCACGGGAATTATCAGGAATGCCGGCAGGGCGAATCCCCGCCCTTCCATTGCCCTGGTGGGAAATCTGCGCCAGGGTTCTTTCCTGGGGAAAAATCTGCGCCGTTCCAAAAAGTGAAACGCGGCGGTATTCTATTTAAAAACCATGGAGCGAGGATTTCGTATGGCGAATGATCGGCCCGGCAAGAAGAAAAAAGCCCCGGTTTCGATGAGCATGATCGAGCCGCGGATTCGCAACATTTACCTGTCTTTCTACAAGGAAAGTTACTTCACCTCTTCCGCGCTGGATTTGAAGACCAAGGAGCTCATCGCCATCGGCTGTTCACTAATGGCGAAGTGCGAGGGCTGTTTGGAAGGACACATCAAGAAGGCGTTGGAGTTGGGCGCTAGCAAGCATGAAATCAGCGATGCGATTGTGGTGGCCATCGGCATTGCCGCTGCCGGCGTCATGGATTTTTCTGACAAGGCGGCCATCAAACTCGACTTGCATCACTTTGAATGAAGAAAGGGTAAAGTTTAAAGTGTAAAGGTTAAAGGATAACCTCAAGCGACATTTTACCCTTTATCCTTTACCCCTTATCCTTTGCTCATTCCAACACCTAATACGCCTGACGCCATATATCAATGGACTCTCTGGTCATCGCCAACCTGTTCCTGCTGCTCTTCCTGGGTTTAGCTGACAACCAGATGATCGCCGCACTCTTGCCGTCCTTGGTCAAGTCGCTGGACATCAGCCTTTCGACGGCGGGATTGCTGGTGGTGGTGTACTCGCTGGCGGCGGCGGTGGCGGCGTTTTTCTCCGGAACGCTCTCCGATCATTACGGCCGCCGCAAGTTTCTGCTGGCCGGAGGGGCATTTTTTGCCTTGGCTTCCTTCGCGGCGGCGCAGAGCCGCACCCTGAATGAGCTTATGCTGGCACGCGCCTTGACGGGCCTGGCCGCCGGCACGCTTTCCACCTGTTCCATCACTTTCGCCGCCGATTGGTTCGCTTACAACGTGCGCGGGCGCGCCATCGGGCTGATCTCTTCGGCCTACTTTGCTGCGCCCATCCTGGGTGTGCCGATTGCCGCGCAGATTGCCGACCGCTTCGGGTGGCGGCGCGCCTTCCTTTTCTTCGCCGGTCTGGCCGTGGTGACCACACTCGCCACCCTGCGCCTGCCCCGCGAGCGCTTGAACCCCCAGCCCTCCACGGAAAAGTTGCGCACGGCGGCCCGGGCTTTTCGCTCCTTCCTGGCGCGGCGCGATACCGCCGCCGCGCTGGTGATCGCTTTCCTGGTGTCGGGCGGCCTGGTGGGTTTCCTGACCTACATTGGTGAGTGGTTGAACAGCAGTTTTGGCCTTCCCTTGCGCACCATTGGGTGGGTTTTCATGTTGGGCGGCGTCGTGGCCGTCGGCAGCGCTCCCTTGGGGGGGATTCTCTCGGACCGTTGGGGAAAGCGCGCCGTCTCCATCGCCAGCAATATCCTGCTCGCCGTGGCGGTGGCCTTTGTCCCCTTCCTGCCCTGGGGAGTGGGTCTGTTAGGATTGTTCGCGCTGGCGAGCCTGGGCGCGGCATTCCGGCAAGGACCCTTGACCGCCTTGATGACGGAAATGGTGCCCGCGGCGCAGCGCGGCTCATACATTGCTTTGCGGAATATCTCCTCACAAATGGGGATTGGCGCCACGGCTTACCTGGGCGGCGTGCTGTTCCAAAAATTTGGGTACTCCGCCGTTACTTCGCTCTGCGCGCTGATGACGGCCGTAGTGGTGGTTTTGCTGGCAACCCACATTGTGGAACCGCGGGGAGAGGGCTGGGCTGCGACGGACGCGAAGTAGCACAGGGTGGCGGAGCCGCAACCCAAGGGAGTTTCACCACAGAGGGCACAGAGAGCACAGAGAATAGCGCTTCTGCTTGCACGAGCAGAGATTACGGTTTCTTATTTGTTGACCAACAATGAGTTATCTTGGTCTTTTCTCCGTGATCTCTGTGACCTCTGTGGTGAAGCTTCCGTTCTTTTGTGAATGAGGAGGAATCGGTGCCTTCTACGTCGCGTATCCTGAAAATCATCCGAAACGTTTTGTTGGTGTTGGCCGCGCTGGTGGCGGCATTCTTTCTTGTCTTTGTCCCTTGGTTCTTCACGGCGATGGTCACGCACAACCAATTTCACTATCGTGACCCCAACGACGGCAAGTCGCCGAAATCCTACAACCTCGATTTCCGCTGGATTGAGTTCACCTCGCCGGATGGAGTTGTCCTCAAGGGCTGGTACATTCCCGCGGAAGGGACCGCGCGCGGGACCATCATTTATTCCCACGGGCTCAACCGCACCCGCATCGAGATGCTGCCCAAAGCGGTTTTTGGCCACAGCCTGGGATACAACGGCGTGCTCTTCGATCTTCGCCATCAGGGCATGAGCGGCGGCGCCATCACCACCTTGGGTTACCAGGAACGATGGGACGTGGTAGGAGCAGTGCGGTACGCCCTCGAACAGCAGCAGGCGGCGCGGCCGGTGGTGGTGTGGGGTGTCTCCATGGGGGCCTCCGCGGCCCTGATGGCGGCGGCCGATTCGCCGGACATTTCCGCCGTCATTTCCGATAGCTCTTTCGATTCGATGCTGGGCACCATGCGCCATCACTTGCGATTGTTCCTGCGCCTTCCAGGTTTTCCGATCGCCGATGAGGTTGGTTATTGGGTCGCTTGGCGCGGCCACTTCTGCCCCGGGGACTTCGATGTGGTGACCGCCGTCGAGCGCATCGGCGACCGGCCCATCCTGTTTGTTGCCGTTGAGGGTGACCGCCGTATGCCGCCGTCGATCGCCCAGACCCTTTACGCGCACGCCCAGAGTCCGCTGAAGAAAATCATCATCCTGCCCGGACGCCGCCACGGCGAGGGGTTTAACCAGGCCCGCGAGGCGTACGAAAAAGCCGTAACGGATTTCCTGGCCAGCCTCCCCGCCGGGAAGTGAACGCTGATTCATTTTGACTTTCATTTGCGGCCCTGCCGCGCTACCCTTGCGTGCTCGTGATTCTGGTGGTCGCCGGGGCGGAACGCCCATTCATCCGACGACCGCGGCAAGTCCACAAGGTTGAGCCGCGCGACACTTGCCCTTGCGGGCCGACGAGGTTCCCATGGTTATCGCCTCACAACTCCGTCCGGGAATGGTTTTGAAGATCGGCGAAGACATCTTCAAGGTGTTCGAATCCACTTACCACTTGGGGCAGGGCAAGATGCCGGGGAGCGTTCACACCCGCGCCCACCACGTGGTGAGGGGCACGCTCAAGGAGTTCCGCTTCCGGCCGGAAGAGCGCCTGGAGGACACCCAACTCCAGAGGCAGGATATGGATTTCCTTTATGCGGACGCGGATTCCGTGACCTTCATGAACCCCGACACCTTCGAGCAGGTGGCGATTTCCCGCGAAGCGATCGGCGCGGCCACGCAGTTCCTCCAGGCCGAGATGAAAGTTCCCGTGGAGTTCTATGAAGGCCAGCCGGTGAGCATCGTGTTCCCTCCCATCGTGGAAGCGAAGATTTCCACCACCGCCCAACCCGTCCACCAGCAGCAAGACAACACCCTCAAACCGGCGACGCTCGAAAATGGAGTGGAAATCATGGTGCCCCACTTCATTAAGCCAGGTGAAACCGTGCGCGTGGACGTGGCCACGGGGAAATACGTCGACCGTGTGCGCGCCGATGCCAAGAGGTTTTGAGGGAGAAGCCAAGAGCCCGCTGGAACGCATAGCTGCGGCCGCCGCCAGCCGGTGGAGGGCCCCAACTCTCTTGGTGTCCTGGTGACTGGGTGGTGGAAAGAAAAATGAACCACCACGACACTAAGGCATTAAGGGTGCGGGCATGAAAGCAGCCCACTGTGACGAAGTCGCCGACGGCGGCTACCCGACTTGCTCCCTTTACAATATACGAAAGATTATTTAATAACGAAATTGACTATGGCTATCGAATTGCTAAGCCGTCAATAGAGGACTGTGTCGTGGTGGAATTATGCGCACACCCGCACGAGAAGCGCCGCCCCTGCAGGGGTGAAAATGGGGATCGGGTGCTCTTCAAGAATCCCGCCTTTGGTTTCGGTTCGGTCGGAGCGCACCCATGGAGCTTGACTACGGCGGCGACGAATCGCCATTTTGTCCAAGAAAATCAAGCCGAAAGCCCGCGCACACAAAAAGTATGAAAATGAAGGTCGGTCCCAATACGTGATTGAAAACAAGTATGTTATTTAGCGACAGAATGTCGTATTCCAATATCTTCCTGAAAACAGCCACCTTACCAAAAACCTATATATGCCATTGAAAGTAAATTAGATAACACGTTTCTTGGCCCCTGTTATCGGGGAAAACCGCCTCATTCCCCTCCTATCCCAATATCTTATAGAAAATAATCAACTTACAAACGCGGTTTGCACACAATTTCCGCGTGAGGCCAATATGTTCATGAAAGGAAATGTCTTATTTGCCGCCTGATTCCTCTCTCCCAGCCCATGCACATTTCCGCAGACCTTGCAGAGCGTGGGGGGTTCAGTATTATCCACGCGGTGTTTGAGAGGCTTGAGGGTGCGCAGGTAGGCGAACATCCCTTTCAAATCTTCATCCGTATGGTTGCGGTAATGCCACCAGCCCATAATTTGGTTGAGTTCCCGCGCCTTGACGTAGCCGGTGCGGAAGGTTTGAACAAAAAGAGCTTCATCGTAATAGGAAATCCCCGAAGGGTCCGGAGTAATGTTGGCGCTGGCGACCTTGCCCCAAGGGCCTTCCAGAACGAATCCGCCTGCGAACTCCAAGCCGGGAATATCCTGCCCTTTGGACTGGGGCGTATGGCAGTCAGAGCATCCCGCGATGTTCACCAGGTACTTGCCACGTTCCAGGGGAATGGAGAGGTCCGGCTGTGGCACGGGTTCAGTAAGGGGTTGCGGGGCACTGCGGATGAGATACTTCACTGGGAAGATGATTTCGGTTTGGGGAAGCGCCTTATGCACGGGCGGGATGGACCGGATGTAGACGATCACCGAAGCCAAGTCTTCGTCGGATATCAGGCGAAAATGCGGGTAGGGCATCAGGGGGAAAAGGGCGCGCCCGTCATGGCCAATACCCTCGCGGATGGCGCGTGCCAGTTGGTCGTCGGTCCAATTGCCGGCGCCGGTTTCAGGGTCGGGCGTGATGTTGGAGGGGACGATGCGGCCGGGAAGTCCCGCCAAGGGGAAATCGGCGTACCCAGCGCCCCGCGTGCCCTCCACCAAGGGTGCGTCGTGCTTCTTCCAATCGTGTTCGCCGTGACAATCAAAGCAGCCGAGATTTTCCACCATGTACTGGCCGCGCGCCATTCGCGCCGGAGTTGGCTCAAATTTGCGCGCAGTCAGCGGGCGCGCTTTGGGGCCGATAAATGGCCTCCAGCCGATGGTCAGGGAGATGCCTACCACGACGAGCAGGGCAATGACCAGGAGGGTCATTCCCAAGAATTTCAGTATCCGTTTCATCTGTCATCCTCCAGGCAAGAATGGGTGATTCCAGGAAAGTCAACCCTGCCGGCAACGAGCCAGGCGTTCGAAGACGCCGGCGAGTTCTTCCAGAGAAAGTTGCTCGGCGCGCAAATTGGCGGGCTTGCCCACTTCCTCGAACGCCTGCACGATCCGGCTGCGTGGGTAGACGCCGCGCAGATTGTTGAGCAGGTTCTTCCGCTTTTGCGCAAAGCAACGCTTCACAAACTCCAGAAATTTGTCGCATGTGGCCTGCGGCCATCGGTCGAATTTCGCTTTCATCCGAAATGTCACCAGCGCCGACTGCACCTTGGGAGCAGGGGAGAAGGCTCCAGGTGGAACGGCCAAAGCGATTTGCGGCTGCGAGTAAATTTGTGTGGCGACGGTCAGATACCCGTAGTCGCGGTTTCCCGGCGCCGCCGTCAGGCGCTCGGCCACCTCGCGCTGCATCAGCAGACCCATGGCACGGATCGAGTCCCGTTGCGCAAAAAGGTGATGGAGGATGGGTGAAGTGATGTAGTAGGGGAGGTTGCCGAAAACAAATCCTTGCGCGATCCCTGCCTGCCGGCACAAAGCGGCAAAATCCACGCGGAGCACATCACCGAGGATGATCTGCACACGCGATTCCTCGCGGAAATCCTCCTGAAGTGTTTGGGCGAGCGCCCGATCGATCTCGATGGCCACAACCTTGCGCGCGCGTTCGGCCAACAGCGTGGTCATGGCGCCGCGCCCGGGGCCGATTTCAAAGACTACGTCGCCGGCATCGAGGGGGAGCGCTTCCAGAATCCTGGCTCGATACCGCTGGTCGTGGAGAAAATGCTGGCCGAGCTTGGGGCGATGGCGAGTGATTTTGGATTTTAGATTTTGGATTTTGGATTCACCCCCCGCTTCTCTGCGGTGGATGATAGCACAAGCCGCGACAAAGTAGCACAGGCCTCCCGGCAGTTTGCGCGGCCGAACCTGGGATCATCTCCCCAATCCAAAATCCAAAATCCAAAATCGAAAATCGAAAATCCAAAATCTCAAGACCTTGACTTTGCCGGGGGCATCCTCTAACGTAGCGAGGTTTGGCCTCCGCATTCGCAAGAAAGGAGAGGCGGCGTGAAAGTTGCGTTCGTGGCATCAGAAGGCGTTCCGTTTTCCAAGACCGGCGGGCTGGCCGACGTGGTGGGAGCGCTACCCAAGGCGCTCGCGGCCCTCGGGCACGAGGTGGAAGTCATTCTGCCGCGCTATCGCATTACCCCGCAAGGCTCGAGCGTGCCGGATGCACAGAGTTTGACCTTGCCGCTCGGCATTGGATACAAGTTCGCGTCCGTGCAGGATGGCGGCCGCGCCCACCAGGTGCAAACCTACCTGATCGATTGCCCGGAATATTTTGATCGGGACGGCCTTTACCAGCAAAAGGGCCAAGACTATCCTGACAACGTCCATCGTTTTGCGGCGTTTTCGATGGCGGCGCTGGAGTTCCTCAAACACGGAGCAACTTCCCCTGACATCATCCATTGTCATGACTGGCAGACGGCGCTGGTGCCCATCTATTTGCGCAATCTTTATGGGGGGGACGGTTATTTTGGGAAGACTTCTGTGGTGTTTACCCTGCACAACCTGGGTTACCAAGGCCTTTTCCCGCCCCATGTGCTGCCCCAGATATCGCTGCACGCCGGCCTCTTCACCATCGACGCCCTGGAGTACTATGGAATGGTGAACCTCCTCAAAGGAGGTATTATCTTTTCGGATTTCATCACCACCGTCAGCCGCAAGTACGCGGAAGAAATCCAAACCCCCGAGTTTGGTTACGGCCTGGAGGGCGTACTTAAGTCGCGGGCCGACCACCTCCAGGGGATTGTGAACGGTGTGGACTATGAGGAGTGGGATCCCGCCACCGACAAGCTTCTGGCGGCGAATTACACACCTGCCACCTTCTTGAAGGGCAAGGATGCTTGTAAGAAGGCTCTGCTTGAAAAGATGGGCGTCCCGACGCCGGTGCTCCGCCGCCCGGTGATCGGCATTGTTTCGCGGTTTGCCTCGCAAAAGGGTTTTGACCTGATTGCCACCATCGCGGAGCAATTGGCGGCGCTCGATCTTTACGTCGTGGCGCTGGGCACGGGAGAGCCTCCGCACGAGGAGTTGTTCCGGACCATGGCCGCGAAATATCCGGAAAAATTCCTGGTGAAAATCGCTTACGACAACACCTTAGCCCATCAGATCGAAGCCGGCTCCGACATGTTCCTTATGCCCTCACGTTACGAACCCTGCGGGCTCAATCAGATTTACAGCCTGAAGTACGGCGCCGTGCCCATCGTGCGTGCGACCGGCGGCCTGGACGACACCATCGATCCTTTCGATGGCAAGTCCGGTACGGGTTTCAAATTCCAGGAGTATACGCCCCAAGCCTTGCTGGCCACGATTCACGCCGCCTTGGAGGCTTACCACACGCCCAAGGGATGGCATCACCTGGTGCAGAATGGCATGCAGCAGGACTTCTCGTGGACCACTTCGGCCAAGGCATACTCCCAAATTTATGAAACCCTCTGGAAGGCCAAAGCTTGATCGGCAAGGAAAGCATGACGTATTGAGGATTCCCCCAACCTTGGAGGTTTTCTAGAATGGCCAGCAGTTATACCTTGGAATTTAGCGATCAGAATTTTGAGCAAGATGTGCTGAAATCACCCCAGCCCGTGCTGGTGGATTTCTGGGCGACCTGGTGTGCGCCTTGCCGCATGATGTCCCCCACCGTGGACGCCCTTGCGGTGGAATATGCGGGTCGCGCCAAAGTCGGCAAGCTGAACGTGGATGAAAATATCGCGGTCGCCAGCCGGTACGGGATTCGTAGCATCCCCACGCTCCTTCTGTTCAAGGCTGGGCAGATTCAGGAACAGGTTTCGGGGACCCAACCCAAGGAAGCGATCAACCGGTTGATTGATAAATACCTCGAATGAGGACCGCGGAATATCGTGACGACCGCGGCGGCCTCTGACCGGCGCATTTGCGGTGTCGCTTGATTGAGCAGGGCAGGCGCCCGGCGCCGCTCCGGAAACCGCGTGTCACCTGGTTCTGCGATACAGGGAAGGACGTTTAGCCAGGTCCGCCGGAGGGGTTCGTCTCCAGGAAGGCGCAGGGCTTCTACGCAGGACGCCGGCGGCGCTGCGAAGCCGCTCCGTTGCGCGGCAAAATCCCTTCATTCTCCTGCCATATGTGGAACCGTTGGGGTTAGAATTACCGGACGCAACTGCGTCCAAGGGAAAAGCAGGCGAGCATGCCAACTAATGTCGTGGTGGTAGGGGTTCAGTGGGGCGATGAGGGCAAGGGCAAAGTGGTGGACGCCCTGGCGGAGCATTTCGATATCGTTGCCCGATACCAGGGCGGCGCCAACGCCGGCCACACGGTGTTGGTGGGAACGAAAAAGTATGTGCTCCAACTTCTTCCCACCGGCATCATTCGCCCCGAGAAGACCGCCGCGATTGGAAACGGCGTGGTGGTGGATCCGGAGGCGTTGCAGCAGGAAATTCGCAAACTGGTAGAGGCCGGCACGAGCGTCGACCGCCGGCTGATGGTCAGCGACCGCGCCCACTTGATTTTGCCTTATCACCGCGCGCACGAAGTTGCTGCCGAACAAGCTCGGGGCGCGGGGAAAATCGGGACTACGCGCAAGGGCATTGGGCCAAGTTACGAGGATAAGGCCGGACGGCGCGGCTTGCGTGCCTGCGATTTGCGTGATGCGGTGAGGTTCCGCGAAAAATGCCTTGACCTCGTGGCGGAGAAAAACCGCATCGACGCCGCGCTTTTCGGAGCGCCTCCCCTGAATGCCCAGGAACTGGCGGACCAGTATTTGCAGGTCGCGGAAGGCATTCTCCCTTACCTGGCGGATGTTTCTGTCTACCTCAATGCCGAAATGGATCGCGGCAAACGCGTGCTTTTTGAAGGCGCCCAGGGAACCATGCTGGACCTCGACCACGGTACCTACCCGTTCGTGACTTGTTCGAGTTCGGCCGCCGGCGGAGCTTGTACGGGGACCGGCGTGGGGCCGACCCGGATCGGCGCAGTCATCGGTGTGTCCAAGGCTTATACCACGCGCGTTGGGAGCGGGCCTTTCCCCACCGAAGCTCTGGGGGAGGAGGGGGAGAAGATTCGTGAGCGCGGAGGCGAGTACGGCGCCGTTACCGGACGCCCGCGACGCTGCGGATGGTTCGATGTTCCTGTCGCGCGCTATAGCGCTCGCATCAATCATCTGGACGCGATCATCATCACCAAGCTGGATATCCTTGATCCCCTGCCGGAAATTCCCGTGGGGGTCGAATATGAGTACAAGGGCAAACGGTTTAAGGATTTCCCCCCGGAGATCGAAAGCTTGGAGCAGATGAAGGTTCACTACCGCACCGTTCCCGGCTGGCAAAAACCCACGTTCGGCGCCCGCGAGCTTTCGCAACTGCCCGCGCGCGCGCGGGATTACCTCAGTTTTCTTGCCGAGCAGGTGGGCGTGAAAGTTGCCATGGTTTCAACCGGACCCGAACGCGAGCAGTGTGTGTGGATGGATAAGTCGGTCATTTGCCCTTAGTCCGTAAAATGCTTTCCTTTGAGCAGGCACTGGACATCGTCAAAGAGAAGCTGGCCGGGGCGAACCTCAGGCTGGGGACGGAAGTTGTGTCCCTGGGCGCCGCGTGCGGCCGGATCCTGGCGGAGGAGGTAGTGGCGGACCGCGATTATCCGCCCTTTCATCGCTCCATCCGCGATGGCTTTGCCGTGCGCGCGGAGGATGTGGCTGCGCCGCCCGTCGAGCTGCATGCGCGCGGGGAAATTCGCGCGGGAGGGCACTTCACGGGCGCTATCGGTGCGGGTGAATGCGTTTCCATTATGACTGGCGCTCCGCTGCCCGCCGGTGCGGATGCGGTGGTGATGGTTGAATACACGGAATCGCAGGGCGATAAGGTAAAGATTCAGCGCGGCGTTCGGGCCGGCGAAAACGTTGTGCAGCAGGGAAGTGAAGCCCGCGCGGGCGCCGGGGTTTTGCCGCGGGGCCGGCGGTTGGGCGCGGGAGAACTGGGATGGCTCGCCACGGTGGGAAAATTGCTTGTGCCGGTTTTTGCTCGGCCGGCCGTGGCCATCCTTCCCACCGGTGATGAGGTTGTGCCGGTCGAGCAACAGCCCGAGTGGTTCCAAATTCGCAACAGCAACGCCATCTCTCTCTCCGCCCAGGTGGTTGACGCGGGCGGGATTCCTCACTGCCTGGAGATCGCACCGGACCGGCCGGAAGCTTTGCGCGGCATGATTCAGGAAGGGTTGAACGCGGACCTGCTGCTGCTGACCGGCGGGGTTTCGGTGGGGAAGTACGATTTTGTGGAACAAGTCCTTGCCGATTTGGGCGCGGAGTTTTATTTTCAGAGCGTCGCCCTGCGGCCGGGAAAGCCGCTGGTCTTCGGGCGAGTGGCAGGAAAGTTCTTCTTCGGTTTGCCGGGAAATCCCGTTTCGACTTTTGTTACGTTCGCGTTGTTTGCGCGGCCAACCCTCGCGGTCTTGGGGGGCGGAGATTTTGAGCCCCCGTTCTTCCTGCGGGCGCGCTTGGGCAAACCGTTTCAGCAACGAACCGGATTGACCGCGTTCCTGCCGGCGCGCCTGGAACGCTTGTCCGGCGATCCCGTGGTGAGCTTGGTGGGCTGGCAGGGCTCCGGCGATATGGCGGGACTGGCCGCGGCCAACTGCTTTGTCGTCGTGCACCCGGACGAGACGAACCTTGCGGCAGGGGATTGGGTCGACGTGATGCCGAAAGAACAGTGACGAGTGACAAGTGACGAGCAACCGAAAAACGAAAATCGAAACTCGCGTCGATTTTCGAGTTTCGATTTTCGAATTTCGATTCTTGCCGACATGTCACTTGTCCAAGAAATGATTAAGAAGCTAACCCACTACGATTCCGCGGGCCGCATCAAAATGGTCGATGTGTCTTCCAAGCCCGACACCTTGCGGGAGGCGGTGGCCAGCGTGCGCGTGAAGATGAGCGCGGCGGCGCGGCGCGCCGCCCGGCACAACCCCAAGGGCGATCCCTTGGAGATTGCGCGGGTGGCGGGCATTGCGGCGGCCAAGCGGACCGCCGAACTTATCCCCCTTTGCCACCCTCTTCTCTTGAGCCATATTGATGTTCGGGCGAATTTCTGTAAGAATGGCGTAGAGATTTCGTCTTCAGTTCGCACGACAGGCCCCACCGGAGTCGAAATGGAGGCCCTGACCGCGGCGGCTGTGGCGGCGTTGACAGTCTACGACATGTGCAAAGCGGCGGACCACGGCATGGAAATTTCCAAACTCCGCTTGTTGGAAAAGCGCGGAGGGAGGAGCGGGGATTATCGCGCCAAAGCAGGGCGTGGGAAGTGAGAAGTAGGTTTCAGGTGCCAGGTATTAGGTGTCAGGGTTCCGGTGCTGGGGGCGAGGTGATAGCGTGAAGGATAAAGGGTAAAGTGTAAAGGCTAAAGGATGAACATTATCATCCTTTACCCTTCATCCTTTACCCTTTCCGTGGAACCTGAAAGAGGTAGCTCGAGTGTCGTCTACTATCAAGATCCTCGTTGTCGATGACAATCCCACGATTCTCCAGCTTATTTGCCAGAGCCTGGAGAAATGTGGCGAGGTCATTACCGCCACGGATGGCGCCGATGCTTTGATGAAGGCGATTGAGTCCAAACCGGACATGATTATTTCCGACTACACCATGCCGGTTATGGACGGGCGCGCGCTGTTTGACAAACTGCGGGGGCGCAAAGAAACGCAGAATATTCCCTTTGTCTTCCTTGCCTCACAAAAAGAAATTGACGAGCGCCTGCGCATGGTTTTGGAGGGCGTCGAGGATTATTTCATCAAGCCTTTTTTTGCGCGCGACCTGTTGCAGCAGGCGCGCCGCATCACGGCGCGATTGCTCCAGCAGCGCATGGAAAAGCAGGGCGGTGGCGCGGGCATCAAGGGGAAGCTTTCCGAGATCAGCTTGATTGACTGGATGCAGACTCTCGAACAGGGGCGCAAAACCTGCGCGCTGATGCTGCGCTCGGGCAGCGAACAGGGTACGCTCTATTTCAACGAGGGCAATGTGAACCACGCCGTTTGTGGCGAACTGAAAGGCGACCCCGCCGTCTTTAAAGTCCTCGCCTGGATGGATGGCGATTGGGAAGTGGATTTCCAGAAAAGTTCTCCCGAGCGTACCACCACCATGTCCACCCAGGGCTTGATGATGGAAGGCCTGCGGATCATGGACGAAGCCAACCGCGACGCGGAATAGGATCAAAAGGGTAAAGGATGAAGGGTAAAGGGTAAAGGATGAACCTGACTACCCTTTATACTTTATCCTTTACCCTTTAAACTTTTATGCGTGCCAAAATCCTCGTGCTGAGTGACGCGTCCTCGCGCGGCGAGCGCGCGGATCAGTCCGGCCCGGCGGTTCGCGACCTGCTGGAAGCGCGCGGATGGCAAGTGGCCGCCATTGAAATTCTCCCTGACGATTTAAATACCATCCGGCAACGGCTTGAGGCCCTCACTGATGCGGACGACTGCGACGCCGTCGTGACCGCGGGCGGCACGGGCGTGGGCCCGCGCGATGTGACTCCGGAGGCAACGCGCGCGGTGGTGGAAAAAGAAATTCCCGGCCTCGCCGAACTGATGCGCGCCGAAGGCGTCAAGAAGACGCGGCGCGCCGCCCTGTCGCGTGGCATCGCGGGTGTGCGCAAGGGCAAACTCATCGTCAACCTGCCCGGCAGCCCACGCGGCGCTCGCGAGTCGATCGAGAGCATTGTGGATTTACTTCCCCACGTCGTGGACCTCATCCAGGGCCGCACCGCCTATCACGATTAGCGCGCTCCCACCTGCAATTTGCTCCGTAAACGACTGCCCCTAGGGAACGATTGTGGATAAAGCACAAATAACCGCAAATGAGGGCAAGAAAGGGCTTGACAAAGTCTATCTATATATGTAGAGTTTCTCCATGAATTCTCCACGCCTATCCCCGGAGACTCTCCTGGTGCTGGAAAGGTTTGTTGAGCGCCCGACCGACTGGCTCTACGGTTACGAGCTGAGCCGGGTAACCGGGCTGAAGTCCGGAACGCTCTATCCCATTCTCATGCGCCTGGAAAAGTACGCGTTGCTGGAAGCATGCTGGGTGGCAACCGAAGAGGGTGTGCCGCCCCGGCACACGTACCGGTTGACGCCGAATGGATTAGAATTGGCCAGGGCCAAGCTGGCCGAGGCGCGCCCGCGCTCGATGGTGCGGCAACCCGCTTTTTGTAGTGGGTGAGAAGGATGCTGGAAACGCATCTTCGTCAAGCTTCGACAGTGCTTCTGGAATCCGCGATTCGCATCGCGCCGCCCGACACGCGCGACTGGGGCCGGGCAATGCGGGGCGAGCTTGATTACGTGGAGGGCTCTTGGGCGGCACTGATGTGGGCCTTGGGTGGGGCAGGCGTTCTGGCCAAACACGCCTTGGCCGCGTTATTTATTCCAGGCCGCCGTGGGCAGAGCGTGCTTCCTGACGGTATTTTTGCGAAACGTATTTCCCTGCGCAGAGTGGCATTGGCCGGCAGTGGAGCCTGCGTGCTGGGGGCTCTTTTGTTTCTCGCTGCCCCGCCGTTCCGGCAGGCCGTCCGGGTCTCTCTCGGGGCTTGGAGGGAAGCGGTGCGCCCCGCCCGGTTGCGGAACCAACCCGCGCTGGTAGCGCTTGCCAAGCAGGCCGAAGCGCATCACGACCCGGAGGGGCTGGCCTTTGCGGCGGTACGACTTCATGATGACCGCGAAAGCGCGCGACTGGCGGACGAGGCCGTACAGCTTGATGCGACGATCATTTGGATCTATGCCGTAATGGCTGTGCGTCATCCCCTAATGTCCGGTGGCGAATGGGTGCCCAAACTCGAACACTGGGCCCCTGAAAACGCATTCGTGCACCTCATCAATGCTCAATCGATTCGCGAGGCGATCCTCCACCAGCTCTCTAAGGTTTCGTGGGAAGAGAGAGCAAAAGAAGTGCAGAGCGATCCCGCGTGGCAGGCGGCCATGGCAGCGGCATTCGCTGCTCCGAAGTTCGACGATTACGTTGGCCGCCTGGCGAATCTTGATCGAAATGTGGAAATGCGGTACCGCTTCGATGATCCCTATGAAGTGTTATTCGGGGCAGAGCAGGCCGTGATGATCGCCGGAGTGAATGGGAGGTTTTCTAGTTCCGCCGCGGACGATTCTCAGAGCTTCGCGAAATCTCTCATCGAAGAGGGGCAAAAGCTTGAGAATCGGGGAAACCGCAAGGGAGCCGCCGGGAAGTATTGGGCGGTGGCGCGGTTCGGCCAGTCGCTGGATTCGCAAGGTCACGGCTTCGATCATCAGGAGGGCGCTACGCTCCAAGCCATGGCGTATCGCCAGCTCGGGGCACTTTGGGAGGAGCAAGGCGATCATAATGAGGCCGCTCTGTTTGCTTATCTCGCAGAGAAGTTCGACCGGCCTCTGGCCACGGCAACCCGAAACCAGGCGGAATGGGCTTGGGGACACGACATCTCCATGCGAAATGGCGCCGTTTTTCAGATTGCCGGATTCGCAATCCTCGTTTTCTTCGGGCTTTTCATCTTTGCTGTAGTGATGCTGTTGGTGGCCGGTCGGCTAGGCGCAAAGGTGGGAACTCAGCGCATCAAGGTTGGGGCGACCGCCGTGGCCCTTTCGAGCGCGATTGGGGTCTTGCTCTCCTCTGCCACGGTCTACCTGACGTATCGCCCGTACTGGTATATCCTCCAACACGCTATTCAGACCGGTGACAGCGGCCAGACCCGTGATCTTCTTACTTTCCTTCTGGCCATAAAGAGCCTCGCGATCATTGAAGCGGGGGTGTCGTCTGATCTTCACATCTATTTCTGGGCGGGCGTGACCCTGCTGGGTGTAATCGGTCTGGCCCTGATTCTTCTGCGACACTTCCTGGGCCGTCCGCGCGCTCACGCGCCATAGTAGCGCCGACCTTCAGGTCGGCACGCGCTGAATTCAGGCTCGGCACGCGCCGACCCTACAAATCGACATAGTTTGCGTGTTGTGCCACGGCCCCTTTGCCTGGCAGTAGGCAGGATAGGGCTGTGCGGATCGGGGGTACGTGTGTGCAGTTCCAGCTAAATCTTTACGCGGGCGACGCGGGACGCTTGGCGTTGTACGGGCCCATGGCCATGCGCCCCTGCTTCCGGAGATGTCGGTGGATTCGGCGTTCGAAATTACATGTGACGGCGCCTTAGCAGGATTGCGCAGAGCACAGCTCTGCGGTCTGAAATCGAATCGCTCGGTTTGCGCTCATGGACGGAACGCAGAGCTACGCTCTGCGCAATCCGGCATCCTCATCCGGAGGTGGAACATGAAGAAGCTCATTGCGACAGCAGCATTGCTACTCGTGGTTCCCGTAGTCGCGTCGGCGCAGAATGCCGATCACCCATACCGGGCCGAAGCCTATGGGTTCGCTGCCTATACGTCGACGGGTGCCGCCGGCGGGGGCGGTTTTGAAGTGTTTGTCGACAAGGGATTCGGCTTGGGGGGTGAGTTTGTCCGGGCCTCAATGCCTATCGGAGACCGCTTTGACAATTCCGAAATCGACTCGGTTGCGGAGATCATGGTTTCAGCCAATGCGTTTTACGGTTTGCCCAGCACAAACAAGAACAGGTTCGAACCCTTCGTGACCGGGGGCTTGACTCGTTTTGATCTCCCCAACATCGGCGGCGTCGCTATCGGCGGCAACATCGGTGGTGGGGCCAACGCATGGCTTGCGAAACACGTGGCCCTCCGTCTGGAGTTTCGGGCCACGCACGGCGGTCGAAGTTTAAGCGCCGGGAATTATTACCCCATTACCTACGCAGCGCCTGAGAATGTCGCTAGCTTCCGCATCGGGGTGACGTTCCGGTAGTGCCGGCAGGGGCTGCGCGTAGCGCTTTGGAGTGCGGCAGCTTGCTGCCGCTTTAGAAGCCGGAAGCTCGCTTCCGGCTTAGGGCCCGCCAGCAAGCTGGCGCAGGCGAAAGCGGCAGCCTCACTGGAAACCGTTTGCTGCCGCACTCCAAAGCTTCGCGGGCCCGCGGCGAGGTTTTCCATAGGAGGATCTGCATGTGGAAGTTTCGATTAAGGGAATTAGTCGCCCTTACGTTTATCCCCGCACTGGCGCCCCACGCTTACGCGCAAAACTATGCCCCGGCTTGGGAAGTTTTTCTGGGCGGTACCAGGCTGTATCAAAGCGTTCCTTATGGTCCCACCCGCGATTCCGGTTTCACCTTGGGAATAAGCGGCAATATAAATCGCTATTTCGGCCTGGAGATGAACTCCACCCTGCTCACCAGTCCAGTTCCCGGGCCACCGAACTTTGGAGACTATCTGCGGGCTTTGGGAGGAGCGCATTTTGAATCCAACAGCGAACGGCATGTAAGCCCCTTCGCGCACTTCCTCGTGGGGGCAACGCGGGGCGCGCAGAACTGCGATTTCCTTACCGTGCCCGCAGGTTGCAATACCGGTGACTGGGAGCTCGGCAAAAACGCCTTTACCGCCGACCTCGGAGTGGGCATGGACGTCCGGGTCTTCGACCCCTTCTGGGTTCGCCCGCTCCAGGCGGACTTATTTCAGGAGTATTACCCCGGGGCGGCCAAGAGCAAATTCCAGTTGTCTTTTGGCTGCACGTTCCGCTTCGGGAGGCGGGGGAAAAGTCGAGAGCATTAAGCAAGCCTCCTGGGGAGGGAGGCTTATTGACAACGCTTTCTTAGCAGGGAGTGTGACATGAAATCATTCTTGGGGATCGCACTAATACTCGTCATGGCGCCCGCCGTGGCGTCGGCACAAGACAAGGGTAGGCAATTCGGCGGCGACGGCTATTTGTTCATCGGTGGAGGTGACTATGCCGATGGCAACGCGCACTACGGGATCAGTCACGTTGGCGGAGGCGGCGAACTTCAGCTTGCAGGAGGGTTCGGAGTGGGCGGCGAGCTGGGGGTGATGGGAAGGCCTGGGGAAGGCACCGGCTTGTTCTCAATTGATCCCTTCTATCGCTTTCTACATGCGGGCAGCAAATCGCGAATTGTGCCCTTTGTCGACGCCGGCTATACGTACGCTTTTGGCAATCGGGGATTTACCAACTCCAACACCCTTCTCAATTTCGGAGGTGGCATCGACTACTGGCCCACCAAGCACGTGGGCTTTCGGCTGGAGTTTCGCAACTACCTTGACCACGGTTATGCAAGAACCGCTGATTACCCGGCACTGCGTGTTGGAGTGGTGTTTCGATAACATCCGCGGCGAGCGATCCGCTCGCCGACCCAGCCCGCAAAGCGGGCGCAGTCATTTAGCCCACGGCGAGCCAGCCGTGGGTAAACGAGTCCGCCCAACGTTCATCCAGCCCCGTAGGGGCGGCGTCGGGTCTTGATGACATCGCCCCTTACGGGGCTTAAAAAATCATCTGCCTGGCTCGCATTCCCATGGCTGGCTCGCCATGGGCTAAATGACGGCGCCACTCCGTGGCTGAATGCACGCCATGGGCTAAAGGACTGCGCCACTCCGTGGCTGAATACATGCCATGGCTCAGCGCCGCAGACCACATTGTAGGGGCTGTTCGCAAACCGCCCATGCTTCGCAGTCCCGATCTCAGCGGCAGGCCTCTTTGCGGTGATCGGCGGCTAACATGAAGACGATGTGTTGCTTCTCGTCAATCTCGTAAAAGAAGCGCCAATCGCCAATTCGGTAGCGCCATGTTGGTGGGTCCAAGTTCTTTAGTCGCTTGATGTTCAAGCCGGAGTGAGGGGTTTGGCGAAGAATCGGGTAGACATGATCACGAAGCTTAGTTTGGAGCCGGTTCTGCGCAACACTCCCCAGGTTGGCCAGGTCGGCGAGGAAGGTCCGGGTTTCGAAGATTCTATAGGTCGGGGACGAACCTGCCTCTTCGCCGTTGGGCATCGCGCGAACCTGCTTTCAGACGCTTCACCAGGCCGGGCCGGGAGAAGATCTCCGCCATCTCCGCGTCATCCACGAAAAGGGAGTCCTGGATGTGCTGAAGAGCTGCGGTTTCAACCAGATTGGCGAGTGATCGCCGCTCGGCGCGGGCGGCACGGACAAAAGTTAGATATGTTTCATCGTCCAGCCGCATGGTTAGGGTTTTTGCCATGATCGTTCTCCGTCATTTGTATTCATTATGAATGTAATCGAATGTGCACGCAGGTGTCAACTCATCAAGCAAGCGAGGCGACTGACGGGCGGCGCTGCACATCTAAGCGTGGTATCGTCTGCTGGACGCGAGTGGGGGCATGCAGGATTGCGCAGAGCACAGCTCTGCGGCCTGAAGTCGGATCGCTGGGTTTGCACTTATGGACGAAACGCAGAGCTGCGCTCTGCGCAATCCTACATCGGTGCGGCCGGCCGCCATTCACTGGAGCGATCGATGGACTGGAAATTGGCGAGAAAGATTCTTCCCTTGCTTCTCGCCTGGCTGATACTCAACCTCTCCGCGCCTCCGCCAGTCTTCGCTCAAGATGGCGTCGCCGAAGCTCTGCCGGATGCCCCGAAACCGCAGACCTCCGCGCCGTCTCCAATTCCCCAGACTTCTTCGTCGCCAGAGCAAGCGCCGGCTCAGCATGAAAGCGGTTCTGAGGTCATTGCCACTCTCCCTCCGCCCATAAGCCGCAAGCGCCTCACGTCGCGAGACAAATTTCACATTTACGTCCATCAAAATTATGGCCCGCAGAATTTTATTCTTCCCGCCTTTGGAGCGGGCTTCGCCATGCTGCACCCGCCGCCCGGTTATCCGCGCCAGTGGGAGGACGGTGGCGGGGCTTTTGGGAGATGGTATGGAGAACAGATTGCGGCGAGCACCTCGCGTCGAACGGCGCAGCTCCTGGCAGAGGTTGCCTGGCATGAAGACCCTCGCTACGTCCCGTCCGACAGCAGGAACGCCCTGGCGCGAACCCTTCATGCCATTGCCTTCACCTTCGTCGATAAAACCGATTCCGGACGCAACACCTTCGCGTTTTCCAACTTCGCGGGCGCGGCGGCAGGCGGCTTCGTGGGAATGGGCTTGTTGCCGAATGGCTATAACAATGTCACGCATGCCGAGCAGCGCGCCTTGCGGGGCCTGGGAACCGTCGCCGTTCGTAATATCATTACGGAGTTTCGACCCGAGTGGGCGCCGGTCTTGAGAAAGATCCACATCCCCCGCATTCTTCCCGAATGGTGGACTCCCAAGCATCCCCAACACCCTTAGAAACTTCATGGAATCGCGCTGTCAAGGCTTGCCGGATTGTGCAGAGCGCAGCTCTGCGGTCTGAAGTCGGATCGCGGGGACAGCTCTTATGGACGAAACGCAGAGCTGCGCTCTGCGCAATCCCGCACATCAAGACCCTGGCTGAGCAGGAAGCGGCCTCCCGAAACGGTGGGTAGGCTCACAGGCCTTCGCGCATCCTTATATTGCCGGATGGCGCAGAGCGGGTGTAGCGCCGACCTCCGCCGTTGAGGTCTGCGGCTCTTCTTGTCGAAGAACCACAAATCGGACCGACAGGGGGATGGCCTCGGATTCCAGAGTGTGCATCTGAGGAAGAACCGCAGACCTCAACGGCGGAGGTCTGCGCTACGCTTGCTGCGCGACACGCTCACGAAATGGCTGCACTGCGGAGATTTGTGCTATGATTCCGGCTTCGAAAAGGAGGGATTTCCAGCGTGCTTAACTCCTACGGCCCCATCGTCATTTTTGCCGCAATCGCGGCGATTTTCGCCCCGGCGACGCTTTGGGTCTTCAAATTCATTCGCCCCTCCTTCCGCGCCACTCCGGAAAAAATCATGCCTTATGAGTGCGGCATCACGCCGGAATCCGACGCGCGCCACCGCTACACGGTGCGTTTCTACATTGTGGCCATTCTTTTTGTGGTTTTCGATGTGGAGACGGTTTTCCTCTATCCCTGGGCGGTGCAGTACCAGGCGCTGGGATTGTATGGACTGGTGGAGATGCTGGTTTTCCTCGGCATCCTGATTGTCGGCTACATCTGGCTCTGGAAAATCGGCGCGATGGATTGGATTTAGACTTTCATAAAACCACCACCAAGACACCAAGACACGAAGCCAACGGGGAGGAAGCAGGCACCTGAAATGAGCAGCTTCTGGGAATTCCTTTTTTCTTTGTGTTTTGGTGTCTTGGTGGTTTCTTTTTCATTCACCCGAATTTCATAGGGAGTTGAGGCATGTCTAACGGTAAGCATGTAGAGCCGAAATCCGACGAACTCGCGGCGCTTGCGGAACAAGTGCTCTCCATTGCCGGGAGCGGAAAACTGACAGATGAGGCGCGGGCGCGCTTCGAGACAGAATTGGCGAAGCGCAAGTTCACCAGCCTCCGCGCTTTTGCCGGGTCGCTGGTGGAGGACCCAGCGCGCGCTGCCCAATATTACCTGGCGGTTGACGCGGTTGACGCCCACGCCGTCCAACCTTTGCTGCTGCAATTGTCTGAAGGACCCGCGGCCCCCGCCGGCCGGTTTGCGAACCCCATCCATAAGGAGAGTTTGCATCTTGCCGGGGGCAGGGAAGTTGGTCTGCAGGCTTACTCGTTTGCGTCGCGCGACCACGACGCCATCGGGGTGTTCGCGCGGGACGTGGCCCCGGTCTTCTTACCGCGTCCGCAACGCGCGCTGCCCGCCATCGCCACGGGCAACCGCCACCCGGAAATCAGCTTGCCCGCAGCTTTCGCGGCCTTCCGGACGATTCAGGAAAAATTCGGAGCCAACTGGGCGTCCACGGTGCAACTATCCGCCACGCGCGAGATGACTACCGACGACGCGCTCGCGGCTCGCAGCGGAGAGGATCCCGTGGCGGTGGGCCACACCCGCGTCTCCATCCGCCACTTGTACCACGCGGGGCTTTGGGCAGCGATTCGCGCTGGTTGGCGCGCCGGCTATACGGCGGAAGCGGACCACTTCATCGTTTCCGGCTCGACGGAAGCGGAAATCGCGCGTTCCGTGGAAATGGTCAAGGAAGCCATTCGCCACGCCGCGGGTTATACCAAATTCACCACCGACACTTCGCGCCTGTTTGAACTGGAAAGCGACCTGCGCCATCCCCAGGCCTGGAGCGCTTCCGCCGTGGAAGAACGATTCCACCAGATATTTTCGGCGGAGGAAGCACGCTGGGTGCTGGCGGAGTTTGACCGGCCGTTCCAGATCGACATTGGTGCGCCGAAGGGGGGCTTGCAAACTTCGGTGGGCCACGGTTTTAACCGGGAAGATATCATGCGCTTGGCCGTCAAGTTCGGCCGCAGCCTCAAGCTGAACGAAGAACTTTATGATTCCATCCGCGCCGCCAAGGCCGCCACCGGGGCGGGCTCCGACTTTGACTTTGAGCCCTCGCTGGATGAAGCCGAGACGCTCACGACGCCGAAGGAATTGCTATTCTACATGCACTGGCTGAAGGCGCGCGGACGCCCGGCGCAGTTGGTGCCGCCCAACCTCGGCTTCAAGAAGCGCCAGGCCTATCCCGAGAAGATGGAAACCACCGCCGAGCACGGGAAGGGTTTGGAAGAATATTGTCACCACAAGATGTGGCCGGAACTCGTCCCCAATGTGGTGCGCAAGTTCCACTCGCGGCCCCTCGAGGAACTCGCCGCCCGCGTTGCCGATCTCGCCAACGTCGCGCGCTATTTCGATGGCACCTTGAGCATCCACTCGGGCAGCGGCAAACAGGCGGAAGCCCTGGAAGCGATTGGCCACTCCACGCGCGGCCGGGTGAATTACAAGATCTCCGGCGAGCTCCAGCTTCAACTCTTCGATGTGCTTTCCGAGCAGCCGGCGGGCTCGCCCTGGCGCCTGCTCTTCGAGCGCATGGTGAATCGCGCCCGGCAATTTGCGGCGCAAGGGGCATTCGGAGCGGAAAGCGAGCTGGCTGACCAGTATGTGAAAATGGGCCGCGAATATTATCTGGGAGACGCGGCGCGCGGGCGCGTGGACGGAAACCTGTTCCAGGTTTTCTGGCTGGGCAACCTGGTGGGAAGCCGCGACACGCAAGCGCCCGATGGCGACCACCGCTTCTTCAAAGAAAAACTCGACGAAATTCCGGAAGACCTGCTGGCCGAGGTTCGCCGGCGAAATTCCCGCTACATTGTATGGCTGGCCGAACACCTGCGCGCCTCGAAAACGGCGTAGGGGCGGTTCGCGAACCGCCCTTACAGTCCGTGGCCGGATCTATCCTGAGAAAGCGCTTGACTTTCGCTTTTATTTCGCCTACCATTCTCTCCCGATAACCCAGGCAATTGCCCCAAAACGGCCGGGTTACAATCTCACTCAACGGAGGCGTCTATGGCATTGAATAAAGCGTTGCTACCGGAGTTCGACGAGGAAATGGCCAAAACCCGAAAGAGCCTTGAGCGGGTGCCTGATGACAAGTTTGATTGGAAGCCCCACGCGAAGTCGGCCACCCTGCGCCAATTGGCGTTGCACCTGGCCTTGTTCCCAAGCTGGATGACGGAGACCCTGGAAAAGACGTCCCTGGACTATGCGCCGAAGGATGCCGCGCCCTATCGGCCTCCTGTCGTGAATTCGCGCAAGGAGCTTCTGGAGATATTTGACGGTGATGTTGCCAAGGCGCGCAAAGGTTTGAAGGGGGCGAGTGAAGCTCAACTCAAGAAAACTTGGACGTTGCTCGCGGGGGGGAAGAAGATTTTCTCCATGCCTCGGATCGCGGTCCTCCGCAGCATGGTGATGAACCACATGATCCACCACCGCGCCCAGTTGGGAGTCTATCTACGGCTCAATGATATCCCGGTGCCGGCCCTTTATGGTCCATCGGCGGACGAGCAGGGGTGATTGGCAGGCCCAATCCGTCTTCCCGGGGGTGAGGCGTAAGGGGGCATGGCCATGCGCCCCTACAATCTTGATTCGCGGGCGACGCATACATCGAATCAATGTTTGCGCCGGTCCGTCCACTTTTCACTGTCCACTGTTCACTTGGTCTTTGACTCGATACAGCATTTCGCCGGCGCGGGGTACCACGAGCACGCCGTCACTCTCTCGGCCTTCCCATTCCTCGCGCTTGATGCTGGCGGGATCCAGGTAACCCAGATTGACGTGGCGGGAGCGCACTTCCGGAATGGCCGTGGCCAGGGTCACTTGAATGCGCGGCGTCTCCCGACGGGTGGGCGCGTCGTAGGTGCCCAGTCCTTTGACGTGCGACGAGTGCGCCAGGATTCCGCCCGGGTAGCCTTTGAACTTGTCCCACTGCGCCAGGAAATAATCGCGGCAGTGATAGCCGATTTCTTCAATCAAGGCGCCGTGTGTGTAACTGATCTCGGTGATGTGCGGGGCAAAGATCACCACCTCGCCGCCATCGGCCACGGCGGGTTCCATCTTGTACATGCCTTTGCCGGCGGTCCAGATATCGTCGTAGAGGCGGGGCATCACGGAGAGAACGCGCCGGTAGGGCTTTTTCACGTAGACGATGTGCTTCTGCGCGGAAAGCGCCGCGGCGGATTTCCACGCCTCCTGGGGCGAGCCGAAGTAAATCCCCGCCAGCCCTTCGTGCGTCACCACGAGCGCGAAGCAGGCGGCAGGCGTATCAATCATGCCCGCCGCGCGGTCGATGATAGCGCGGATGGGCGTGTAACCGGCGCCGATGACCTTGTAGTTGGTCATCAACGCGCCGAACCAGTGGGTCAGGTTGATGATTTCCGACCCGGCGATGCCCGGGAAGAAATACTTGGTGCCGCCGCTGAAGCCTGCCACTTCATGGGGGAACACCGGCCCGCAAATGATGAGCTGGTCATAATCGCGGATCAACTTGTTGAGGCGGACGGGCACTTCCTGCGCCAGCAATCCGCCCGTCAGCTCGCCGATTTCGGCGGCGCGAATCATCCCCAAGGTCACAAAATTTTCCGGGTTCTCCCAGTGATGATTGAAAATGTGGCTCTTGCCGCATTGCCCGTTGGTCACCCGCCGGCCCACCAGCTTGCTGAGGTGCTCGTCGTTCATAATCGGGTGCGTGCCGAGCGCCACGAGGTAATCCAGGGCGGCCACGCGCGGAGCAAGGTGCGCCTCGAGCAAGTCGTACATCAACGGCATGGGCATGGTGCGCGTGCCGTCAGGAATGATCACCAGCACGCGCTTCCCGTCGACGGGGAGCGTGCCCAGCCCCTCCTGCACGATCTGGCCGGTTTCCTCTGGAGTCAGATAACGATCGGCGAATCCTTTTCCTACCATCATCGGTTTTGCACCTCCAAAGGCAGTGGACAATGGACAGTAAACAGTGGACAGTGGACAGTGCGTAGTGCGCAGTGTCGAACCACAATCCACTATTCACTATCCACTATCCACTGTTCACTGCTCTTCACACTCCCGCGAATGCTGAAAATCCTCCATCTACCGGCAGGACAATTCCTGTCACAAAAGACGAGGCGGGCGAGAGGAGCCACAGCACAGCTCCGAACAGATCTTCCGGCACGCCAAAGCGCGCCATCGGCGTGTGGTTGATGATGGCTTTGCCCCGTGCGGTCAGGTTTCCCGTCTGTTCCTCGGTCAGGAGGAACTTATTCTGCTTCGTCAAAAAGAAGCCCGGGGCCACCGCGTTCACCCGAATGCGCGGCGAGTATTCCTGAGCCACATGCACCGCCAGCCACTGCGTAAAGCTGCTGACAGCCGCTTTGGCGGCAGAGTAAGCCACGACGCGCGTCAAGGGGCGGATGGCGCTCATGGAGGAAATGTTGAGAATAACCCCTTCACCTTTTTCCGCCATCATCTTCCCGAACACCTGCGAGGGCAGGATGGTCCCCATGAGGTTCAGGTCGAAGACCCAGCGCAAGGCATCGGGGGGAAGATCGAAGAAACGGAGATCGCCGCCGGTGGTGGCCTGAGGCTTGTTGCCTCCCGCTGCGTTCAGCAGGCAATCAACCGTGCCGAATTTCTCCCGGACGGTTTCCGCGGCTTTGCGCAGGCTATCCAATTCCAGGACATTGGCGCTGATCGCCACGGCCCGATTAGCGCGCGGCTCCATGAGTTCCCGGATGTGCTCGAAGGGGTCCAGGTTGCGGTCTAGCATTGCCACGTTGGCCCCGCACCCCACCAGCGCGCAGGCGATTTCTCCCCCCAGGATTCCCGTTCCCCCGGTAATGACCACGGTCTTCCCGCTGAAATCATAAAGGCGGTTCAATTCTGATGAGTCCATTTAAGTATGATCCTCCCAGGATTCTGACCAAGGCCTCGATGCGATTCCCGATGGAATTTGGATCATGAGCCAGCATATTGATGAGATGCAGCGCCGACATTCTCGTTCCAGGGGGGCCATCGCGTCGAGGGCGAATTAACTAAGCAGGCTAACACCTCAGCGAGCATCCGTGCAAGGGGTGTGAGGGGAGCAGGGTAGCGCAGGCTTACGCGTAGCTGGCTTGCGCAGAGCGCAGCTCTGCGATTCGCGCCCATCTCGCGCGCTAGACCGCAGAGCTGCGCTCTGCGCAAGCCGGTCAGCTAGCAACTTCTCCAGGGCAAGGTGTGGTTGCGGCCAGAGGCCGCGCTGTGCTACCTCCTCAACTAACCGCCGGAAGGCAAGAACCGTGTTTCTTCTTGTCGAGGGTGAGAGCTCATTACTGGGGGTGTCTATATCCCGGACCTCGCAAACCTTTTCCCGGTCGCTCGTCGGTGATCGTGCCGTCGAGCACCACGGGTCGGCCATTGACGAAGACATCCTTCACCCCTTGGGAATAATGAAGAGGCTGGTTGTAAGTGGCGACGTCCCGGATGGCGGCCGAGTCGAAGACCACAATATCCGCCTTCATCCCCGGGCGAAGAATGCGCCGATCCGTAATCCCCACGCGGCTGGCGGCTTGCGAGGTCATCTTGCGGATGGCTTCTTCCAGGCGCATGGTGTGCTCGGTTCGAACGTACTCAGCCAGGATGCGCGGAAAGGTTCCGAAAGCCCTGGGGTGCGCTTTGGTGGTGCTCAGCGGCCCATCTTCGGCTTGCGCAGGAGAATCCGAACCGTAGGTCAGCAAGGGGCTGGAAACCGCGGCACGAACGTCCGATTCTTGCATAATGGCGATTACCACCGCGCTGTTGCCGCGATCGGCGATGGCGATGTCCATGGCGGCGTCTTTCGGATCTTTGCCCATCTGCCGGCCAATTTCCTCAAAGTTCATGCCCTCGAACTTGCGCAGCTCCGGGTTCAGAACCTGAATCAAGGTCACGCCCGAAGGTCCGCCGGAACCCCGCCATTCGTTCTCCCAGGCAGTGTTGGGCTCATCCATTTCCTTCTTGATGCGGGCCCGCGCCGCAGGGTCTTTTAACCGTTCCAACATTTTGTTGGTGCCGCCTTCCGAAACCCAACTGGGGAAACAGGCGACCAGGCCGTTCGACGCGCGCGTGTAGGGATACACGCTGGCGGCAACGTCTATACCGCGCGCTCGCGCGGCTTCGATTTTCCGCAGGACTTCCGGCATTTTCCCCCAGTTCTCCTGGTACGCGGCCTTCAGATGCCAGATCGTGGCGGAGATGCCGGCGCGCTGCGCAATGTCGAATACTTCGTCCAAGGATGGAAAGATCCGGTCGGATTCCGAGCGCTGATGGGTAAAGTAAACGCCCGCGTACTTCCGGGCAACTTTGGCCAATTCCACAAGTTCGTCCGTGGAGGCAAACGTGTCGGGGACGTATTCGAGCGCCGAGCTCACCCCGAAGGCGCCGTCCTGTATGGCTTGCGCCACCAATCGGCGCATCTGTTCGAGCTCCGCGGGCGTTGCCGGACGGTTGTCTTTCCCGACCACGTAGGTGCGAATTCCGCCCGCGCCCACAAACGTGCCAAGATTGATGGCGGGCCTGGCACGCTCGAAGCGTTGCAGATAATCATCAAGCGAGCGCCAGTCGATCGTTACGCCATACTTCCTGGCATCGTCCTGGAGGTCTTCAACCAGGCGATCGTTCAGCGGCGCGATGGAAGTCCCCTCGCCGGTAATCTCCGTAGTCACGCCTTGAGTGATTTTGCTGGCGGCGCGGTTATCCACCAGGACGTTGAATTCGGATTGGCCTTGAACGTCGATAAATCCCGGTGAGGCTGCGAGGCCGGCGGCGTCGATGCGCTTTTTGGCATTGACCTCGCGCAGATCACCAATCGCGGCGATGCGATTGCCGACAATCCCGATATCTCCATGGGTCCAGGGAGCGCCGGTGCCATCAATGACGCGGGCCCCACTAATCACGATATCGTAATCGCGGTTCTGCCCGGGACTCGCCGAGGCGGTAAGAAAGAACGCGCTGAGAGCGATGCAGGAATATAGCTTGCCCACTTTGGACATATGTCGCCTCACACTAGAATTTCCAATCGGTGGAGAGCCGCACCGCGCTCCCGCGCAGTGTGCCCAGTGATTGCGAACTGTCGTAGTACGTATAACCCAAGGTCAGCGAGAGCCGGGGACTGGCTTTAAGTGTGAAGGCGGGACTGAGGAGCAGCGCGGGCTTGATCGGCGTTTGGTGCTCGACCTGTTGGACGCCTCCACCGGCGGAAAAATCAAACCCCAACGGTCCGCGAATTCTTCCGGCGAGGTGGGTGGTAAGGTAGTGGCGTTGGTAGAAGCCGGGGTTGAAAAATCCCAGGTAAG
>JBEKNU010000038.1:0-33958 GCA_049522495.1 Terriglobia bacterium
CCCGAGGACCTCGAGAAGATGAAGAACTTGCACGAGGAGGGAGTGCTGAAGGAAATGGGGGAGATTGCCCTCGCCCTTTTCTACCAACTTCGGGAGCCGGGCGCAGGTGAGGGAGGACTGGACTCCATGGAGGCGGCCCGCCAGATGGTCGCCCAAGTCAAGGAGATCTTTGGTATTGGTACGCGCCCCCCGTTTTCGACCCGAGCGAACGTCGGGCCGTTTTCCAGCCAGCCAGGGGAAAGCCCGCACCTTGGACCAGGCGGCGTAGCGCCGGACTTCAGTCCGGCACCTGCCAACGTAGCGCCGGCCTTTGGTCCGGCACATGCCGACCTCCCGACCAAGTCGGGACAGGTCTCGGTCGGCGCTACAAAAGACGAGCAGGAGAAACGATATCCCTACATCACGGCGGCGGAATGGGAGAGGCGGGAGCGCCCGCGCCAACTTCTGGAAAACATCCTCACGCGGCAGGTGGAGAGTTGCGAGGCGCAGCGCAAGGTTCTCCTGAAGGAGTCCCTGAAGGGACCTTCGCCCTACGAACGCGCCGCGGAAATCGCCCCTACGCATCCCAACGCGCAGCTCATGCGGAGAATACTGGATTCCAACTTCCGGGAACTCCGGCGGGTCACCAACATGCTGCTGAAGATTAAACGCTATAAGCTTCGGGTGGAGGCTGTCAAAAGGGCGGCAGGGGAAAACGGCCCAGAGGAAAACAATAAGTTGCCCTTTTCCTCAGATTATGTTGATGATAAAAAAGCTACTTAGCGGTATTTCCGGCGATTCACGGAAATCGCCAGGCTATTGAAATTAAATAAGTTACCTTGGCTGCGTTGCCCCTGTGCCCGGAAGAAGCGGGGGCTAAAAAATGAAGGTAAGTTAAACTATGTTATTGAAAACACATGTAGAAAAAAAGTCGCTTTCTTGGCCTGAGACTATTCTTATGAAAACAAGCAAGTTAAATCCTTCCTGAAACTATGTTGATGAAAAGAAATAGGGTTATTGAATTCGATTTTATTATTTGGCCCGACCGCGCTGCACAGCGAGTACCCAACCTCCGGTTGCCCCAAACCGCGCACCCGTGTAAGCTAAGTTCGGATTCCCCACGGATACCGACAATGAACCGGCCGGAGGTGCGAGCATGAATCGCCGAGACTTTGTAACCACCGCTTTCAGCAGCATGGCCATGGGAAGCGCTGCATTGCGCGGCGCTGCCGCAACCGCCAGCGAGGACGGGGTTCCCGTCAAGGTTCCGCGCGCTACCTCGGGCGATGCCATTGAGCCGAATTGGTCGGAGCGCCTCACGCTGAGCGTCGGCCCGGAAAAGGCTGACCTGGTCGGGTCGAACGAGAAGGTGGTTCAAGCGGCGGTTGACTCCGTGGCGCGCTGGGGAGGCGGGACGGTGAAGATTCTCCCCGGCGCCTACCGTTTTCGCAATGCCGTCTACCTCCAGAGCAACGTCCGCATTCTGGGCAGCGGACTCGATTCCGTGATCACCAAGGAGCCTTCCGCCCTGTCCAAGCTCGCCGAGGATTCCGATTGGTTCGACCAGGAAATCACCCTGGTGGACGCCCGCGGTTTCGAGGTTGGCGACGGGATTTGCATCCAAGCCAAGGATGCAAGCATGGGCACCCTCAAGTTCATCAAGCGCACGCTGGTAGCCCGCAGCGGCAATCGCTTCAAGCTTGACCGCGCCCTGCGCGAAAACGCCTTCCTTGCCGTCGACCCCAAGGTGGAAACCCTTTTCCCTCACTTCAGCGGCGAGTTCATTGCCAACGTCGCCGTGGAAAACCTCGTGTTGGACGGCAACAAAGCCAACAACACCAAGCTGGACGGGAATTTTGCCGGCTGCGTCTGGTTGCAGGATTGCAATCGCGTCACCATGCGCGGCCTCACCGCGCGCAACTATAACGGCGACGGCCTGAGCTGGCAGATTTCCCATGACGTGCTGGTGGAAGATTGCCATAGCCACGACCACACCGGCGTGGGGCTCCACCCGGGCTCCGGTTCCCAGCGCTCGATCATCCGCGGGAATCGTCTTGTTGATAACGATCAAGGCCTTTTCTGGTGCTGGGGTGTGCGCTGGGGACTGGCGGAAAAGAACATTATCGAGGGAAACAGACGCTACGGCATCTCCATCGGACACCGCGATACGGACAACGTCATTCGCGACAACGACGTCCGCTCCAGCGGCGAGGTCGGCATCTTCTTCCGCAAAGAGCCCGAGGCGGCGTTCCAGGGAAATCGCAATTTGATCGAAAAGAACCGGATTCTGGGGCTCACCCAGGACCGCGGGATCGGCATCGATATTCAGGGGCAGACGAAATCGGTGACCATCGCGGGAAACGAAATCCGCGAAACGCAGGCGCCCGGCGAGCGCGTGGGGATCCGCATCGGGCCCGAGGCGGAGCAGATTACCTTGGATGATAACCGCATCGAGGGCTTCGCAGAAGCCGTAGTTGACATGCGGAAGAAAGGTGGTAATGCCTGACAAAGGCTGCGAGTGAGGCCTTGCGGCCCGGCCCCGGCAGGGGCCAACCGTGAGTAGCCGCCCCGATGGAGTTAATCGGGGCGGATGGCATGGCCCACCGAAATCCCAACCCCAACGGGGTTGAACTTACGAACGTTCGGCCCCTTCAGGGCCGGAATCTTCCTTGGGCTTCTGATTCCGTAGGTTTCACCTACGGCTACTCACGTTATCCCGCTTCGCGGGAGTCGGATACGTCAATTCAGAACCCGCTTCAAGCCCGTGTGGCGCGGACCTGTTTTGCAGGTCCGCGGCTCGTCCCCGATGGGCAAGGAGAAGCCGCGGACCTACAAATCAGGTCCGCGCTACACCTCGCTGGCGTATAATCAATCTCCCGGGGCGACATCGAAAATTCTGCCCACTGGTCGAAAAAACTTATGCCTGCTCGAACTTTATACGAAAAAATCTGGGAGGCGCACCTGGTGGCCGAGGAGCCTGGCCAGCCTGCGCTCATCTATATTGACCGGCACCTGGTGCACGAAGCCACCTCACCGCAAGCTTTTTCCGGGCTCAAGGTGGCGGGGCGCAAAGTGCGCCGGCCCGATCTGACCTTCTCGGTGGTGGACCACTCGATCCCCACCAAGAACCGCCATCTGCCCATGGTGGATGAAATTGGGGCGGCGCAGATTGCTGCGCTGGCGCGTAACTGCCGCGAGCATGGGATCCTGTTTTTCGATATGCAAAGCCCCAATCAGGGCATCGTACACGTCATCGGGCCGGAACTGGGCATCACGCAGCCCGGCCTCACGATTGTCTGCGGCGATAGCCACACCTCCACGCATGGAGCCTTTGGCGCGCTGGCGTTCGGCATTGGCACCAGCGAGGTTGAGCACGTGCTCGCCACGCAGTGCCTGTCGCAATTCAAATCGAAAACCATGTTGGTGCAGGTTGACGGCCGCCGCGCGCCGGGGGTCACCGCCAAGGACATCATTTTGGCCATCATTGGCAAGATCGGCATCGCCGGCGGCGCCGGCCACGTGATCGAGTACGCCGGGGAGGCGATTCGCGATCTCTCCATCGAGGGCCGCATGACGGTGTGCAACATGTCGATTGAAGGCGGCGCGCGCGCCGGTATGGTGGCGCCCGACCAGACAACGTTTGCCTATATGGAAGGCCGCCCCTTTGTCCCGCGCGGCAAGGATTTTACCGTCGCCGTCGACCATTGGAAATCCCTGGTGACGGACGCCGGGGCGAAATTCGACAAAGCCGTAAAGCTCGACGCTGCCGCAATCGCTCCGCAGGTCACTTGGGGTACCAACCCCGGGATGGTGGCGGACGTTACGGGCAAGGTGCCGGAGCCAAATTCTTTTGCTGATCCCGTGGACCGCCAGGCCGCCACCCGCGCTCTTGAGTATATGGCGCTCAAGCCCGGCACGCTTATCACCGACATTCCGCTCGACTATATCTTTATCGGATCGTGCACCAACTCGCGCCTGGAGGACCTGCGTCTGGCCGCGCGCGTGGTGGCGGGCAAGCACGTCGCCAAGTCTCTCAAGGAAGCGCTGGTGGTTCCGGGCTCCATGCAGGTGAAGGCGCAGGCGGAAAAGGAAGGGCTCGACAAGATTTTCTTGGATGCAGGATTTGAGTGGCGCGACGCCGGCTGCAGCATGTGCCTCGCCATGAATCCCGATGTGCTCCCCCCCGGCGAGCGCAGCGCCTCAACCTCCAACCGCAATTTCGAAGGCCGCCAGGGCGCAGGCAGCCGCACGCACTTAGTGAGCCCCATGATGGCCGCCGCGGCGGCAATCGAAGGGCATTTTGTGGATATTCGAGATTGGAACGTTGGGGAAGGGTGAAGGACAGAATTTTATGCAACCTTTTATTAAACACACGGGGCTAGTCGCCCCGGTCGACCGCGTAAACGTTGACACGGACCAGATGGTGCCCAAGCAATTCATCAAATGGATTACGCGCGAAGGATACGGGCGCGTGCTTTTCTATGACTGGCGCTACCTTGGCGATGGCGAGACGCCCAACCCGGAGTTCGTGCTCAACGCGCCGCGCTACAAGGGGGCGTCGGTGCTGGTGGCGCGCGCCAACTTCGGCTGCGGCTCCAGCCGCGAGCACGCGCCGTGGGCGATCCTTGACTATGGTTTCCACGCCCTTCTGGCGCCCAGCTTTGCCGATATATTCTATAATAACTGTTTTAAGAATGGCATTCTGCCTGTTACCCTTTCAGATTCACAGATTGACGAAGTCTTTCGGCGCGTTGCCGCCAAGGAGGGTTACACCCTGACCGTCGACCTGCAAACGCAAACCGTCACGGACGGCGCCGGGCTTCGTTTCGACTTCCGCGTCGATCCTTTCCGCCGTGATTGCCTGCTGAACGGCTGGGACGACATCGGCCTCACCCTGCGCATCGCCGACCGCATCACGGCCTTCGAGCAATCGCATCATCCGGCGGCCCCTATTTATGCGCCCATTGGCACGCTGGCCGCGAAGTAGGGCCGGGCGGCGTTCGGCCAGGGGCCAGCGTCGCTGGCCCCTACATCTCTGGTGGCGGGTACGTCGGCCCGTGTCCCTACTCCGACAGGTTGAAGTTCACTTCGATCTCCGTCAGCACATCCACCGGGTCGGAACTCAGCAAGGTGGGTTGGTATCGCCAGGTTTTCACCGCATCCATCGCCGCTCGGACCAGCAACGGGTGGCCACTCACGACCTTCAGGTCCTGGATCGCGCCGTCTTTGCCGATGATCGCTTGCAAAACCACCGTTCCCTGGATGCGCGCGATGATGGCCAACTGTGGATAAAGCGGCTTCGGCTGGTACACCGCCTTGGCAGCAACAACCCCTCTACTGAGGCGGATCATCGTCGGCTTGGGAGCCGCGTGCGCAACAGGCGGTGGGGGCGGCGGTTCTTTGCCGCCAAATGGGCTGTCGATAACCCCATTCAAACCCCCATCAGGTGCTCCACCGGGAATTCCGCCGGGCACCCATGGCCCCTGGACAACACCCGCTTGTGGGGGTTCAGGCGCATCCACAATCGTGGCGATCGTCGTTGGAATAATGGGGGGCGCGGTAAACGCATCCACCATAGGGTGGTGCGGCGGGGGAGTCGGGTGGCCAGCGGGTCGCGCCGGAGGCGGAGCCGGTGCCGAGGGGATGTGAATCTCGGAGGTTAACCACTGCCTCGGCAATGCCTGAGTGTAAATCAGTGGAACAAGAATGAACACGCCGACGAGCATCGACTCGGCAACGTATGCCAGCGGAATGGCCGCGCGCTTCCAGTCGCCGCTCTTCTGTGCGGAGTAGACAAGGTAAATCAGAAATCCCGGCAGGTTCAGCAGGAGCGTGACCCCGAGCCAAGGCCAGGTGCGCAGATGTTGCTGCCGCGTATCTGCCCACACGTAACAAAGCATCAGCGCGTAGAGGGCGGCGATGCTCCCCGCCATCGCCGCCGCGATAAACAGCGCTCGCCCGCCTGCCGGCGCCAACAGCATGGGCAACAGGTACAAGCCCTGCGTGAAGAACAGCGTGCCTGCCAATGCGGAAAACAGGTAGTGAATCCGGCAGAGTACGGATGCCCGCCGGGGCGAAGATTCCAACAGCGCGTCCTCGAACATGGCTGCACCTCCATGAAGATAGGTGACAGGTCACAGGGGACAGGGAACAGGCTCTTTCACTGTAACCTGTGCCCTGCAACCTATAACCTGCTTTTGACAGCCGCGGAGCGCTCCTCCGACTGCTTGCCCTTTCTTTCCACCCTATTCGACACCGCACCAAATGCAAATGTTCCGGTATTTTTCGATTGGTTAACCCATGGCGAGAGCTTAGTCTTGCCTGATATAATGCCCCTGATATGGCAGGTTCGGGCGGCACACCCATTTTGGAATCCGTTTCTGACACGGCCTTGCTGGTGGGGCATCATCGCGCCATGGAGTCAGCGCGGCCAGATGCGCTCTTTCGCGACCCTTACGCGGAGCGTCTGGCCGGCGATCGAGGCGAAGAAATCGCGCGCCGGCTGCGTTGGGGCAAGCGCATGGCCTGTTCGAGAACTCCCTGCGCATTGCTCGCCCCATGCCTTTCGCCTGGATGATCAAGTTACAAATGAAGCTTTTCCCCAAACACACGCACAAGCAAATGGCCAAATGGCGGGCTGGCGTGGTGCTGCTGGAAAGACTTTGACGACGCGGGAGGGCCGCTGGGATTCTCTGAGGTGAGCCGCTGCATTGCAATACCGTAAATTCTTCTTTTTTGTAGTAAACAATTTGCTGGCTTGCGCAGAGCGCAGCTCTGCGATTCGCGTCCATCTCCCGCGCCAAAACGCAGAGCTGCGCTCTGCGCAAGCCGGTCAGCTAGCAACTCTTCCAGGGCGTGGTTTGGTTGCGGCCAGAGACCGCGCTGCGCTACGAGTTCAGGGGAATGGCCAATTCTTGTGGATCGGCAGCTCAGGCTGCCTTAGGGCGTTCGCAGTCAAAGGTCGCGAGGCCGAGTATCATTTCCACCTCATCCCCGTAACTGCTGGTGGTTTGAAAGCCGAGTTTGCGGAAGAGGCGCAGGGCCCGAAAGTTCGAAATTTCCGTGGTGAGATAGGCGTGGGTAAAACCCATGAGCAGGGCCCAACTCAAGGTGAGCCGGCTCAGCGCCGTCCCCAGTCCTTCTTCGCGATAGTCCTGATGGACGAAGATGGTGAATTCCACCGAATCAGCCGGCATGGGGCAGAGGATCGTATGGGCAACCACCTTGCTGCCCTCCCAGGCCAGCAGCGCCTGGGACTTTTGCTCCAGCCGATCGAGCCAGTGAGCGATGCGGGGGACGTCCGGCGGCGGGATTCCTTGCGCTACACGCTTGGGCTCGAAACTCTTGTACATCTGGACGAGCGCCCCAAAATCTTCCCTGCCAAAAGGGCGAACCTCCAGCTCTCGACCTTTGTGAGTTTGAACCGAAACCGAATTGAACACGACCTCCGTGCCGCTCGCCATCATGGTTTACACAGCAAATCAAGGTCCAGTTTGGCTTTCCCTGAAATTCCGACCCGTTGGATAGACGGAATGGCGTTTCGCCAGCGGCAAGTAGCTCGAAACACACTCCTTCTGTAGAAAATGCTACGTAGTCTTGAATCGCCTCTCCCCCTTCCCCCGCCCTCTTGTCCGATAACCGGCCACGGGTTGATTGGCGGCAATCCGCCGCCGTCCCTGTCGCAATCTTCAACAGCCCTTTTCCCTGAACCCTCCTTATCGTCGGTAAGCTTGCCCATACCGCCGCCGAATCGTTGAGCCAAAATCCCCACTGCCGATGGGCGGAGGTGTGTCCAGACTTCAGCCCTGTTTCCCGGCGGGAGCGCCAAGTCACCCACCTTGAGCCACGATGCGTAAGGATGCTAAGCTCAACCCATGGCGAGCCCCGGCTGTCTTGAACCCTCGAACCTGGCGACCGTCGAGCGCTACCGCGCCCTCCTCCAAGTATCCGAATCCATTGCCTCGCACCGCGACCTCCCAGAGCTTTTCCGCTCCCTCGCGGCGCTGCTACATCGTCTGGTGACGTTCGATTTTATCTGCCTCACCCTTCCCGACCTGGGACGCAATATCGTAAAGCTGCACGTGCTGGAGAGTTCACTCCCCACACGGATTCAACCCGGGCTGGAAATCCCCATGGTGGAAAACGTACGCCAATTGGTTTGGGAAAACCAGCAGCCGTTGGTCATCTCCCATCTTGAACACGACGATCGTTTCCCGATTGTCAGTGACCTGTTGAGCAAGGATGGCGTGCAGTCACTCTGCGTGCTGCCGCTTACGACCGCCCAACGGCGGGTGGGCGCGATGGCACTCGGCTCGGTTGAAGCCAGCGCCTACGATGCCACCGACCTCGAGTTCCTCCGGCAAGTCGCGGCGCAGGTGGCCGTGGCGGTTGACAACGCCTTAAACTCCCAGAATGCCCAAGTTTACCAGCAAGAACTAGCCCGCGAGCGCGACCGTCTGCGCCTGCTGCTGGAAGTCAACAACGTGCTGGTTTCCACGCTCGACTTGCACCAGTTGCTTTCCGCCATTTCCGCCTGCCTGCGGCGGGTGATGAATCACGATTATGCCAGCCTGGCGCTATATGAACCCGCCGCGCAGCAAGTTCGCCTGCAAGCCCTCGATTTCCCGCAGGGCAAGGGGCACCTCCAAGAAGAAATGGCGTTCCCGATCGAGGGCACGCCTTCCGGCGAGGTCATCGCCACGCGCAAACCCCTGATCGTTTCCGGCGCCAACCTCGATCGCTATGAGCCGAGCGTCAGCCGCCTCTTCATCGCCGAAGGCCTGCACTCCGGTTGCATCGTGCCGCTGATCACCGCCAACCGGACCCTCGGCACGCTCAGCCTGTCCAGCCTCCGTGCTGGCGCCTTTAACCAGGAGGACGTTGACCTGCTGATGCGCGTGGCGAATCAGGTGGCTATTGCCATCGAGAACGCTCTCGCCTATCGCCAGATCGCCGAGCTCAAAAACAAGCTGGCCGACGAGAAACTTTATCTGGAAGAGGAAATTCGCACCGAATACACGTTTGAGGAAATCGTGGGCGAAAGTCCCGCGCTCAAGCGTGTGCTCAGCCAGGTTGAAACCGTTGCCGCGACGGATTCCAGCGTGCTGATTCTTGGCGAGACCGGCACCGGCAAAGAAGTGATCGCGCGAGCCATCCACGACTTGAGCCCGCGCCGCGAACGGACGTTTGTGAAAGTCAATTGCGCCGCCATCCCCACCGGGCTTCTGGAAAGCGAGCTTTTTGGCCACGAGAAAGGCGCCTTCACCGGGGCCATCGCGCAAAAGGTGGGGCGCTTCGAACTCGCCCATCGCGGCACGCTGTTTCTTGACGAAGTGGGTGACATCCCCTTGGAACTCCAGCCCAAGTTGTTGCGGGTTCTTCAGGAAAAAGAAATCGAGCGCCTGGGGAGCACCCGCACTCTGCGCGTGGATGTGCGCGTCGTGGCTGCCACCAACCGCGACCTGACCCAGATGGTGGAAGACCGCCTTTTTCGCAGCGACCTCTACTATCGGCTGAACGTCTTCCCGATTGTTGTCCCGCCCTTGCGCGAGCGCGCCGAGGATATCCCCCTGCTGGTTCGTTACTTCGCCCAGAAGCACGCCTGCCGCATGGACCGCCACATCGAGACCATTCCGACTGAAGAAATGGAAGCTCTCACGCGCTATTCCTGGCCAGGCAATGTGCGCGAACTCGAAAACCTTATCGAACGCGCCGTTATCCTTTCGCGCGGACCTGCCCTGCACGTTCCCTTGCCCGAGGATCGCCTTTCCGGCGAGGCGCCGGCTGCCACCCCGGTCACGCTGGAGGCCGCGGAGCGCGAGCACATCCTGCGCGCCTTGCGGGACACGAACTGGGTCATCGCCGGTCCGCACGGCGCGGCGGCGCGCCTGGGCATGAAGCGCACCACCCTCCAGTCGCGCATGGCCAAGCTCGGCATCTCCCGCCCTGGCCGCCAACCCGCTTAAGCCGTTTTTCCAAAACATGAATTAAGGTCTGGATTAACCGTCTGGTTTTTATGGTACTATCTCGCCGTGGACACGTACACCTTTCCCATCACCGTGCAGCGCGAGGGCCAGAAGTATTGGGCTTACAGCGAGGATTTTCCGGGAATGTACGCTCTGGGGGATTCCCTCGAGGAAGCCAAAGCCAGTATTCTCGACGCCATGAGGCTCTATATTGAGGAGTGCCGCGCCAACGACCGGCCCATCCCTCGTGCCCGCACGGTCTACACGGAAACTGTCTCTATTGAGGTATAAGAGGGGTTTCACGCCTTTCCTTTTTCTTTCTTGCCTTCCTGGAAGTCTTTTTCGGAGAAGCCCGCGTCCTTGAGAATGCGGAGGATCATTCCACGCAGCTTTCTCTGGCTCGCTCTGGCGGCCGCTTGACCGCCTCCAGGGCATTCGCGATAATGACCTTCTCTTCTAATCTGCACGCGGCTGGGGGCAACTCATGCGCGACATCCGCAAAGTGGCCGTTCTAGGGGCTGGGACGATGGGGTCACGTCTCGCCGCCCATTTCGCCAATGCTTCCGTTCCCTGCCTGCTGCTCGACATCGTTCCTGAAAAATTAACGCCCGACGAGCAAGCCAAGGGGTTGGGGCTGGATGCACCACCCGTCCGTAACCGCCTGGCGCGGGCGGGCTTGGATGCTGCGCTCAAGTCGCGTCCGGCGGCCTTCTTCGTCCAGGAAGCGGCGCGCCTGATCACCCTCGGGAACTTTGAGGACGATCTTGCCGGGCTCAAGGATTGCGATTGGATCATCGAAGCGGTGATGGAGGACCTCGCCGTAAAGCGCTCGCTGCTGGAGAAAGTCCAAGCGGTTCGTTCCCCGGGTGCCATCGTTAGTTCTAACACGTCGGGCATTTCCATTTCTTCTCTGAGTGCGGGATGCAACGAAGAATTTCGGCGGCATTTCCTGGGTGCCCACTTTTTCAACCCACCGCGCTACCTGCACCTGTTGGAGATCATCCCGACCCTGGAAACTCTGCCGGGCGTGGTGGATGCCATCGCGCACTTTGGCGACCTGGTGCTGGGCAAAGGCATCGTGGTAGCCAAGGACACGCCAAACTTCATCGCCAATCGGATAGGGGTCTTCACCACCCTGGACGTGCTCCGCATCATGCAGGAGGACGGTTACACCATCGACGAGATTGAGGCACTGACGGGCCCGGTGCTGGGCATGCCGAAATCCGCCACCTTTCGCACCCTCGATATCGTCGGCCTGGACGTGCTGTCGCACGTGGTGAACAACCTGCGCGAGTCATTGCCCCAGGATGAGAGGCGCGCCCTCTTTCAAGTCCCGGACTTTGTTGCGCAGATGATCGAACGCGGACTGCTGGGCGACAAGACCGGCCGAGGCTTTTACAAAAAGGTTAAGGGGCAAAGCGGCAATGAGAGCGAAATTCTGACCCTTGACCTCGCTACGTTCGAGTACCGCCCCCGCCAACGCGCCACTTTCCCCTCTTATGAAATGGCGCGAACTCAGGATGATCTTCGCGAGCGCGTCAAGATATTTTTCCAAGCCCCCGATCGGGCCGGCCAGTTTTATCGCAAGTTATTTTCCGACATCTTCCATTATGCGGCCATGCGCGTACCGGAGATTACCGATGACATCGTCTCCATCGACAACGCCATGAAGTGGGGGTTTGGCTGGGAGATGGGCCCCTTTGAACTGTGGGACACCCAGGACGCGGAGCGCATCATCGAAGATTGGGCAAAGGTGAAGCAGCCTGTGCCGCCGCTCGTGGAAAAGTTGCGGGCTGCGGGAAGCAAGTCCTTTTACGTTCAGGAGGACGGGACCACCACGTACTTTGACTGGGCATCGGCCGGCTATCGCTCGCTTCCGGAGAGGCCGGGCGTCATCCTGCTGCCCGCGCTCAAAGCGCGCAAAAAGGAAGTGAAGAAGAATGCTGGGGCGAGTCTTATTGATTTGGGCGACGGTGTGCTGTGCCTGGAATTTCACTCCAAGATGAACACCCTCGGGGGCGACACCATCCAGATGGTGCATGCGGGGCTGAAAGCGCTGGGAGAAGGTTTCGATGCCATGGTCATCGGCAATCAAAGGCCGAACTTTTGCGTGGGCTTCAACTTGATGCTGGTTCTAGCCGCGATTCAGGAGGGCGACTGGGACGAGGTCCACCGCGCCGTGCGGGCTTTTCAAAATGCCAACATGGCTTTGAAGTACGCGCCCAAACCGGTGGTGGCGGCGCCCTTCGGAATGGCGCTGGGGGGCGGAACGGAAATGTGCTTGCACACCGCTCGCGTACGTGCCGCGGCGGAAACCTACATGGGATTGGTTGAAGCGGGCGTTGGTCTGATCCCCGCGGGTGGCGGCACAAAAGAGATGTTGCTGCGCGCCCTGGACGGCGTGCCCGCCGACCCGGATGCCGACCCCTTCACCTATGTGAAGGAGGTATTTATGAACATCGGCATGGCCAAAGTTTCCACCAGCGCCGAGGAAGCGCGCCGGTTGCGCTATCTCTCCCCTCAGGATTCCATCAGCATGAATCGTTACCGGCAGATTGCTGACGCCAAGCAATTGGCGCTCGACCTGCTTCGCCTGGGACATCGCCCCGGCCGGCCGCGCACGGACATTCGCGCCCTCGGCCAGCCCGCCTTCACCAAGATGAAACTCGGACTGCACCTGATGCGTCGTGCCGAGTACATTTCCGATTACGACATGGTGGTGGCAACGCAGCTCGCCAAGGTGCTTTCCGGCGGCGGAGAATTCACCTCACCGCAACTCGTTTCAGAACAATATCTGCTCGATCTGGAGCGCGAAGCCTTCCTCAGCCTTTGCGGGCAGAGGAAAACATTGGAACGCATTCAGTTCACTTTAAAACGCGGCAAGCCACTGAGAAACTAAGGGAATTGGCGATTTGTGATTGGTGATAGGCAGGAGTAACCTGCCATGGCGTGGACCAACTTCCTAGTAGCGACCACTCGACAACTGATGCAGTCGTTCTGGGGTTTTGAGCGTTTCGAAACGTTCGCCAATCATCTGCCCACAATGGTAGCATTGTGGCGTTATGGGCGCTTGGGGAACAGCACTCTTCTCCGACGATACCGCATGTGACGTACGCGACTCCTACGTCGACCTTGTTGGCGATGGTCTGACCGGCCCGGAAGCGACGAAGGCGCTCCTGCGTGAGTGGTCCGATTCTCTCAACGATCCTGACGAGTCTGCCGTATTTTGGTTGGCACTGGCCGCCACTCAGTGGAGATGTGGGCGGCTGGAATCTCACATCTTGCAACAAGCACTGAACGTGATCGATAGCGGATCGGACCTAACAAGATGGGAGTCCGGTTCAAAGGATTTCAAGAAGCGTAAGGTCGTTCTGGAGAAGCTCCGTGCCCAACTTACTTCTCCGCAACCCCCCGAGAAGCGAATCCCCAAGCGCTTCCTGGATTCAAATGAATGGCGAGTTGGCGATCTCGTTGCGTACCAAATGCGGTCGGGTCGCTTCGTCATCTTGCGGACAATTGGTCACCACAGTGACAAGGGCGGAACAGGCCCGATCTGTGAGGTACTCAATTGGAGCGGAGAACATGTACCACAGTCATACCAGTCTTTTGACGTTCGCAAGAGCAGTGGCGCAAAACCCATTACTCAGTTCCTGATCGGCCGCACTCGGGCTAAAGAAAGACCTGACGAGCGACTCCAAGTTCTTGGCGTGAACATGACACCAGCTCAGAAACCTGCTGGATTCACGGTCCTGTTGTGGAGATGGTTCGATAAAACGCTGAAAGAGGAATTTGGACTGGAATAAATCCACACCGAAGAACGGATAGTTGACGAAATCAGGCGAAAGCACTCACGACGAGGAGGGGGAGATCGGATTCTGGTCGTGTCACGGGCTACTCGGAAGTTGTTGTGGACGGCCTCGCAAGGACGAGTCTCCAGGGCGCCGAAGGGCGTGGGTCCTGCCTGAGGCCGTAGGGTTTCGATGTCACAGTTCACTTGGCGGTCGGCCAACCGCGCATGGGGTCTGGGATGCCAGGCTGGGGGTCCGGTCCGGGGAACGCCTCGCCAAGAATGTAGAAACTCCAGACCCACGGCTGTTGACGGTACTTTCCGCCCCCCGCGCAGTGCCCCCCACACTCCCCCGCTTCGTTTATCGGCCAATCTCGCAGGGCGGATGAGCGTTTTTTGACAAGCCGTGCGGGGGCGCAAGAGCTTTCGGGAAAGTAAAAGCCTTTCACGCAAAGACGCAAAGCGGCAAAGGACGCAAAGAAAACATTCGAGATTCCTCTTTTGGTGCTGTTCTAGCTTGATCGTAGCGCCGCCCTTGAGTGAGGGCGGCACGTGCCGGGCTAAAGCCCGGCGCTACGCCGCAAATTAGGGCACTACCCACTTTTTCCTTGACAAAGCCTAGCCATGTGTGTATACTCAATGCAGAAGTTCGCGCCCTGCGATGTAGGGCTGTGCACATGTCAAGCTTGGAAGCTTCCAACCTCCGCCCAGCGTGGCGATTTCGTCACATCTCCAACAAACAAAAGATACATACGGGAAAAGGCTCAGAAAAAAAGATGTTAGTTTTTTACGTTGGAAGCCGTTATGTATATGAAAACAAACAAAATTATGACAAAATGCCCGGCAAGAATTCGGACATGAATGCACAATTGAAACCGATTTTGCAGAAAATTGCGGGATTAAAGGGCCAATTTGCCCACTTTGATCGGAAATTGGTGATTCCCGGCCGTTCGAAGGTCACGGACAATTCCAGGGCTGAGGAATCACCCATCGCAATTCACAAGTCACCAATAAGGGACCAGCGACATCTTAAAGCCAGGAGTTGAGCATGAAGGAAGCCGTGATCGTTTCCATTGTGCGCACAGCGGTGGGCAAGTCGCCGCGCGGCGTCTTGCGCTCCACTCGGCCGGATGATATGGCCGCGGCGGCGATCCAGGAAGCCCTGCGGCGTGCGCCGTCGCTCGACCCCAGCGAGGTGGAGGACGTTATCCTGGGATGCGCGATGCCGGAGGCGGAGCAGGGGAATAATGTGGCGCGCGTCGCGTCACTGCGTGCAGGCCTTCCGGTCGCCACCTCGGCGATGACGATTAACCGCTTCTGTTCCTCGGGACTTCAAGCGATTGCCCTTGCTTCCGACCGCATAGGTGCCGGCTCCGCCGAGGTGGTCATTGCGGGCGGGACCGAAACCATGAGCATGATTCCCATGGGGGGATACCATTTCTCTCCAAATCCCTACCTGATGGAGCATTACCCTGATGCCTATTTGAGCATGGGGCTGACCGCGGAAAACCTGGCGGCGAAACATAGAATCACCAGGGAAGAGCAGGACCAGTTTGCGTTGCGCAGCCACCAGCGGGCGATTGCCGCGATCGAGCAGGGGAAATTCCGCGAAGAAATTGTGCCCCTGGAAGTCATCGACGTCAGCTTGAACGGCGGGAGCAAACCTCAAACGCGGAAGGTGAGGTTCGAGACCGACGAAGGGCCGCGGCGCGATACGTCCACGGAGGCATTGGCCAAACTCAAGCCGGCGTTTCACGCGCACGGAACGGTGACGGCGGGCAATGCCTCGCAAATGAGCGATGGAGCGGCGGCCGCGCTGGTGATGTCGCTCGACCGGACCAAGGCTTTGGGCCTCTCGCCCCTGGCGCGGTTGGTAAGCTTTGCGACGGCCGGCTGCCCGCCGGAGGAAATGGGCGTGGGCCCCGTGTTCGCCATTCCCAAGGCATTAAAAATGGCCGGGCTGAAGTTGTCGGATATGGATGTGATTGAACTGAACGAAGCCTTTGCCGCGCAGGCACTGTCGGTCATCAAGCTGGCGGGGCTCGACGTGGATAGAACCAATGTAAATGGCGGGGCCATCGCCCTGGGTCATCCGCTGGGTTGCACGGGCGCGAAGCTCGCGGCCACGCTGCTCGGCGAATTGAAGCGCCGGAAGGCTCGCTATGGCTTGGTGACCATGTGTGTGGGCGGCGGAATGGGCGCGGCGGGAATCCTTGAAAACCTGCAGTGAGCGGAGGCGCGAAGTGGGTGGCCGGGTTGTGTTCCCCGAAGGGGAACAATTTCATTAGTCCGTCAACCGACGGATGAAACCTACGGATCGGGACGGCAATGAATGGAATTCTCTCGACCCTGAAGGGGTCGAATATTCGACCCCTTCAGGGTCGGAACCTGATTTTCGGGTTTCCATTCCGTAGGTTTCATCCGTCGGTTGACGGACTAATGACATTCCTCCCCTTCGGGGAGGCCCGAAAATTGCTATTCCCCACCCCGTCTGTCCAATTCAGTGGACGTGATAAGACCAATTTGGACAGCCCTGATTCGCGAACCGCCCCTGCTTTTGATCTTCAAGGAGAATTCTAATGGAGAGAGTTACAGGTATAGGCGGATTATTTTTCAAGGCGGAGAACCCGGAAGCATTGTATGCGTGGTACGAAAAGCATCTGGGGGTAAAGCGCGGGCCGGAAGGGGCCGTGTCATTCATTTGGCGTGAAATTAATGACAAGGCAAAGGATGGAAGGACCGTTTGGGCGATTTTCCCCAAGACGACCACCTACTTCCAGCTCAGCCGCGCGGATTTCATGATGAACTTCCGCGTTGCCGATCTTGACGGGCTCCTGAAGGCGCTGAAGGAAGAGGGAGTGGAAATAGACCCGCACCGTGAGGATTACGATTACGGGCGCTTTGCCTGGATCATGGACCCGGAGGGAAATCGCATTGAGCTTTGGGAGCCGCCTGCGGGTGGTTAGCCGGGGTATTTCCTGGACCGATGGAGGGAGTTCGCACAGAGGTCACGGAGAGAGGCACAGAGAACGCGGAGAGGTTCCGATATCTTCTCTGCGCACTCTGTGGTGGAGTGGTTTCACAATTCTATAGGTGGATCACTCCGTGAACCCTGTGTGAAATGATCTTGAATCTGTCCTGCACTCGTCGGGTTCATGAATAATGCTTGTTGAGTCCATGATCGGTCGATACCGGCATCGTGCGCAAATACCGAGCCTGAAACCAGGGGGAGAACATGGCAGAAGCAACTGTAGCCGCTCAGCGAATAAAGGGTGGCAGCTTTCTGATTGAATCGCGCGCGCCGGAGGAGGTGTTCACGCCGGAGGACATCACGGATGAGCATCGCTTGATTGCCCAGACGGCGCGGGAATTCATTGAGAAAGAAATTGTGCCCCGCCTGAACGAAATCGAGGAGAAAAAACCCGGAGTGCTGCGGGAGCTTCTGAAGAAGGCGGCGGAACTGGGCTTCTGCGCCACGGACGTGCCGCAAAGATTTGGCGGGTTGGAGCTGGATAAGATCTCTTCCATTCTGGTCGCGGAAGAAATGGCGCGCGATGGTTCCTGGGCCACCACGGTGGGAGCGCAGGCAGGCATCGGCATTCTCCCGATTACATTTTTTGGCACGGAAGAACAGAAGGTGAAATACCTGCCGAAACTCGCCAGCGCGGAGTGGGTGGGCGCCTACTGCCTGAGCGAGGCATCGTCCGCCTCCGACGCTCTGAACTGCAAGACGCGGGCCACGCTCGATCCGGACGGGAAGCATTACCTGCTGAACGGCACAAAAATGTGGGTCACCAACGGCGGCATCGCCGACGTTTACGTGGTCTTTGCCAAAGTAGACGGAGAGAAATTTACGGCCTTTATCGTGGATCGAAACTTTGCGGGAGTGTCGCCCGGGGCGGAAGAGCACAAGATGGGAATTTGCGGTTCCTCCACAACGCCGCTCAATCTTGAGAGCGTGCCCGTGCCCGTCGACAACGTTCTCGGGGAGATCGGCAAGGGACACTTGATCGCGTTCAACATTCTGAACATGGGCCGCCACCGATTAGGCGCGTGCTGCGTGGGCGGTTGCAAGTACCTGCTGGCAGACGCGTTGAAATGGGCCAAGGAGCGCGACGCGTTCGGGCATAAGATCGCCGACTTCGGCATGATCAAGGAAAAGCTCGGCGAGATGGTGACGCAAATCTATGCCCTCGAGAGCATTTCCTATCGTACCAGCGGAATGATTGACGTGATGCTCAAGGGGATTGACCGGGGCGCGACGGCGGCACCCAAGCAAATCCTGGAGGCCTTGCAGGAGTATGCGGTGGAGTGCTCCATCTTAAAGGTTATGGGCACGGAGACGCTGGATTTCATGGCCGACGAAGCGGTGCAGATCTTCGGCGGCTACGGGTTCTGCCGCGGCTACGACGTGGAGCGCGCCTACCGCGACCAGCGAGTCAATCGAATCTTCGAGGGCACGAACGAGATCAATCGCTTGTTGATCACCGACATGCTGATGAAGCGCTCCCTGAAAGGCCAATTGCCCTTGCTGGCCGCCGCACAAAAGCTGACCGACGAAATCCTGGGGATGGCGCCGCTGGAGGAGACAGATGACGATGCGCCCCTAGCCGAGGAGGCAAGGCTGGTGCAGGGGGCCAAAAAGGTTCTGCTGCTGGTGGCGGGAAGCGCCGTGCAACGCTACATGCTGGCGTTAGAGCATGAGCAGGAGGTGATCGGGGTCATCAGCAACCTGGTGATGGCGGTCTACGCCATGGAAAGCGTCCTGCTTCGCACCCAAAAGAGATTGGCGAAGGCTTCAGCGCCGGCCGATGAATCCCCAATCGCCGCAGCACGCACGTACCTCCACGATGCAGCCGACCGCATGGAGATCGAAGCGCGGCGGGGGCTTGCACGCATCGCGGAAGGCGATACACTTCGCACCCATTTTTCCGTCCTTCGACGATTCCTGCGACGTACGCCGCCCGATTCGATTGGCTTAAAGCGGCAACTGGCGGACCGAGCGCTGGAGTTGAACCGCTATCCGTTCGGAGGGTAGGTGGCGACCTGCCATCTACTGCCTGGGTCGCAGGATGAAGTTCCCGAGAAACCCGCGATTCTCGCCGTCACGGTCACGCGCGGAAAGACTCACTCGGAAGGCATTGGCGGGGCAAGGGACCGTCTTATCCAATCTGACCACCTCGCGGGGGTCAACCGGCTGAAGCGTAACGTGTCCCAACTCCTCAGCCATGGCACTGAAGAAATCCGCCTGAAGTGTTCCTGGCGTAAACACTCCGAACGTTCCCTTCAGGGTGACGCTCGATCCGTCTAGTCTTGCGGTAAGTGGCTCGCTCGCGACGCCGCCTGAAGTCGGTTCGCCGGAAATGGGATTAGGCACGCGCGTGGGCGACCAGTAAATCGGGTACGAGTATTCTTCCCCCGGCTCCAGCGTGGCGTAGGGGCTCATCCCTTCTGACTCCAGGAAGTACGGTGTCTTCTTCAGGTCATCCGCCAGGGTTTGGTTGAAGGGCCCGCGTGAAATGGTGCCTGGTCCGTCATTCCAGGTTTGAACCGAAGCCCCATCGGGGTATTCCTGATCGGGGAAGTATTTGAAATTCTCCACCAAGCCGATATTCTTCTGCCCGTTCACCACCCCATACCACCCAGCGCTGGAATCGGCAGCCGCCTTGCAAACCCAGTACAAATAGTGGACCCGGAGCATGCGGCCACCGTGAAGGACCTCGTAGCTGGGGTGCCGCGCGTCTCCATAGGGTTTGTAATATCCCTCCGGGTATTTACTGTGGGGATTCAGGGGGATGTACATATAAAGCTCGGGATTGGGCTTGGAAGGATCGTTCGCGTCCGCGGCGTCATTCTGAATCAGGTGCCAGATGCCCCAGCGAATCTGCCGCCGGCTGATGTTCCGCATCACCTGATCCACCTTGATCCGCGTGGTGTCCGCATAAACATGGAAGGTGCGAATGAATTGTGTGCCGGTGCGCGGGTCCTCCGGGCTGGTCACCCGCACGGCGACTTCAGCAGGCGTGTTGGTGACGACTTCCGCTTTATAAGGGGTGCCGTCCAGGATGTAGTAGGGCACGCTCGCCCACTCATTATCGTTCATCCAGCCCTCAGGGCCCGGCCAGGCCTTATCTCCTCCATAATTCGCCCAGCCGGCATGGAGATTGTTCTCCGACTCCGGCAGGACCTTGCCCCCCAGATCCTTGTTCACAAAAAAGTATTCTTGATCACCAAGCTGAAGCTGGATGGCCCGCCCGCCGATCTCGGGAGCGACAAACAAGGAGACCAAGCCATTGCTGAGTTTGTAAACGTTCCACTTATTGTATTGCGTCTGTTCAAGGTTCGCTGAGTATTCCGGTATAGGAGCCGCCATAACTGACCTCGGGGAGAAATATGACATGACACATCTTGCGACGCCGGAGAGGGCTGGGCCGCACGGCGATGGGGCTGCCGCAGCGCCCACGAGGAGGGCAAAAAAAGTGAGCGCAGCCAGCAAACGTAATGGTCGTCTCATGATGCGGACCTCGCGAATGAATTTTCCCAGGAAACCAGTCGGAATGATCCGGCGCTTTGCCGGAATTACCGTGTCCTGCTTGTTCCCAGCCCCGGCTCAGGCCTCGCCCGAAGCTAACTTTGCCAGCGTGTGTGATAATTCCCGCACCGCCGGATAAAGGCCACGATAAACCCTATAGTACGGTTCATAGGCCGCGCTGTTATCCGGTTTCGGCGCCATGGACTCTTTCAACTGAATGGCTTTCTGCGCGGACTCCTCCACCGAGGCATAAATCTTGGCCCCCACGCCCGCCAGCAAGGCGGCCCCGAGAGCTGAACCCTCCGAGGTGCGCAAAGTGACGAGTTCTTTGCCATAGATGTCCGCCTGGATTTGCCGCCATAGAGAACTGCGCGAGCCGCCGCCCGACGCGCGGATCTGCTGAACGGGGATACCCAACTCTTGGAAGATCTCCAGAGAATCGCGCAGGCTGAACGCCACGCCCTCCAGGATGGACCGGATCAGATGAGCTCGCGTGTGCGCCGCCGTCAAGCCGAACCACATGCCCCGCGCCTGGGAATCCAGGTGGGGAGTCCGCTCGCCCATCAGATAAGGCAGCCACAACAAGCCATCACTGCCGGGGCGAATCTTTTCCGCTTCGCGAATGATCAGTTCGTAAGGATCCACGCCGGCTTGCTGGGCGTACCAGCATTCCCCGTGGCCGAAATTATCGCGGAACCAGCGCAAGGAAAGTCCCGCGCCCTGGGTGACGCCCATGACGTGCCACTTTCCTGGAACCGCGTGGCAGAACGTGTGGATGCGCCCGCGCGGGTCGAGCTTGGGTGCGGCGGTGTAGGTAAAGATAACCCCCGAAGTGCCCAGCGTCGCGGAGGTAAGTCCCGGGAGAACGATGCCGTTGCCAACGGCGCTGGCCGCCTGGTCGCCGGCGCCCGCTACCACCGGCGTTCCCGCATGGAGACCGGTCAGCACCGCCACTTCCCGGGTGATTTCACCGGTGATTTCGGGTGACTCGAAGGCCTTGGGCAAGATTTGCGCATCGATTCCCAGCATGCTGAGCATCTCCCGGGACCAGCGGCGGTGGGTGACATCGAAAAGCAAGGTCCCGGAAGCGTCGGAAACGTCAGTGGCAAACTCCCCCGTCAAACGGTAGCGGACGAAATCCTTGGGGAGCAGGAAACGGGCGGTGCGCTCGTAAACCTGGGGCTCGTTATCGCGAACCCAGAGGATTTTGGGCGCGCTGAAGCCGGTGAGCGCGGGGTTGGAAACATATTGAATGAGCTGTTCCGCCCCCACCTTCTTAGTGATCCAATCGCATTGCGCCTGGCTGCGCTGATCGCACCAGATGAGGGAGGGGCGAAGGACTGAGAAAGCCTTGTCGAGCAGCACGACGCCGTGCATCTGTCCGGAAAAACCAATAGCAGCAATGTCAGTACCTTTCACCCCGGACTGCTCAAGCGCCGCGCGAATGGCCACCAGTGTCGCTTGCCACCAGTCTTCCGGGTCCTGCTCGGCCCAACCGGGTTTGGCCATCCGCATCGGCTGATGGTCGCCGGTCGCCGCCCCAATCACGTGCCCATCCGGGTGAACGATCACGGCTCGCGTGCCCGTAGTTCCAACATCAATTCCCATCATGTAGGACATTAGATTTTCACCTTCTCCCACCGTCCCGATTTCGACGAGCGTTCGACCGTGTCGAGCACCGCTTGATTCCGCACGCCGTGGCGGAAGTTCGGCTCCGGCAAACGGCCCTCGTCGATGGCGGTGAGGAAATCGTGGATGGCGTGAGCAAACGTGTGCTCGTAACCAATGATGTGCCCCGGGGGCCACCAGGCGCCGACGTAAGGGTGCTCAGCCTGGGTCACGATGATGGTCCTGTAGGCCTGCACTTCCGAGGGCTCGGTGCGATCGAAAAATTCCAGCTCGTTCATGCGCTCCAGGTTGAAAGCAATGCTGCCCTTGCTGCCGTAAATCTGGAAAGTGTTGTAATTCCGGCGGCCGCCCGCGAATCGCGTCGACTCGAACACCCCCACGCTGCCGTTCTTGAAGCGCGCCAGGAAATTCGCGTCGTCGTCAACGGTGACCTTGCCTTTGCCTTTTTGGCCTTTCGCTCCCCAGGCGCCTTCGCCTTGGGTAGACAGAGGCCGCTCCTTGATGAAGGTCGTCATCTGGCCCGTCACCGTTTGCATTTCGCCGTTCAGGTACTCAGCCAGGTCCGCGGCGTGCGCACCGATATCCCCCAACGCGCCACTGCCGGCATATTTCTTTTCCAGCCGCCAGACCAGCGGGAACTCAGGGTTCATGATCCAGTCCTGCAAATAGGCGCCATGATAGTGGTAGACTTCGCCGATTTTGCCCTCGTCGATTAATCGCTTCGCAAAGGCGACGGCCGGCACGCGGCGATAATTGAAATTCACCATATGCATCACGCCGGCTTTTTCCACGGCCTTCAGCATGGCTTTGGCTTCCGCCAGGCTGTTGGCAAGGGGTTTTTCGCAGATGATGTGCTTGCCCGCCTGCGCCGCGGCGATAACCATGGGGTGGTGGAGATAGCCGGGCGTGGAAACATCGATCAGGTCGATGTCTTTGCGCGCCACCACCCGCTCCCACTCGCAATCCGATTCTTCCCACCCGAACTGCCGCGCGGTTTCTTCCAGTTCTTCCGTGCACGCCTTCCCGCACAACACCTTCATGCGCGGAACCAGATTTCCCGGGAAGAATCTCCGCACCTGCCGATAGGCATTGGAATGCGCCTTACCCATGAAGCGGTGGCCAATCAAGGCGACGTTAATTTCTGGCATTTGTGCGCCTCCTTTTGAAAAAGTGGACAGTGAAAAGTGGACAGTGAACAGCAGACCGTGCAATGCAATTGCGCCACGCCACAGCATCCGTGGCTGATCGAAAGCATTCTATACAGTATTCCGTTTTTCCTGTTCATTGCTCGCTTTTCACTGTTCGCTCTTTACGGTCTGACAGACTCAGGAGCTGCTCGAAAGTTTTCGACGCAGGGCGGTGATCATCCTCCTCAGTTCCAGGATGAGAGACCGGGCCTGTTGCGCCTTTACGTCGGAACAAAACCCGAGGTCTATGCTCAATGTGAGTTGAGTATCCAGTTCCGATACCGAGCCCGCTGCGTGGGAAAGAAATTGGATGAACTCTCCTGTAGTATAGTGTGCTTGGCCTTCGGCGATGTTGGACGGAACCGAAATGGCTGCCCGACGCATCTGGGTCATGAGGCCAAATTTCTGAGTGTCCGGAAAGGGTTGGGTCAGTGTATAAATTTGCTTCACGAGAGCCATCCCCTTTTGCCAAACAAGGAGGTCATGATAATCTCGCGGTCGTCGCTGTTCGTGTTCCTCTGGCGCCATCGTCCTCCTCTGTAGATAACTGCAAGGTGTGCGTTGTTCGCTGTCCACTATTCACTGTCCACTAGTCACTGTCTTTCACGCCCACCACATTTCCTTGAGTTTCTCCTTAATGACGACCTGGCTGAGGAAGGCGGCGGCTTTGCTCAGGCCTTCGTCAACCGACATCAGGCTGTCCTCGTGCTCGATCGAGAGCACATCGTCGTAACCCACCATTTGCAGCGTGGAGACGAAGTCGCACCAAAAATCCGCGTCGTGGCCATAACCGACGGTGCGGAAAATCCAGGAGCGATTCTTCTCGTCGCTATAAGGCTTGGCATCCACGACGCCGTTGACCTTGATGTTGACGTCGTACAGGCGCGTGTCCTTGGCGTGGACATGGAACACCGCGTCGCCCAGTTTGCGCACGGCCGCGCAGGGATCAATCCCTTGCCAGAACATGTGACTGGGATCGAAGTTGCAGCCGATGGCGGGCCCCGCCGCTTTGCGCAAGCGCAGCATGGTTTCAGGGTTATAGACCACAAAGCCCGGGTGCATTTCGATGCCGACGCGAACGCCGTGGTCTTCCGCAAACTTGGCGTGCTTCGTCCAGTAGGGGATGACTTTCTTCTCCCATTGCCATTTCAGGATTTCCAGAAAGTCGGGAGGCCAGGCCGTCGGCGACCAGTTGGGGTATTTGGATTTGTCCGAATCGCCCGGGCAGCCGGAGAAATCGATGACGGTCTTGACGCCCAGTTTTTCCGCCAGTTGGATCGTTTTCCTGCTGGTGGCGGCGTGAAGTTGCGCCAACTTCCGGTTGGGGTGCAGAGGGTTGCCATGGCTGCTCAAAGCGCTGATGGTGATTCCCTCGTCTTCGAGCTTTTGCTTGAATTCTTTGAGCTTGGGCGCCTGATGCAGCCATTCCAGCTTGAGGTGCGGTTCCCCAGGATAATTGCCGGTGCCCAACTCCACGGTCCGGATGCCCAGGGGCTTAATCTTCTGGATCACTTCATCCAGACTCAGTTTGGCCAGCAGTGCCGTAAAGAGTCCTACCTTCATGGTGTATCCCCCCTCAGTAGTAAGTTGTAGACGGTAGACAGTATACGGAAAACGGGGGAACCACAAAATCGGCGCGCATGCCGTATGCCGCCTACCGTCTACTGCTTCTCAGATTCCACCCGAAAAGACGCTAAATCTATAGTCCGACCGCCCCCGCGTCAACTGGAAAGTTCGCGCATTATTTCAGATGGCGGTCGTACCATTCCAGGGTGCGCTGCATGATGTCGCGGCGGTGCACTGGGTCGTAAATCAAGTGGCCCTCGTTGGGATAAACCACAAATTGATTTTCGACGCCCAGCGTCTCCAGGGCGCGCCAAAATTCAAATGATTGCGGGGTTGGACACTCGCCGTCGCGGTCGCCCACCAGGATGAGCGTGGGCGTCTTAACGTTCTTGATGAAGGTGATGGGCGAGCTTTTTGCATACACGGCCGGATCGTCGTAAACGGACGCACCGAAAAAGGGAATCATCCACTGGTCGATTTCGTTTTCGCCGTAGTAGCTTTGCCAATTGGCGATGCCCGCCCCGGCCACCGCGGCATGGAAGCGTCGTGTTTGGGTGACGGCCCACATCGCCATATATCCCCCATAACTCCAGCCCCCGATGCCAACGCGGTCGTTATCCACAGGAAAATGTTTCACGACGTAGTCAACACCGGCGAGGATGTCGCGCAAATCCCCGTAGCCAAAATCTCTGACGTTCCCGCGCGTAAAAGCCTCATCCTGGCCAAAGCTGCCACGGGGATTGGGCCGCAACACGAAATAGCCGTAGTGGGAAAGAAGCGTGAAGTCAAAAAGCGTGCTGGGCCAAGTGGGGCGCGCCATGGCGCCGGGGCCTCCGTGGACTTCCACCAGCAGGGGATAGCGCCGCGCGGGGTCATAGTCCTGGGGATAGGTGAGCCAGCCCTGAAGCTTGAGGCCTTCATTCGTCCAATGGATGCTTTCGGCTTTTCCCCAGCTTGCGCGCTCGTCATAGTGAGAATTGGTAATTTGCTTCCACGCCCCTATCGACCCTGCCCAGACCTCCGGCGGATCGGAAAAGGTCTCGCGCAGCATCGCGGAGGTCTTGCCGTCGCTCGCCAGGGAAAGGCCAAAGTTCCACCAGCCGAGGGAGAGCGTTTCCGGCTTGCTCCACAGTGGCGTGACATTGCCGCTCCGGACGCCGAGCGTGGCGATGCCGCTCGCGCCATCGACACTTTCCAGCAGCAGAATTTCGCTGCCACCCGGGCGCCAGGCGAGCGCACTGATGGATGCCTTGAGGCCGGGTGTCAAGTTGCGGGCTGCGCCACCCGTGGCGGGAAGAAGAAAGACATCGCCCCCGGTTGAACCTTCGTCGCTCATCAGCCCGCCAATGAACGCGATGCTGCTTCCGTCCGGAGACCAGCGCGGCGCGGCGATTTGTTGCGTCGGTCTGTACAGCGGTTTCATCTCTCCGGAGTCTGCCTGGAGGGTGTAAATTTCGGCCACGAACCAATTGCCGTCACCCGCGCCGTGGGCTGCCGTCAACGCAATTTTCTTCCCATCCGGCGACCAGTCATACTCATAAACGTACAGGTCCGCTGGAGAGAGCTGCCGAACGCGTCCCGTGGCCACGTCCACAGTGGTCAGGCGTTGTTCATATATTTTGTCACCAATCACCCCGGAAGGAATCGTCATGGGCTCCAGCGGCCCGGGCACTCGTGGAGCGTTTTCAATGAAAAGCAACGCCAGCGTCTTGCCATCGGGTGACCAGGACGGGGAATCGAGCGAGCCCTTCAAGTCGGTAAGCTTGCGCGCTTCGCCGCCCGTGATGTTGACCACGTATAATTGCAACTGCTCAGGCGTCTGAGCATTTGACAAGAAGGCCAGTTGGCGGCTGTCGGGCGACCAGGCGATTTCGCGTTCGTCCGAGGCTTCCTCGCCAGTGCCTGCCGTGATGCGGCGCCGGGTTGAAGCGGGCGACGCCAGGCTGCAAACAAGAATTCCGTGGGGGGAAGCGCCGTCGGCTTCAACCCACGCCACGCGTTGGCCATCCGGCGAAATGGCCACTTGCCGGATACCGTGCGCGCCCGCCAGCGAATCGATCATCACATCAAGAGAGGACTCCTGCGCCTTTGCGCTGGCGGAAAGCAGGATCAAAATGACGGGCAGAAGCAGCGCGAAAGTTCGCGCCTTACAGCTTTGCATAACAAGGCTCCTGAAGGTGCGTAGCAGGTCAACGGAAAATGCCCGGCCCGACATCGTAACCAATGGTGCATCCTACAGCAAGCGTTGCCGCCCACCAAGCGGACCAAGCCCTCAGCGGGATGCGCCACGCGGGAAGGTTGTGGTATGCTCTGCGGAAATGGATGGAAACAATAAGCTCTATTTTCGCGATAACCTAAAAATTCTATGCGACCACGCCGGCGACGCCAGCGTTGACCTGATTTACCTCGACCCGCCCTTCAACTCGAACGCCAGTTACAACGTGCTCTTTAAGGAAAAGAGCGGTGAGGAATCCTCCGGCCCACGCAAATCCAGTCTGAAGCAATCCAGAGGGGAATTATGTGGGTAGCGCGGGTGGCTCACCCAAAACTGAACAGGTTTTGCCTGGTAGCAGACCGGGCCCAACACGTCGCCGAGCAGAAGGCTGCGGACAAGTTGAGGGGCTGGGATGCGGAAATCAGCACAGCAATAACCGAACTCATAGCCAATGCCCGAAGCGGCATACGCTCGAAAGCTCCAGACCGGCTGCTGTCACCAAAACAACGGCGAAGGGAGATGGCAGAACAGTTGACGGCGCAAGTGCAGCAAGAGATGGCCTCCCTCGGCTCTCTCCTGCAGGATGGGGTTTTGGTTCAACATTCGACCGGCGTGGAATCCAAAGACCATTCTGCATACCCTGTGCCGCCCCCACAGCCCTACGACCCGCAGCGGACGCCGGTCGGGCCAGTGCGTGGGCCCTACCTACCCCGCTTTGCTTTTCTCTCTGGCCTAATCCCATCGATCCGCAGGAGGCGCGTGGCTGAAGCAGAAGAACGCTTTATGGCCGCGCGGACTGAGTGGGAACGATCGAAATCTGAGGTCGAAGCAAGAAACCGCGAGGGTAGAGGAAAATACGAGCACGACCTCGCTGAGTGGGAAGCGAAGAGAAAGGATTGGCTTGAGGATCAGGCTCGCCGCAATGCAGCCATAGATTCAAAAAAGGCAGCCTACGGTCGCTGCGAGCCGCGTGCCGTCGCGGAGCACTGCTGCGCGCTGCTTCACGTATTGCCTTACCCGAGCATTGTGGCGTCGAAACCCGAGATCGCGCTCGGGGGGCTTTATTCCGACGGAGTGACCGCTTCCGAGTATCCTGACGCATTCCCGCGGACTTTTGAGTTGGACTATATTGGCGAGACTCGCACTGTTGTGGTTGACTACGCGCTCCCGCACATGGAAACGCTCCCATCCGCAAAAGGTTACAAGTACGTGGTCAGCAGGGATGAGATCCAGCCTGTCCCGGTTGCGCAGGCGTGGCTGAACGAAACGTACGACTCCGTCCTCTATCAGGTCCCCCTGCGCACGATCTACGAGCTTTTCCGTTGGGACGATGCTGGTGCGCTCGACTCAGTCGTGTTCAACGGGTGGGCCAATTCGATTGACAAGGCCACGGGCAAAGAGGTCAACGCATGCGTGCTGACGATTCAGGCGAACAAGGCGGAGTTTCTCGAAATAAACCCGGCTCAAGTCGATCCAAAGGCTTGTTTCAAGAAGCTAAAGGGTATCTCGGCGGCGAAGTTGACGGCATTGGCTCCGGTTCGGCCAATCCTCCAGCTCAACAAAGAAGATAAGCGCTTTGTCCAGGCATACGACGTTGTAGAAACACTCGACAATTCCGCGAACCTGGCAGCCATGGATTGGGAGGATTTCGAGCATCTCATTCGTGAGATTTTCGAGAAAGAGTTCAGTGCCGCAGGCGGTGACGTGAAAATCACGCAAGCCAGCAGAGACGGCGGCGTGGACGCTGTAGTATTCGACCCTGACCCAATAAGAGGCGGGAAAATCATCATACAGGCGAAACGGTACACTAATACCGTAGGTGTGTCGGCCGTGCGAGACTTATTTGGAACAATTCACAACGAAGGTGCAAACAAAGGTATCCTTGTGACAACCGCCGACTATGGTCCGGATGCGTACGAATTCGCGAAAGGGAAGCCTATTACCCTGCTCAGCGGCAACGAGCTCCTATACCTACTGCAGAAGCATGGTCATAAGGCGCGCATCGACTTGGCAGAGGCCCGGTTGCTTGCAGCGGAGCGGCAAAAGACTGAGGGGAAAAGGCCAAGCGGCTAGCCACACCCAAAGCGCGGAGGCGATGAAGGAGATCAGCCCACAGCAGTTCGAGTGGTGGGCGGCGGGCTTTTCACCCTGCATGAACCCGCCCAAGCCCATAATCACGCAAGCTGCTGCTACGGGCTTTTACGAGTCCCAGAAAGGCTGAAATGGTGGATGGAAACAGAATGAGGCAGACCGAGGACAAAGACAGAATAGAGACGAAAGAAATGTGCGAGGCGATCAAACGGTCCGGCTATCCGCTGGAACAGAGAGCAAAGACGCTGCTCCAGCGCTGTGGGTACTCGGTCGAGCTTAATTCATCGTATCCCGATCCTAAGTCGGGAGTGTCGCGGGAGTTTGACATCTGGGCCGCGAAAGGACGCCTGATTTTCCCTGGTACACTAGGGACGCTCCTAGCCGTACTGGTTTGCGAATGTATGAATAACCCGCAGCCGGTTGTATTCTTCGAAAGTGATTATTCAGATCAGCATACCTGGAGATTCTGTGAGGACATCAAGTGCTCGGGCATTCCCGTAAAGTTTTGGGTTGCGCAGGCGTATAGATACCTGCCGGTTTACCTAGGCTTCGCAGGGTTCCACCATTGCGCGTCTGGGCCATTTTCGACGCAATATTGCAGTTTCCAACGCAAGAAGGACCAAGTATGGCAAGCCTTCCATGATGAACGCTCCCACCAAACATTCGAGACAATCACTCACGCCCTCGAGACATGCATCGACCTGCACTATGGTCTAATCAAAGCTCCGGAGCCCGACCTGCAGTCCCCGCCATCCATACGCATCTATTACCCGGTGCTTATACTTCAAGGAGACCTGTACTTGGCACGCCAGGGACGACGTGGGGTGACACTTGGGCGAAAACAGGAAGTCCAGTACAGGCGAGAAATCTGGACTGGAGGGCGACCGGTTGTTTATCAGGTCGATGTAATCACCGAATCGCATATTCCGTCATTTATCAGAATGGTCGAGACCGAAATTCAGCAAGTCGGGCAATCATTGGGCGGAGCAAAGCAACTGTTTGACGAGTCCGTGACCAGGATTGTGGACGATTACAGGGAAAACCGTACTGGCCGACCACCCTGGCGGACGATCCTCGAATACAGGGAGTGACCAGGTGGAAAGATTCACTCTTGGATTTCAAGAGCGGGCAGCTACGGTTAGTGCAGTCCTGACCGTGGGCTTTTCTCATGCCCGATACCCCGGCGGCAACCGCACGTCGTCAATCTGAATGGGGCACGCCGCCACCGTCGCCTTGTCCAAAGCAAAGATGTCGTAACTCAACCACCACCAATCCTCCGCTTCACCAGCCCATTCCGCACGGGATTCAACTATTCCAGCAGGCTATGCCTTTGCCATCCAGGGAAGAACCTGCGGTCAGAACTAAATCGACTGTGGCTACCCGATCGGGAGGACGTTCCAACGGCTGTTCGTTCAGATCCCAAACTCAATTTCGGTGGGGCGGCCCATCCATGTGCCCGAAGCTGCTGATGGGTAACGAAAGTGGACCGACTGTTTGAACGAGCGCCCGTCGCGCAGCGTGAATTCCCACTCCAACTTGAACGACTCTGCATCATTGTCAATAGGAGCCGTGCTGACTGTCGTTAGCACGACTCTTGTAATGGATGTTGGCTGACTGCCTGGTTGCTTGACCTCCAGGGCACAATCACGGACTATTTCCCCATAGAACTTTACGCACTCTCTCCACGACACTGGGTTGGAGGTCCAGTGGTTGTGCAGGTTCACCTCTTTGGAAAACCTGCCCAGTTCTTCAAAAAGGCCTTCGAAAGAAATGAACCTGTATATTTCTTCGTCTGGACCAATGTCATCAAGATTGGTCAAGTCTAGGTTGCCCAGCCGATAGTCGAGCCGAGAAATCTGGTCGCGGGCACCACGGCGATTGAGAACAGAGTGCACGACCCAGTCACAGAAAAACATTAATGTCGCAAATTGGTCCTGCTTGGCATCGCGTTCAAGCAACTTCCGAATCTCGATGAGTGCGTATGCTACGTCTTCTTCACTACTCGGAGCCTTCTCGAATTTCCCGGTTAACTTTTTCAAGAGCGCATCGCGCATGCTTGCCCTCCTTCGAAAACGATTGTACCACCTGCGCCACCTGACGCCGCTGCGTCGCCCGTTTCTTATTGAGCGGGTAGCAGGCAGAATTATGCGCCGATGCATTATTCTGCGGTTGTTCTAAACGACCTCCCTTGTCGGCAGGGGCAGGGTTACGTTCGCCCCCGCGATCAGCGGATGCGTCCGGGAGGCCGGGAGAAAAGCTGTCTGGATTGAACTGTTGGCCGAAGTGGAGTAGCCTGAAGCGTAGTGAACAAAAGTACCCCAACGCGAAAGGTCAGCGTATGCCTCATGTCGCCGCATCCGCTGGTGCTTGCCGAGTGGGAGCGACTGCTCTTACCGGCGGGTTTCGAACTACAGATGCGGCGGGTGGAGTCCACGCTGGTACCTGAGCTGGAGCGACTGTCGTTGCCGGGCGCGGAGGTTTTCGTCACCGATGCCCACGCGCCGCGGCAAGCGACGGAGGTCCTGGTGGCGGGAATTCAGGAGCGCAACCCCCGCGCCCGGCAGGTCGCGGTGGCCGAGAAATTCAGCGAAGACTTTGCCTTTTCCCTGCTCCGGCTGGGGGCCAAGGGGCTGCTCAGCTACGCAGAAGCACACCAGAAGCTGCCGCAAGCATTGCAGGTTGTGGCCGCCGGTGGGTTCTGGGTACCGCGAGACTTACTCTCCCGCTTCATCGATTCCAATCTGGGGCCCACGCGCGGACGGCGCGTGCTACCGAGTCCAGCGAACCTTACCCAGCGCGAACGGGAAGTATTGGATGCTCTGCTGGAAAATCTGGCCAACAAGGAAATTGCCGACCGGCTGAACATTTCGGAGAGAACCGTAAAGTTCCACGTTTCGAGCCTGCTGGAGAAGTTTAGCGTGCGTCGGCGCACCGACTTGATCCTGCTCTGCTTCCAGGACCGCTCTCCTGGCCCCTGAACTGTCCCCCCGTTCAGGTCACCCCCCTGTCCCAAAACTAGCCTTCTCACCGATTGTCAGCGCGGGCCGAGCATCATACTCTTCCACGCGTTATCGGCTTGGTGTGAGGTCACGACATTGGCGGGGCGGGAGGGACAAGAAAAGGGTTGATGGGAGTGAGTTATGGATCGGAAGTATTACATCTTCCTTATATTCCCCGGGGCCCATGGCAAGCTCCGCAAGATCCATTTGCCTCCTTCTCTGCTCCAACTCATCCTGGGCTTCGCCATTGCCGGAGTCGTGACCGTGGGGGCTTTGGGGAACAGTTACGCCCACATGCTGCTTAAGGTTTCCAACTACAACACCCTGCGATCCGACCGGGAGGCCCTTAGAACCCATTGCCACACCCTGGAAGGCGCCCTCACACGAACCAATGGAGAATTGGAGTCCTTGCAATCGCTGGCGGCGGAGGTTGCGCTGGCCTATACGTTCAGCGAAGGGTGGGGCCCCCGCCTGCCGGCGGATGTGCTGCTCGTGGCGAGCCGCGGAAATGCCGCGCTGGGAGCGGACTACAGAGCATCTCTTTACGCGTTCAAGATGATGAAGGTCACGCCACTTGTCGCTTCTTACGCTTCGACCGCTCCCCCCTCGGTTCTCGAAAACGTCTTTGAAGACTCGGTGACTCCCTCGATTTGGCCTGTGCAAGGGCTGATCACGGGGGGCTTCGGGCAGCGAATGGACCCCTTCACCGGGGAAGGAGCCTTCCACACCGGCATCGACATCGCCGCTCCCGCCGGGACGCCCGTCAGAGCGGCTGCAGATGGAATTCTCTTTAACGCCGGGCCCAATGCGGGCTATGGCATTGAAGCATTGATTGACCACGGTTATGGCGTCACCACCAAATATGCCCACCTTAGCGCCCTCTACGTGGTGGTGGGCCAGGAAGTAAGGCGCGGCCAAGTTATCGGCGCGGTAGGGGTGACCGGCCGGACCACCGGACCCCACTTGCATTACGAAGTTCTCGTTCGTGGCACTCCGGTTAATCCGGCAATATACCTGCGTAGTTAGCTGGACATTATGCTGCCCAAATTCTACCCGGTGGACCTCAACTTGTTCCCCGCCACGCCAAGTGGTCATGATGCCTGGGCGCAGGAGGGAGGCTGTACGCATGAGCCATTTTGAGTCGGTGGAGCTATTCAAAAATGGGCTAGCCGCGTTGCGAAAGGGTTACTCCGATTTCGCCGTGGTATACCTGCGGAATGCCTTCGAACACGACAAGGGCAATCCCTTCTATGCCTCTTACTACGGGCTGGCGCTCGCACGGGCGGAGGTTGATTGCGCAAAGGCGGAGAGTCTCTGCCAGGCAGCCCTGCGAATGAAGCGCGATCAGCCTGACCTCTATGTGAACATGGCGGAGGTATACCGTCGGGCCGGCTACTTGGAAGATGCGTTGCTGACACTCTATAAAGGCTTGCAGCTCACCCGGTGGGACTCGCGAGTCGTACGGGCCCTGGAGGAACTGGGAGTTCGACGGCCGCCCGTGTTCTCCTTCCTCGATCGGAACCATTTTCTCAATCGGCAACTGGGAAAAATGCGGCACCGGCTTGGGCAGGGCAAGGTCTCGGTCTTGGAGAGCCTGCGGATTGCGCGCGTTTGACGGGATGGAACGAGCTTGCCTGCCTCGCCAACACCGCTTCGTATGACGCAGCGGCGCCGCGCGCGGTGTAGCTGGGGCCTTCCTTTTTCTTCGGTTTGTGTTTCCACGTCCTACGGGCGGTTTGCGAACCGCCCCTGCGAAGCGCGCGGAAATTGGCAATCCCGCGATACCACTTCCTACCGGTAGGATTCGAGAAAGAAAAATCAGATAAAACATTCCTAATGAGTTATTGAAAACAAAGGGGCGAGAAAAGTGCTCTGGTTGAGTTGATTAGAGCGTTTTCGATTTAAGTACTTACATATCCACAAGCGTTGAAGTAGTTTGTGCATTCGCTCGCGGAGACCGTATTGAGCAACGCTCCGATTTCCTTCCAGAGGGCGTCGATGTCCCGCT
>JBEKNU010000039.1:0-39545 GCA_049522495.1 Terriglobia bacterium
TATCCCGCCAGTCAGGCCGCCAAACTTGACCCGATTGAGGCTTTGCGGACGGAGAACTGAGCATGGCGAAAGAGCGCCTTCACAACATTCGTGAAAACCTCCTGCTCGCCCTGGATACGCTGCGAACGCACAAGTTCCGCTCTTTCTTGACGATCTTGGGTGTGCTGATCGGCACCATGACCGTCATCAGCGTGGCCGCCATCTTCAAAGGCCTCGACCAGCAGATGGTGGATGCGGCCGAGGGTTTTGGAACACGCTCGCTTTTTATCTTCAAATTCGAGCCGGGAATCAACTTTAACCTTTCGCGTGAGGAGCGGTTGCGCAAGCCGCTGACCTACGAGCTAGGCATGGCCATCAAAGAACAGTGCCCTGCAGTGGAAGCGGTAGGGGTGGAATCTATTGTCCAAGGCCCCCCCGCCGTGGCCAAGTACAAGGGACTGGAAATGGTCGACACGATCTTCCGGGGCGCCACGGCGGAGCACATCCGCAACGTCAACGCCGACCTCCGGGACGGGCGCCTCTATACCGACTTCGACGACCTCCATCGCCGCGACGTGGCGGTGATTGGCGACGACGTGGTGACCCGTTTCTTTGAGGGCGAGGATCCTATCGGCAAAGTCATCCAGGTGGACGGCCACTCCTTTGAAGTGATTGGAGCCCTCAACAAACGCAAGGCCTTCCCGGGTAACGGCAGTAACGATGGGGTCATTTACATACCCTACTTCACATTTCGCAAGTTCTATCCCAATGCCAAAGAAAATCTCATTACCGCCGTGGCGTTTCCGGGAAAGGTCGACCAGGCCAAGGATGAAATCACCGCCCTGTTCCGCCGGCTGCGTGGCGACAAACCCTCGGCGCCCAACAGCTTTGGCATTGCCACCGCCGAATCCATCATCAATCAATTCCGCGACATCATGAGCATGGTGGTTCTGGTGACGGTGGTGGTTTCCTCCATCGGCCTGCTGGTGGGCGGGATTGGCGTCATGAACATCATGTTGGTGTCGGTCACCGAGCGCACCCGCGAGATCGGCGTGCGCAAGGCCATAGGGGCCCGGCGCAGCGACATCACCTGGCAATTCTTGCTCGAAGCCATGACGCTCACCGCCACCGGAGGCTTGCTGGGAATCCTTCTGGCCTCCATGCTCAGCTATTTGATCCGGACCCTCATGCCTGCTCTGCCCTCTACCGTCCCCCTCTGGGCCGTCGTCATGGGTTTCGTCGCTTCCGTTAGCATTGGCTTGTTCTTTGGAATGTGGCCCGCCATGAAAGCCTCCCGCCTTGACCCCATCGTCGCTCTGCGGCACGAGTAAATCTGACTCCGCGTTAGCCATTGGAATCTTGAATTCCGCATTGGCCTTTGGAATTTTGAATCGGAATTTTGAATCGGGAATTGGGAATCTGGAATTTGGAATTGGGTGGCACGCCGCGCTCCCCGTGCCCAGAGTGGAAAGTATCATCCCTCGGGCGACGAGATGGCATCGGATGAGCAGTGGGTAGTGTCTCAGTTTGAATTTTGATAGTGCCTGAAATTTGTGTTGATGGCGCGCCAGAGGCCACTCATAGGCGCTTGCATCGGTGGCATTACAATATTAGGATTTTCGAGTATCAAATAGTGTGGTCATGATTTATATTTCGCTACAATTTTCTCAACAAAGTGATGGCTGAACCAGCCTATTTTTTCGTACATCGTTGCCGAAAGTCCCTTATGGTACTGTTTGGATGGAGGGGTCTGAGGTCGGCGTTGCTGGTCTTTCTCAATTGGTTTTTCCTCCTGTTCTGCCATGGCGATCTTCCTTTCTTGGGGACTCCTACAAGCCTACGGAGAGCGTATACCTGAGCGTTGCTAAGCGCAAGGCGTCAGTTTGAATTCTCGTTTTTATATGGACCGCGAGGTCCAAAGGTAGGCCAACACCTCGGGATCATGGCATTTCAGAACAGATTCCCGACTCCCTCATTTGTTTTCTTAGACGGCGATCAGGGGCAGAGTGTTGGATGTATGAACCTTCCTGGAGTCGATCCTCCTGAGGTTATAGTATTTGAGGCGTTACGGGCCAGAAATTGGCTTAATCTAAAAGACCGAGTTCGACGAGATTTCTCGGCAGTTGCTGACGCCTGCACTCAGGTAATGTCTCTACCTGATCCGCACGAATGGATTACATATGTTTCCAATAAACTCGTTCTGTCCGGCGATGTTCTATGGCACGGCGAGTCAATGGGGCTGAATTTCAAACTGAGACACTACCGAGCAGTGAGGAGCTCAAGGCAGGATGATCCTCGACGCCCGGGGAAACTAAGCAAAGATCACAAAGCCCGCGTAACCCAACCCGGTGCCCACCATCGCGCCCACCACCACATCACTCAGGAAGTGCATTCCCAGCACAATGCGCGACGTGGCCACGCTCAGCGCGCAGAACAGCAGGGCGCCCATCAGGTGCGGATAAAAACCGCCCACCGCCAGGGTGAAAGCGAAGGCCGTAATGGTGTGCCCGGAGGGAAAAGAGAATTGGTCTGGCGGCAGCAGCGTGGCCCAGCAGTGCGGCTCCAGTGCGTTCGGCCGCTTCCGTCCCGTCAGTTTCTTCAGGAGGAGAAAGAGAATGGCCCCGGCGCCGCAGGCCGTCCACGCCGCGGTTATGGCCTCATAACGTGTGGAGCCGCCCAAAACCAGAACCAATGCGCTCAGCCCGTACCAGAGCCAGCCGTCACCCCCGCGCGTGGCCAGAATCATCCAGAGGCGGAACCAGCGCGGCGGTCGCCAACGGTGCACGCGGCGCATTAGGCGAAGGTCGCGCGTGGCGATGTAATCGAGCATGTGGCCCGGAAGCGTCACGCTCTCGCCTCCCCGGGGGCAGCCCGCATTCCCCCGGCGGAAGGTCTCTTTTCAAGACCCCTCCAGTGCTCCCAGCGGCTTCCCCAGCGCCGCGCGAACAGGTCTTCCATCACATAGTTGAGCAGGGTCACGACGGGAACCGCCAGGACCAGCGGAGCGAGAAGCCTGGCCACGGGCCTCTCCTTCATCAGCGCGGCGCAAATCTGCAGTACGTCACGCGTCAAGCGCCAAAAACTCCCTGACCCTCCCAGCACCTGCCCCCGCCCGCGCCGCAGGCCGTCGAGAAATTCCGTCTTGTTGCGCGCGCCAGGGACGCGTGTGCAAACACTCCCCAGGGAGCGTAGAGTGTGCGCGTCACTGCCGCCCAGCATGGCCTTTCCCGAGTGCTCCGCCATCCGCTCCGCCAGACGATTGCAGCGCTCCAGGATGTGGCCATTGCGCACTTCTACGGCGGGGAACGCGCCGTCGAGCCAAACGTAGTCCTCCAGCGATCGCCGGCCCGTCAGGGCGGAAAAGGCGTGGTTCACGCTGTAAAACAGCTGTTGTTCATTCAGGTAGGCCACCAGGCGCGGCAGGTCGTTGCGGCGGCGCTGGATTTCCACGTGCTGCCGCTCCGCGAGGTCGTAGACGCCAACGTGCAGCTCGTTGCCGCTCGGCATCCGGCAGGTCACTTCTTCGCTCACAAAAAAGTCCGCGTGCCGGCTGAGCGTCTCCGCCGCGTCGATGGAGTCGTGATCGGAAACCGTCACCAGGTCCATTCCCCTGCGCCGGAGCGAGTGATAAACTGCTTCCGGCTCGCTGTAACACTCGCGGCAAATGGCTTTCAGGAGCGGCAGAGTACACATGCCGGAGTGGATCGTATGGACATGCAAATCACATCGCACGCTATAGGTTAGAAAGGCCATGTTACGGCAATGTATATCCCGAATGAAGTATTTATGAAGAGTGTCTATTGCCTATTTACAGGATAGATGAACCGTGCAAAGGTGAGAGCATGATCAACGCCGACCTTGTCTTCTTTGATGCGGGGGGCGGCCACCGCGCCGCCACTGAAGCTCTCCGCCTGGTGATGGAAGAACAGGGCGGGTGGAATGTCCGGCTGGTGAACCTTCAGGAGTTGCTCGACCCCGTTGATTGGGCGCGCAAGCTGACCGGCCTGCGCATGCAGGACCTCTATAATCTGATGCTGAAGAAGGGTTGGACGCTCGGCACCCCGCAGACCGTGCGCGTGCTGCAGTTTTTCATCCGTTTGGTGCACGGTCAAACGGTGCGGTTGCTTCAGGAGTTCTGGGGCTCCAGCCGGGCGGAGGTGGTGGTCTCGTTGGTCCCCCATTTCAACCGCGCGCTCGCCGAGAGCCTGCGCCACGCGCGGCCCGCCACGCGCTTTGTCACCATCATGACCGACATTGCCGATTATCCTCCCCATTTCTGGATTGAACCCCAGGGGCAGTACCTCATCTGCGGATCAGACCGGGCAGTGGCGCAGGCGCGCGCCCTGGGCATCTGCGACGGTCGGATTTTTCAAGCCTCAGGCATGATCCTGCATCCACGCTTTTATCAGTCCATCCCTTGCGACCCGCGCGCGGAGCGGACACAGCGCGGACTGGATCCTGACTCGCCCACGGGGCTGGTGCTGTTTGGCGGGCAGGGTTCCAACGCCATGCTCGAAATCGCCGAGCGCTTGGATGCCGAAGGCCCTCACCATCTTCAGCTCATCTTCATCTGTGGACGCAACCAGAAGCTGGCGGACGCCCTCCGCAACCGCCGCAGCCGGCTGCGGACCTTCGTGGAGGGCTTTACCACTCAAATTCCCTTTTACATGCGCCTCTCCGATTTCTTTATTGGTAAGCCCGGTCCTGGAAGTGTGAGCGAAGCGGTCGCCATGCGCCTGCCCGTCATCGTCGAGCGCAATGCCTGGACACTGCCCCAGGAACGCTATAACGCCGAGTGGGTTCTGGAAGAGCATCTGGGACTGGTGGTACGCGGACCGCAACAAATCCCCGCAGCGGTGAGGCAGTTGCTCGAAGCGGGCAATCTGGCGCGCTATCGCGCCCAGGCTGCCACCATCCGGAACCGCGCCGTCTATGAAATTCCCGCCATCCTGCGCCGAATCGTGGAGGGCTCCCCGGACAGCCCCGCGCTGGAGCCGGAAAAATCACTCAGCGAAGAGCGCACCTAGGCTTTCCGTAAAGGGCGCCCGCGCCACGCCGCGCTCGGTAATTATGGCGGTAATGTAGCGTTGCGGGGTAACGTCGAACGCCGGATGCCGCGCCGGGACCCCGAGGGGCGCTATGCCCACTCCGGCAAGATGGGTGACTTCGGCAGAGGAACGCTCCTCAATGGGGATTTGGTCACCCGAAGCGAGGCTCATGTCGATGGTCGAAAGGGGCGCGGCCACGTAAAAGGGAATGCCGTTCTCGTGCGCCAGCACGGCAACGGAGTAAGTTCCAATTTTGTTTGCCGTGTCACCGTTGGAGGCAATGCGGTCCGCCCCCACAATCACCGCACGAATCTCTCCCTGCTTCATGAAGTGCCCCGCCATATTGTCGGTGATGATGGTGACCGGAATATGGTCTTTGGCCAGTTCCCAGGCAGTCAGGCGCGCCCCTTGCAGGAAGGGCCGCGTCTCATCGGCGAAAACTTGCAGCTTCTTTCCAGCCCCCACTGCGGCGCGAATCACGCCCAGCGCCGTGCCGTAGCCGCCTGTCGCCAGCGCCCCGGCGTTGCAGTGCGTGAGGACCGTTCCCGAGTCCGGCATCAGGTCCGCCCCGTGGCGGCCCATGGCTTCGTTGATGGCGATGTCTTCCGCCAGGATGCGCTTGGCCTCTTTCTCCAGGCCCACGCGCACCATGGTGAGCACCTGGGCATCCGTGGGGTGGGAGAATAGGGAATTCTTAAAGACGTCGCGCATGCGGTTGATGGCCCAGAATAGATTGACCGCGGTGGGCCGGGTTTTGGCAAGGGTCTCGGCGATGACTTCGAATTCTGCCTGCAGCTCGCCGGAGGTTTTTGCCCCCGAATTCTTGACGCCCAAGGCGATGCCCATGGCTGCGGCCACGCCAATCGCCGGCGCTCCCCGAATCACCATGGAGCGGATCGCTTCTGCGACCTCGCGATAGTCCGTGTAAGTGCGGTATATCTCTTCCCCAGGCAAGCGCGTCTGGTCGATCATGCGCACGCCCTGCTCAGTCCATTCGATAGTTTTGAACATAATGACAACTTATCATACAGGTCGGTTTCTCAACAAACTTGCTGGCAACCGCCATGTCGCGGAAACGCTACTCCCCCACCGCGTCCCAGAACGCCCTATCCAGTAAAGACAGAATCTGGTTCATCCATTCGCGGTGCTCGGGCTTCATCAAGACCGAACGCAGGCAAAGCACTGTGTCTTGACCGTCGGGCGAATCGGCAGCAAGCGAGGGAAAATAACCGACGGGCAAGCGGATCAGCGCGAGGTGCAAGCCGCGCTTCGCGGCCGCCGCGAAGATGCGCTGTGACCGTTCCGATGCGAGGCGGGCGGATGCAACGCGAGGCGCCCAGACGGCAATGTCCAGCTCAGGGGGAAAAGGCACGATCCATCGTGAATCGGCGGAGAGTCGCTCCGCCAGGCTGACCGCGGCTTCTCGGCAGGCCTCAAGCCCCTTAGCGAATTCGCCCCCACGGACGAGGGGCAGCAATTTTTGGGTGGCCCACAGGGCCACGGCCGAAGCCCCCGGGCGCGAGCACTCCAAGCTGATTTCACCCAGGTGCAAATCCGATGAGGTGAAGTAGGTGTAGGGGGAGTCATGTTTGTAGAGCGCCCCCACACTCGGATCGCGAAACAGCACACACCCGCACCCATAAGGTTGCAGGCCGTGCTTGTGGGGATCAACCACAATCGAGTCGGCCTGGCCGATCACGTCAAACGCGGCGCGGGCTTCTTTGGCAAGATTGCCTGCGAGCGTGAAGTACCCGCCGTACGCCGCATCGACGTGCAACCGGAAGGCGTGTTGGGCGCGCAGGCGTAGGATCTCCGGCAAAGGGTCGACGGAGCCCGTCCCGGTAGTTCCCAGGGTGGCAACGACGCAGCCGATGTCTCCCCCCGTCAGCCTTTCTGCCAGAGCCCGAGTGTCCATCCGCCCCCGAAGGTCGCAGGGCAATTCCACAAAAGGCAGCCCCAGCACGCGGCTGATGCGATGGTGCGTATAGTGGGCCTGCGCGGAGGCCGCAATCTTCTTTCCCGGGTGAAGTTGCCCCGCCACCCAGAGCGCCTCGAGGTTCGCCATGGTGCCGCCGCTGGCGAGATGCCCCAGGTGGGCCTGCCAGGTCAGCATGGCGGCGATCTCGGCGACGGCCTCCTTTTCCATTGCTGAACTGGCGCGTCCACCGTCCAGCGCGTGGTTATTGGGATTAACCCAAGTGGCCAAAGCGTAGGCGGCGCGGGCAATCGGATGAGGTGGCTTGAGCATTTGGCCGGCATAAAAAGGATGGAAATACGGATAATTGTCCCGCAGGCGGATGGCGACTTGCTGCATCACCTCGGCAAGGCGCTCTTGGCCCGGTGCCCGCGCGTCAATGGCGGGAAGTGAAGCAAAACCCTCTTCCAGTACCCGGAGTGCCGCCGGTAGAATCTCGAGTGTCCCCTTTTCAAACTGCATCTCGACCTCCTGCATGATCCTACACTATGGGTATGACTAAGCCGCGGAGCGAATCACCCTCGCGCGCACGGCGGGGGTATTGTAAACGAAATTCGCCTCCCCGGATTTAGCGGCATAGTTCGATGAAGAATAGGCGATGGCGGAACAACTTCCCAGAAAACCGTCAGCAGCGCATGGCTGTGCTATTTGGATTCAGCTCCGCCCGCCTTGGCAAGCGACGGTATGGGGCAGGCGAAGAACGGCTTTGCGGCCCAAATAATTCATGCTAATGTGGGTGCGATTTTTTGGTCTGCCGGATGCGGACCACTCTTGTACACGATGGGTTCTTCCCGCAGACTTTTGCCTCGCTTGATTAGTCATGTGTGCTGGACTTCATTGGGAGGACAATACGAATCATGCCATCATCAATCCGACAGGCTTTACAATGCCTGACCTTTCTCCTAGGTGTCGGCTGCCTGGTAACCTGGGGGCAAACCTTTCAGGGTAGCTTTACAGGAACTGTAATGGATCCCACGGGAGCAGTCATCCCGGGTGCCCTCGTGACAATTACAGAAAAAGATAAAGGTTTTTCGCGCAGCGTCAACACCTCCAACGACGGTACCTATCAGATTCCCCTCCTCCCGCCGGGGCGGTATGTCATTGGCGCCCAGAAAGTGGGCTTCAATAAACTCGAGCGCGGCCCCATGACGCTCCTCGTGAATCAACACCTGCGGGTGGACATTTCGCTCAAGGTGGGCCCGCAGGCAACGACCATCACGGTGGAGGCATCTCCCGCCACGGTGGAGAGCCAAACCTCGTCCGTAGGAACCACCATCGACGCCCAAAAGGTCAACGAGGTCCCCTTGAACGGACGGAATTTTCTGGAACTCGCGTTGCTGGTGCCCGGCGTATCTCCCGGCACCGCCGGCAGCGCGGTCAGCACCCGGGGCGGCGGTGGCTCCATCAACGTCAACGGGATGCGCGACTCGATGAATTCCTATTGGCTGGACGGCCTGGATGACACTTCGGTGGGCGTCGGCCAATATACCGTCGCTCCCCCGCTGGACTCCGTGCAGGAATTCCGCATGGAGACCGGAGTCTATGAGGCCAAGTTTGGCGCCCATGCCGGGGCCGAAGTCAACATGGTGACCAAATCCGGGACGAATGACGTCCACGGCAGCATCTACGAGTACGTGCGCAACACGGCCTTCGACGCGCGCAATTTCTTTGACCCTTCCGTGGCCCCCATGCACCGCAATCAGTTCGGCGCGACGCTCGGCGGACCGGCCGTGCTTCCCGGGATCTACGACGGGCACGACCATACGTTTTTCTTCGTTGCCTACGAGGGCACGCGGGAGCACCGCGATTTTTACGACAATTTCCTGGTGCCTTCCGTCGCGGACCGCCAAGGCGACTTCAGCCCCTCGAATCCCTGTGATAGCGCGACGGTGCTGATCAACCCTCTCGCCCTGTTGCAGGGGTCGGTTCAGCCCTTTACCGCCATCAACCAGGTCTTGCCACAGGCGGACCCCGCGGGCCAGGGATTAGTGAACCAGTACCCCAAGCCCAACATTGCCAATGCCTCCTGTGGCGCCGCCAACTACACGGCGCTGGTCGACCGGCAGGTCAATAGCGATACGCTGACCGGACGCGTCGACCATCAGTTCGACACCAAGAACTCACTGTTCGTCCGCTACAGTCTCAACTTTGACCGCGAGTTCTGGCCGTCAGGCACGGTTCCGGAAAGCACCACGACTCTTCCGGGATATGGCAGGATCTCTCACAATTCCTACCAGATGGGGGGGCTCGATTGGGCACATATCTTCAGTCCCAAGCTGGTTAACGAGTTGAAGCTGGGGTACAACCGTTGGCAGCTTCGGCAGTCGAATGAAGATCTGGGCAACAACTTGGCTTCAACCCTCGGGATCATGGGCGTCAACAAAATCGGGTCGGTTTCGGCCGGTGTCCCCGATATGACCTATTCAGGGTATGCCAGTATTGGCGGAGACCCGAGCGTACCGGAGACTGGGGCGGTGAATACCTTCCAAATCGGCGACACGCTAACGCACGTCCTGGGAACCCACACGTTGAGCTATGGAGTGGACATGCGCCTGGTCCGGCGGGGTAATTTCACCGTCGATAGCAACTACCGCGGATCATACGGGTTCACCGGATTTCTGACCGGAGGCCTGGGACAGTTGAGCACGCAGGAGCAAGCGGGGCTCGCCGGGCAAATGGGTCTTCCCTGTGCAGCAACCGGCAAATGCCAGTTCGGGAACAGTGTGGCAGACGCTTTGCTTGGCCTTCCCCAATACTGGCTGGACGGATTCCAGGAGTACATCTCCGGAGCATTCGGCGAATACGATTTCTTCGTCCAGGATGATTGGCGCGTGCGCCCCCATCTGACCCTGAACCTCGGTTTGCGTTACGAGTACAAAAGCCTGGTAACGGAGAAGAACAACAACTTTTCCAACTTCGACTTCAGCAATGGGGAACTGATGGTAGCAGGAACCAATGCCGCAACCTTGTGGAGCTTTAACCCCACTCAAAATCCCTTCACCGGCCAATTTCAGATTAACCCTCAGCCCTGCACGGCGAAAACCTGCGCCCAACAAACCCTCAACTTGGGGAGCACGGCGCGCAACCGCGCACTGCAATATCCCGACCGAAAGAACTTTGAGCCGCGCATCGGCATTGCCTGGCAGCCTTTTGGCAACTCCAAAACGGTTCTGCGCGGCGGATACGGAATCTTCTATGACCAGACCTTTGGCGACGTTTATTTCCAGAAAGCCGCCAATCCTCCCTTCGTCCACCTCGAGGAGGGCAACATCGGGGAGGCCTTGGCCCTGATCGGGATGGGCACCTATTTCCCCGGCAGCGGCCAGGTTATTCAAAACGCTCTCACCAATATTGGGGGTACGGCTTACCCCAGCATGAGCCCGTTCCAGCTCAACTTCCAAAACGCTTTCATCCAAGAGTGGAGCGGCGATGTACAGCGGCAGATTGGAAACACATGGCTCATTGATATTGGCTATGTGGGGACCCGTGGGTTGCACTTGGTGCAGGAGACAGATCCCAATCAGCCGCTCAATATTACCTCCACAAGCAACGCATCATCGGCCGTCCAAACCGCCACGCTGATGGCCTGCCAAATGGGGAGTTGCCCCGCGCCTATTCCCTATCTCGCCAATTTTGCTTACACGCAGTCCGCGGGGAGCTCCATCTACCACGCCTTTCAGGCCAAGGTGGAGCGACGATTCTCCAAGGGACTCTCCATCCTGGCCGCCTATACGTACTCGAAGTCAATCGACACGGCCTCCGGCCCCTTCAGCGATTCGCGCAATCCCAACTTCCCACAGAACTCTTATGACGTGGCGGCAGAAAAATCCGTGTCGGATTTCAACTTTCCTCAACGGCTATCCCTGGCATATATCTGGAACATGCCTTTCGGGTCGAGCACGGCGAAGCTCCATAACCAACACCTTAACTACCTTATTCAGGGCTGGGAAGTGGGGAGCGTGCTTACCGTCCAATCCGGACCGCCATTTACCCCGGTGGTAAGCGGCAATGTCAGTGGCGCGGATGAGATCAATAACGCCACCGTCCAGGCCGATACGGACCGCCCGAATATCGCGAGCAGGGTGTTTTATCCAGCCAAGAAATCCCCGCAGCAGTGGGTGCTGCCTTCGGCCTTCAGTACGCCGAGCGCGTTTACCTTCGGCAATGCCGGGCGGAACATCCTGCGGGGGCCGGGATTGGGAACCTGCGATTTCTCCGTTCTCCGCAACTTCCGCTTGGGCGAATCCGCCAAGGTGCAGTTTCGCGCGGAGATTTTCAATATCTTCAACCGAGCGAACTTCGATATCCCCCAGAACATTGTGAACGCTCCCAGCTTTGGCCAGATCTTCAATACGGTGCAACCAGTCGCCGGCCTGGCATCCGGCGGACCGGGCGAGCCACGGGAACTCCAATTAGGTTTGTGGCTGATTTGGTAAAAGACAGGTGTTAGGTGTCAGGTGTTAGGGGCCAGGCCTTGGCATGTCCCCAGCCGTCAGCCCCAGCACCAAGGTCCTGATGCCTGGCACCTGACACCTGTCAGTCAGGGCAATTCGGCAAAGGGAAGAAGGAGCGGGCGCTCGGCCAGGAAAGGCAGACGGGTGATTTCCTTCAGGGCGCGGGTGACGTGCTTTTCCTTAGTGGGCTCCAGGGTCATGACGAAGGGCAGGTGCTGCTTCGTGCATTCGGGTTCTTGCAATACGGAGTCGATGTTGATGTGATGGCGGCCCAGGATGGTGCATACGCGCCCCAGGATGCCAGGCCGGTCACGCACCACGAGCCGCAGATAAGTGGCGACGACGTTCTCGTCGGGCGTGGCAACTCGGGACGGATGCCATTTTTCGTATCCGAAAGGGGTCGAGCGCGCGCCGCCCGCGGCCATCGAGCGCGCGATCTGGATCACGTCGGAAAGCACCGCGACGCCCGTAGGTTCACCCCCCGCGCCGCGGCCGGTGATGCTGGTATTGCCGCCCTTGTTGCCCACGAGCAATACGCCGTTGGTGGCGCCTGTCACGCTGGCCAGGCGCGAGGCGGAGGGGATCATCATGGGGCGGACGAATATCTCCAGGCGATTGCCCGCGCGGCGCCGGCCCCCGGCGATCAAACGCACCGTGTGGTTCAGCCGATGCGCATAAGCAAAATCCACGGGATCGATGCGCGTGATGCCCTGCACGGGGATGTCGCGAACCCGCACTGCTTGACCAAAACACATCATGGCCAGGATGGCGATCTTGTAGCTCGCATCGTAACCTTCGACGTCGAAAGTGGGGTCGGGTTCGGCATATCCTTTCTCCTTGGCCTCAGCCAGGACTTCGGCAAATGAACAACCGCGCCGCTCCATCTCGGTTAGGATATAGTTGGTGGTGCCATTCAGGATGCCATAGACCGCGGTAAAGTTCTCGCCGGCCAGCCCTTCACGGATCGCGTGCAGCACCGGCGTACCGCCGGCCACGCAAGCTTCGATTCCCAAACCCACGTGGTGCGCGCGGCTGCGCTCCACCAACTCCACGCCGTATTCCGCCACCAGTTGCTTGTTGGCCGTCACCAAATGCTTGCCCGCGCCCAAGGTCGCAAAGGCGATGGCGCGGGCGGTGGAGAGGACCCCCACCAACTCGACGACGATGTTGACTTCCGGGTCCCGGACAATCTGCTTCCAGTCGGAAGTGAGCTTGACGCGCTGGTGCAACCAGGAGAGATCCCGCTTATGCACGTTGCGGGAACAAATGACCTTAAGTTGGAGATTGCACCCGAGCCGCCGCTGGATTTCGCGCTGGTGCTCGGCCAGAACTTTCAGGGTGCCCGTGCCGACGGTCCCCAGCCCGATCACCCCCAAGCCCAGGGTACGCCCCGGGCGGCTGGACTCGGCGAAGCGAATTCGAGGTGAAGGTTTCATCGGTGCGATCCTCTGGAGAAGGGAGAACCTCATCCACTTTGCAATGAAGCGGGTCAAATGGCAAGCAAAACTGCGTGCAGAAAGATGGCGATTTGCAAGACGTGAGAGTCAATGCGCCATCCTAACGCAGCGGGTTAACCTTCGCCGCATGTGAAAGAACCTGCAAGGAGGTCGCCGAGGCCGCGGACGCGGCCCCGGCGATGCCTTATTACTCACTGACCAGAGGGCGGGGGCCGCGGTTTCAGAGGGGCCGAAGCCCTGCCCTTCCGGCGGTCACCACTCGAACTCCACGCGCGTCCGCCGAACCGAGAACTCCGCGTAAGGCGCCACTTGCAATTTGCGCAAGTGTTGGGTCTGGTCGGTATAAGCCAGGAGAAACGTCAGGCTGTTTTCGCCGGCCGGAGAAAGATACGGTTCGGGAAGATAGAAGTCCCTTTGCGGGCCGGTGGTGGCGTAGCGCCCAATAAATTTTCCGTTGAGAAAAATGAGAGCGTCGCAGTCGGCGTCGAAGGTGAGCTTCCAGGGTATTTTCCAGGCCTCATCGGGCGCGGGTAGCGTGAATTTCGCTCGGCCCCACGTAAAGGCAGGGACCAAAGATGGGCCTCCTCCGCCGCCGAGGAACGACGCGGGTGTCCAAACGCCGGCTTGCGGATTGAATTCCCGTCCGCGCATCAGCGTGGCATAGCGCTGGATTTGCCAACTCTCCAGGCCTTTGGCCGACGCGAAATCAGCGCCGATGCCCGCCGATTGGAGTCCTTTCAACTCGCCCACGTTTTCGCCAAAGTTTGGGGCGCCGAAGAGTTCGTAGGAAATTTCCACCAGGTTGGGGCCGGGCTGTGCATATTTCGCCAGGGGGAAATCAATCAACTTCTCAGTATTGGAGGCCTCTGCCACAAACTTACCGTTGACGAAAACTTTCTTCGCGTCGTCGGCCCGCGTGGTGATGAACATTTTGGGCTCGCCGTTGAAAGTGAACGGAGTGCGGTACTTGACGTAACCGTAAGGCACTGACCCCAGATCTTCGAGCGCATGCAGCGGGCTGGTCAGCCACTCGCCGTTGGCAGGATCAAACTTTTCCACGCACGCCTCGCCCTCGCTCAGATTGATGGGCTGGAAGGGCGAAGCGGGTGTGGTCACGTGTACCCGCGCGACGTGCCACGGCCGGTCATAGCGGAAGTCCGTCAGGTCGCCATCAAGCCGGCACTTCGCCGGAAGCGGAGGGAGCATTACGGCAACATCGTGTTGCCCGGGAAGGAACTCCATATCCACCCAGGCGCGGCTCTTTTGGCTGCCCGAATCCACCAGGGCATACGCATCGGTCAGGATCGGAGCCACCACCGTTTTAGTTTCCTCGGAGCCGGGGACGGTCTTGGGAGGAAACTCCCAGAGGAAGGTGCGCAGAGCTTTGTCGCGCGGCACGACGAAGATCTGAAGATGCTCATGGTACAGCAGCATTTTTTCTGTCGCACCAACCTGCACGCCCAAAACCGAAGTTTCGTATTCCGGATCCCAATACCGATAGGCCGTCTCGCCTTCCAGTTTGGGTTCGTCCTGAGTGGCGAGCCCCATCTCCAAGGTCCGCCCCGGAAGGTCGTACAAGATCAGGAAGTCCCGGTCCAGGTTGACGCCGTGGGCCAACACTTCCCCCGTCGAGTAGACCAGCCTCCCCCCGCTCACCGGAATCTGTACCGGCAGCATCTTCATCTCGCGCGGGGCAAGTTCCAATTCGCCCTGCCGGGGAGCAACTATCCAGCGCTTGCTGGGGCTGTGGGGGTCCGTGAAATTCGTCTGGTAGCGCTGGGGGGCGTTGGCGTTTTCGCGGACAAACAAAACCCCGCTGGGGCCATTGGTGCGTTCACTCACGCTGACGTTGGCATTCGTACATTGCACGCCCTTCAGAGCCACCGCGCGGGTCAGGACGCCGCCCAGCACGCGCAGGGACTGGCCAATGCCGCGTACGGCGTAGTACTTGTCCCACAGCCCGCCGGGCTCGCGGATCGGCGCGGCATAGTCATAAGTGGTGGTCAGCTTCTTTGCGGCCCAATCGAAATTGGTGCCGCCGAAGCCCATATAGTAACTGAAGGACGTAACTCCCAATTCCAGCGCGGTCTTGGTGAGCATGTTGATTTGCGCGGCGTCCACACCATCCTGATTCACCGAAAGCAGACCACCGAATTCGCTGAACCACCCGCCTTGGAGTTCCGTGATCGCCACGGGTGAGGCGGGCTCTTCGCGGCGCAATTTCTCCAGCGCCGGGGTGAGTTCCGCCGCAATCTTCCAGCGCGGATAAAAGTTGCACGTGTCCATGATCCGCGCCATATCCGGGTCGCTATTCTCGCGCGCTTGCTTCGTCCAACAGGTGATGATGGGCACGCTGATGCCGGCGCCCCACACCATTTTGGCCAGGGCGCGAACGTACTCGCGCTTGGCGTCATCAGGCATGGGCACGCTGAAGTCGTACTCATTTTCCACCTGCACCATGATGATGGGGCCGCCCAGCGTCACCTGGTTCTGCATGATGATGGGGAGAACTTGCGAGTACCAGTGCTGCGAAGTTTCGATGCTTTGCGGATTAGCAGTGCGAAGGGGAAAGCGCTTCGCCGCCACCCAGGAAGGAAATCCCCCGCGTTCCCATTCCGCGCAGACATAAGGGCCCGGACGAGCGATCATCATGAAACCCATCTCGTGAACGAGTTTGACGAATTCTTCAAACTCCGCGAGGTCCGCTTTGCCTTCCTCGGGTTCGTGATAGTTCCAGAAGACGTAGGTCTCAATGGTGTTGAATCCCGCCACTTTGAATTTCTGCAAGCGATCGCGCCAGAGCGCCTTGGGACAGCGCGGGTAATGAAATGCGCCGCTCACCACCAGCGTATCCTTGCCATTGATGGTGAAACACTTTGCGTCGTAACGAATGAGTTGCGGGTTCTCAAATTGCATCTGCCCAGCGGGCAGCGCGGCCGCCCAGGCCTCCAACCTGCCCTTCCCCCGAGGTTCGAGGTGCGCCGCCAAGGGCGCGGTGACGGCGGTCAAAAGGAAACTACGGCGTGATGACTTCATCTCATGAACTCCTTCCTGCGCAGGATCGGGGGACACACCGCGCTCCACCGGGCGTGAATTCGTGCGTCAGACAATCCCCCCGAAGAGATTGAAGTATAGGATTGAGGGAGCGCGCCTGCAACCCTGTCGTCTCCTCGACTCTGCGTAACTCCTATACGAGTGCCCGACCTATCGACCCAAAGGTCGGCGCCACTTCGCCCCAACTTATCGCGTAATCTGTGCAGTCTCGGCCGAAAAGTCCGCTCGATTGTTGTCGATTGCGGCTCATTTGGTGCATTTTCTTGTAAATGCCGTGTTCTTCGCTGGACATTTTGTCACCGTCGCCTTTGTTTTCATACACATCCCCGGAGGTTGCTCCATTTCTAACATCTCTAAGGGTCAGCCCCTGACCTTGCTGAACTGATGGGTCGGCGGTTACCAGCCCCGAAGCGACGGGCTTGACGTTCCATTTTAATAAGCAGGCTCACACGCGGTCGTGCTCTTGACCCCACGACCGTGTCGGATGGCGTTTCGCGTGCCCCTGAAGTGCGCAGTTTCACTCTGATTCCCTTCCTCATATCTGTAGCCTAGCACGATGACTGCCATTTTCCAATCAGATCTTTCCAGACTTCCTACCGGTAGGAGGAAAATGCGGCGCAGAGGACATTATGTCCGCGGACCGGCCTGCGAAGCCTCGCCGGGTGGGGCGAAAACGACCTGCGCCGCAGGCAGTAGGGGCACCCCTTGTGGGCCCTTGCAGAGGGCAGGAACGAGGCCTGCCCCTACGAGCCGTGCTTGGTTGCTGCGGTGTGCCGCCCTGCGTGACACCTGCCCTTCGCGCGGCCGAGAAGCCGCGTACAGGCCTTGCGAGTGTGCAAGCATCGCGTGTATGATCAGATTGCCTTCACCCAACGCTGCAATTCGGGTCGAAGCAGAGCCTCAGGGCGCCGACAATCAGGAGAGAGATATGCGATCCATCATGGTGTGGTTCCTTCTTTTGGTGAGCGCAACACCCGTTTTGGCCCAAGACTGGGCGCGCGCGCAGGTGGAAAAGTCCCCGCGGCATCGTGAGTGGGTGACTGTAAAGCACGATGGGCGCGCGGTGGAGACTTTCGTTGTCTACCCCGAGGCGAAAGACAAGACACCCGTAGTGCTCGTCATTCATGAGATTTTTGGGATGACGGATTGGGTGCAGGATTTGGCGGACCAGGTGGCGGAAGCCGGTTACATCGCGGTGGCCCCCGACCTGCTTTCGGGCATGGGACCGAACGGCGGCCGGAGCAACGCCTTCCCACAAGGTAACGGAGGCATGGGTAGCCCTGCGACTGAGGCCGTGAGCCATCTTAATCCTGACCAGGTCACCGCGGACCTGAACGCCGTGGCGGATTATGCCAACAAGATTCCCGCCTCCAACGGCAAGCTGTTCGTAGTTGGTTTCTGCTGGGGTGGAGGCCAGAGCTTCCGCTTTGCGACGCATCGCGCGGACCTTGCCGCCGCCTTTGTCTTTTACGGGCCGCCGCCCGCGAAGGAGGCGATGGCGAGCATCACCGCGCCCGTGTACGGCTTCTATGCGGAAAAAGACGCCCGCATCGGAGCGACGCTTCCCGATGCTCGCGAGCAGATGAAAGCGGCCGGGAAAACTTTCGAGCCGGTCACCTACACAGGCGCCGGCCACGGTTTCATGCGCGCCGGGGAGGCTCCGGACGCGAACGATGCTAATCGCCAGGCACGTATTGATGCTTGGGCGCGGTGGAAGAAGCTCTTGGGAGGTGGGTAAGAGGGTGCAGGGCCGGGAGATCGGTATTCAGAGCAGATAGTGGTGCGCAAGGCGCATCTTCATCGCATGTACCATCCTAACGATTAAGGGCAGGTTTTCCATTCGGGGAGGGTAGGGGTATGGGGGCTTCAAGAAAGTGGGCGAGCGCGCAGTGGGGGATTCTCCTGTTGGCGGGCGGGGCGATGATCATCGCCTTGTTGCTGCACGTTGGCCGATCCGTGCGGGCCGATCAATCCAATTCGCAAAATGCTCGCGAGATCCACTTGGGTCGAGTTCGCCCCGAGGCGCTCTACGCGTTGACCGTTTGGGTTAAAGACCCCGCCCAACTTCAGGGCAGTGACGCCGTGCTGGTAACGGTGGAAGACGCCAGTGGAAAAGTTGAATCCAAATGGCTGCACACGGGTGACCTCGATTTCTATCTGACGCTCCACCCTCGGGCCGCGGGCCAAATCAACATCACCCTGTCAGCACCGGCACAAGTGCACATGCCGGATGTGGGCGCAACGCTGCGCCCCGTTCCCCAAGCGCCGGCTCCGCAGGCAGTCCATGCGACGGGTGAACAACCCGGCATTATTGCCGCGGCGCCCAACAGTACCTGGCAAACTGCCCAGCCCTTTGAATTCGGACAGACCATTTATGGCAGCGACGATGAAAGGCCCTACGCTCCCTCCTCCGGTGAAGATGCCTATCAAGCCATGCTCAAGGGTTTTCAGTGGTTCAAGTTCACTTATCATGGTACCGAAGCGCGACTCGCCTATTTTGCGCTGAACGTCACTGACCGCGACGTGCCGCTTGACGTGGACATCTTCCGGCTCGGCAAGGACGCGGACGGGCAGCAGGATGTTGTGCCTTATAACGATGGGGAGTTTGTGTATCAGATCGAAGCGACGCAGAATTATCCCGGGCTCTACAAATTCCGCACGCGCACGCTGCACCCCGGCGAGGAGTATTACGTGCGCGTCGCCGCCAATCACCCGGCGTTCCAACTCCACACTTATGACTATGCCGTGCCGCCTTACACCGACCCGCACCAGGCCGTGCGCGCCGGCATGGATTTCCTCATCAATATGGGTGATACGTGGCTTTCCAACACGCCGCGCCGCGGTTCTGTCGCCTTACGGACGGTCATGCAGCACTCGGAAACACAACTGTGCATCGCCTGTCATCCGTCGCAATTCACCATGCGAGGATACTTGACAGGTGTTCACAACGGTTATGCACCCACTCAACGCCCGGCGCTGGAGTTTATAGCTGATCGCCTTTACAACAACGCCCGCCCGCTTTACGGCGAGGCCAATACCAACTGGGTGCGCGTAATTTATTCGGCCCGCACGGTGTCGAGCCGCATACCCCTGATCATGCACTCGCTCGAAGAGAATGTGACGCACGACGCGCCACGGCCGCACTTTGATACACCCTACGCCGAATTCCTGAAGATTCACTATAACGGTGTAACCACCATGCCGGGGGACGAGGCCGACGGTTGTGAACCGAGCGTGAGCCCCTTCGAAATCGCCGCGCAAAGCTGGGAGACTTTCGATCTGGTTCACCGCCAGACGAATGACCCGCAGTGGCTCCGGGAGCGCGACAACGTGGAGCGCCTCGCATTGGCGCGCGAGCCCGCGAACATGATCGACTTGAACTGGAAGATTCAGCTCCTGGCGACGGTGGATCGCACCAAGTACGCTTCGCAAATCGGCAAACTGATTGACCAGCTCTATAGCTACGAAACTCCCGAAGGGGCGTGGCCGTATCCGTTTGACAAGCAAGCCAAGCCCGCGGATTTCATTTCCTATAATGCCGTTTATGCCCTGGCGCTCGCCGGACGACGCCCCGAGACCGATGAGCGCATGGCACGCGCGGTGCACGCCATGCTGGCGGCGCAGCGGCCGGAAGGCAGTTGGGAAGGCGACCCAGTTTATCAGGGCTTTAACACTCCCTTCCGGGCGACGCAGTTTGCCGTGATGTCGCTGTCCACGCTCTACCCGGGACCTACCCAGGCCAAGAACTGGGACGCGGCCTATCCTCCGCCGCCCGCGAAACTTGACACCCGCAACTTGCCGCTGCTCCTCGCCCAACTTGACCAGTTCTGGGACCTGGCGCCGGAGTCCGCGCTGCGCGCGATCCGTCAAGTGTTGGTGAAGAGCGATCAGCCGCTGGCGCGCGAAGCCGCGGCCCGGGCGCTCGGGCACATGGCGGATCCCGGCTCGATGCCGGTTTTGATTCAAGCGCTGGGCGATCCCAGCAAGATGGTGCAGACCAGCGCCGCTTACGCGCTCCGCATGGTGTTGTCGCGGCGGCAAGAGGCCGCCCCCGCGGGACGCAAGCTCCTGATTGCCGCACTCAAATCGCCCGACGCGCGCACTCGTTGGGGCGCCACGCGCATCTTTAACCAGCATTTCAAGGAGCTCACTGTCGACGCGGATTTGCTCGCCGCCCTGGAAAGCAATTTGAACGATTCCGTTCCCTTCGTGCGTTTTCAAGCGGCCTCCGGCTTGTGGCGCTGGTACTACTGGCAGGTGGACCAACAGCCGGTGCGCCGGAGCACTCTTGAAGCGCTGGCCATGCGCCTCAACACGGAGACGGATCCCATGGTGCGCCGAGGACTTCAGGAGAGCATCTACGATTTGCTCGACGAGAACACCGGCTACCTGGAAGCTTGGGTGCGAACCGCCTCGAAGGATGAGGACAAGAACCGCATTGGGGACGGCTACGAAGCCGTCGTGCGTGACCAGGCCCAGGTGCTTGCCAAGGTGCTGCGCGAGGGCACTCCCTTGGGGCGCGAAGGCATCCTGAATGCTCTGTGGGACTTTCACATTCGCCACTACGCCTTGCCCCCGCTCAAAGCGGACACCGTTTCCATTGGTCTGCCGGCCGTCCTCACCAAGTACGTCACGGGCGTGCCCGACCTGCACCGCCCGGGTTATGAGTATTCGCCTTACCGCGAGGCGGTGAACTTCAAATACGACATTCACAACGGTTTCTTCCAGACACGCATTGGCAACGACAGCGACCTCATTCACTTTTTCAAGAGCTCGGGGCCTGAGCTGGAGGCCGCCCTCCTGGCCTGCCTCCAGGGCGCTGACGACTCCATGAAGATCGAAGTCCTGAAAGCGGGAAGCACGCTCAGCGGCGCCGGGGACGAACGCTTCACCCTCGCCGCGCTCGGACTCTCGGAGGACCCGAGCGCCGATGTGCGGCAGACGGTTCGGTACGTTTACGAGGATGGTCAGCGAGGAATCCTGAACCTTGACGCCCCTTCCGCGCCTGACCCTAAATTGGTGAAGCAGGTCGTCGAAATCCTCAATCAAGGGAACCCTGACAGTCAGGCGGTGGTGCTCCCGCTTCTCGCCGGGCTTCCTGACAACTCACCCTGGGAACAGGAAACAGAGGTCCTGGAGGCATTGCGTTGCTTGCTGCAACGGCAACCCCGCCCGGCCAATTACGCGCGCGTCCTCAATGCCGCTTCATCGTTCAAGAGCCTTATGGGTGAGCCGGCGCTGCGGGGGCAGGTTCTGGCAGGGTTGGACGATCCGAGTCCCGATGTCCAGCGCGCCGCCCTGCGGGTTTCCCTGGAGCATTTCCTTTTTAATCCGGAAACCACTCCCCTGGTGAAGACCGCTTTTGCCCGTTTGCGCAGCTCCGCGCGCGCCATCCTTATCGAAGAGGTGGGAAACCCCAGGTTCATGCGCAGGCATCTGGGCGTGGCGGGTGGCGCCGTATCGCAGGATCAACAGTACTTTCTAGGGAAGAATGTGGCCTTCCAAAAGGTACCGAACTTTCTGGAGGACCCCATCGTGCTTGACACGGTGCTGGCCACTTTGCGCGACCCCGACGCCAACGCGCGCGCCGCGGCGCTGGATGTTCTGCGCAAGGTGAAAGATGTCGAGCAACGGCCGGACTTCCACGCCGCGCTGGTCGAGTTGCAGAGAGATAACAATCCCCGCCTGAAACTTATCGCCACAAGCGTGCTGGAAGGGAAAAAGCTCAGCGAGGCACTGAAGGATGTACAACCCGGCTCCGTGCTGGACTTCAACTACTTCGTGACCAAGATTGAACCCATTCTGGCCACGCCCGGAGCGGACGGCAAGGCTTGCGTATTTTGCCATGCCAGTCATGTGATCTTCAAACTCCAGCCGCCCAACACGGAAGGCGTATTTTCTCCACAGGACAGCGAGGATAATTACAAATACGCCATGCGCGTTGTGGACATCAATGACCCCACGCATAGCCTGATTCTGATCAAGCCCACGCGGCCCACCGACAGCGCGGGAAACGTGGGCGATTACCTGGCCACCCACAACGGCGGCCAGCGCTGGCCGGGGAACGAATCAAGCTGGCAGTTCCGGACGATTCTGCAATGGATTCGGGGCAGCCAGCTCCATGCTGCGGTCACGTTAAAATAAAACAATACATAGCGACGGCTTTACGCCGCCACATGGCAGGAAAAACCTGCCGCTACAGCTCCATCCCTGGAGTAATTTTTTCAGTTGGGGCGGGCGGGGGGGTGCAGGCGCGCGAGCTCGGGTTGACGGACGATCTGGGAAGGCGCGACCAGCTCAATGTCCGCTCGCTCCAACTCCGGCAGGAACTTCGCCAGCGCGGCGATGGTTGTGGGGTGCGGGTGGCCGATGGCCAACGCCACGCCTTCCTGCTCCACTTTGTGGCGGAATTCGCGCAACTGCCCAAGCGTGTACGGGACGGTTTCCGTGTCATCCAGGAAGACCGATCGATAAAACGCCGGCAGGCCCTGGCGTTGCGCCGCTTCAAGTGCCGTGCTTGCGGCCGTGGTGCGGCTGTCAATGAAATAAAGCCGCCGGTCCGCCAGAATCTTCATGACGTTAGCCATCAGGGCCGCATCCCGGGTAGCGCGCGATCCCATGTGGTTGTTCACCCCCGCCGCGTAAGGAACGGAATCCAGATCATTCAGTAATACCCTCCGCAGTTCCGCGGCGTTCATGCCGACAATGATGGCCCCTTCACCGGGGGACATCTGCGCGCTGGGCTCCGGTTCCATCGGCAGGTGCAACATGACCTCCCGCCCGCTGCGGTGAACTTCCTGAGCGGTTTCTTGGGTGTGCGCCAAGTAGGGCAACACGGAAAATGTGAGAGGATAATCGAGTGCCAGGAGCTTGTGCGCAGCCTCCAGGTCGCGGCCCATGTCGTCAATCACGATGACGGCGCGCAGCAGCCGCGGCACTTCCCGCAAACGGATTTGGATCACGCGCTGCCCGCGTTGCATGACATTGAGGTTGACCGCATGCAGCCCGCTTCCGGCGTTTGCCGCCGAGGTCCCCAAATCCAGTTTGTCCATGTCGGACTCCTGCTGCACGCGAGACAGCACGGCATGGTAAGCCGCCGGAGTGGCGAGAACTTGCAAAGACATGTCGGGGCTTTGCCCATGATGCAACTTGGTGGGACTCTTGATCCAAATCTGGGCGCCCCCGGCGTCCGCCACGGCATTCTTGAATCGTACTGCCAGCTCGCGGCGGCCCGATTCACTCAGGGGTTGGCGGTGAAACCAATTGCAGGCGTTGGTGGCGAGGATTAGTAAGAGAAGGAATGGCAGGCGAAATTCGAAGGTCGAAAATCGAAACTCGGAATTCGAAACTCGTGATCCCCTATTCGATTTTCGGATTTCTAATTGCGAGTTTCGCTTTTCCAGTTTCGTGCTTCCAGTTTCGAGTTTCGACCTCGTAGTTCAGGTGGACGAAATTCGTGCGCGGCTATCCGATTTTCGAGTTTCCAGTTTCGAGTTTCGAAATGCGCTGATCAAGCGGCCTTGGCCACCGCTGCGGGTTGGCCCAGAACCTCGATGGCTTTGCGAAGTTGCAAGTCATCTTTGCCGCCGAATTGCTCAGGCCCTTCCGGCTGATTTTCTTCATCCGCGTTGTCAGCCTCCCCGGTGGCAGCCTGGACCACACTGGGGGTTACACCGTTTTCGTTGATGGCCTTACCATCCGGCCCATAATACTTGGCCACGGAAAGAAGCAGGGCCGAACCATCGCCGACGGGGATGGGCTTCTGGTAGACGCCAACGCCAAAGCTCCGCTCGCCCACCACTTCGCCGCGTTTATTGCCCAGGGTCGCGGAGGCCACCAACTCCGCCGGACCGGCCGTCGATTGATTGATCAGCACCGCCAAGGGCAACGCGCACACCGTGCCGGCCGGATGAACTTCCACATCCTGGCGGGGAAAGCGCTGTCCGGCAAGGTAAGTGACCAGACCCTTATTCAGGAACAGGCTGACGGTATCATACGCCTCCAACACATCGCCTCCGGCGCAGTTGCGCAAATCCAGAATGAGTTTGCGAGCGCCTTGCGATTCGAGTTCCTTGATCTTGGCGGCAATCTCGCGAGCCTTCCCTTTGTTGAAGGTCGCCACGCGCATGTACCCGGTTCCGTCCTCCATCATTTTGGTGAAGAGCGGTGGGTAATTCAGGGTGGCGCGTGTGATCGAAATGCTCTGGGGGTCGACGCGCGCCTCACGAACCAGGGTGAGCTTCACCGTCGAATCGGGTTGCCCCGCCATCATGCGCTCAAGCTGCCAGACCGAAAACTGGCGGGCAGGCACCCCCTCGACCTCGTCAATCAGGTCGCCGGGCTTGACGCCGGCTTTTTCCGCGGGGCTTCCCGGCAGAACCGCCACCACCGTGGCATATCCCATCCGCTTGGAGATGAAGATCCCCACGTCCGCCGGTCCGGGGTCAGGGTGTTGCAAGTAATCCTGGTATTGCTCGGCAGTCAGGTACGTGCTGTAGGGATCCAACGACTCCAGCAGCCCTCGGATCGCGCCGTCCGTGACCTTTTTCAGATCCGGATCAGTTACGTACTCCTGCTTGATGCGGTTCAGGACTTCACTGTAAACACCCAGGTCGCGATAAGTTTTCTCGGAGGATGTTTCACTCTTCAGCAGCCCTCCCACGACTACATAGGACATGAGTACGAGGGAGACAGAAATCAGTGTGGCTCGAATACGGTTTGTCATGCTGGAATAGCTCCTTCACCCGGGGCTTACACTGCCCTGATACTTGGAATTATAGCACGCCCTATTCTTTGATGCACATATGCGAAAGGAAGCTTCTTGCGCGGGAGATTAATTCGATGGCTTCCGGGACCAGGCAACCGGTCGAAACGGATGTCACTCCCAAGGCGGAAAGATCCCCTCGCAAAGAGCGCCGGATAACGAGCATGCCGCGAAGGGCCCCTCGTTACGGCTTTCCCCGGGAGATTTCCTGCTTGGGGAGAGGCCGATTCAGCGGGCGGGATAGCGACTTGCGGTTGGCGCGCCCGGCAAGCTCTGACTTCAGCAAATCGAATTTGCGGCTAACGTACTTGCCGAGCTTCTGATTGACGAACTTTCCTTTTCCCATGGTGAAGCCGTCCCGTGAGGGTGCGATGAAACCGCGCGGCGGAGCGTGCGCGCTAGGGTTCCACTTTCAGGCCGGCGAGATCCGCGGAGTTGTGCTCCTCCGTAATGACTGTTCCCGACATGCGATCATGCCAAGTCAGGCTGTCGCTATCCACGCAGGCCCAGACGAAACCCAGCAGGAGCGCCGAGAGCGAAACCAGAACCCCGAAGGCGCGCCAGAGGGATTCGTGCACGGTCGGATGGCCTCCCCGCAAATTGCGAATCTCGCATCCCATCCACAGCAGTCCGGGTGTGGCGGAAGCCAGGGCCGTGAACACCGCGAAGTAAGCAAAGATGAGAATGACGGCGACAAACCCCAGAACCGCGATATTGAGCGGCACCAGCGATAGCCGCCCGCAGAACCGCCAGAAAATTACCCCAAACACGGCTGCCCCCAGAGTCAGCACCAGGGCATCCGTCAAGCCTGCCAGGAAGCGGCGGCCCAACGGCGCGAGGAAAATCCCTTCGGCCCCCGCCTCTTCCTCAGGCACTATCTCGGTGGGCGAGCCGACCAGGATTTCCATGGGAGGCCTCTTCTCCAGAGGCTCGCCCCAGGACATCTCCTCCGTCTCTGCGGGGGCCGCGTCGAGCTGCATGATCTCTTCGCGCGGCGCTTCGAACATAAGCGTCTCCGGTGACGGGCCTCCCTTGCCGCGGGCCATGGCGGATTCTCCGATTTCCATATCGAAGCCCGTATCACTTTCCTCCGGAGTCCCCAGCGCGTCGTCAAGGGAGGGATGATCCTCGGTTTTGTCGGGGTCCCCAAAGTCCAGCTCAAGATTCCCCGGGGAATCGGTATCGGGCTGGAGGCGAGCCCGCCGCTTGCGGAAGTTCTGAACTCGTTCTGACAACTCTTCTCTCCAATCTTGGGGGTGTTCGTCCACAAGCGGTCGGTCAGCCACGGTTAGGTTTCCCTGGGAAGAAGATACCCGCACAGTCGCCGTCTCAGCAGGCGATGTCTGTTGAGTTGGCCCCTCCGGTTCCGCGCGGGGTGGATTCTCCCGAGGCGCCGGCAAGGGTTTCGACGGCGATTGGGAAGTCGGGGACACTCCCTTCGGGAACAAGGTGGCGAGCACGGAAGGAGGTATCCGCACGGGCTCCTTCTCAGGAGGTGCAGTCTGCTCAGTTGGTTGCTCCGGTTCGGCACGGGGGGGAGTCTCCCCAGGTGCCGGCAAGGGTTCCGAGGGGGGGCGGGAAATCGCGAGCACTCCCTGCGGGAACAAAGACGTCAGCAGGGAAGAAGATCCCTTGGGTGCGGCTTTAACGAACGAGTAGCCACACTTTTTACATTGCTCAAGTCCAGCGTAACTGACGAACCCACATTTGGGGCACTTCACTGGGGGTAATCAGTCCTCCAGGCAGCGTTTCCCTCATCCGCAGGCATCTTAGCAAAATGACTCGGAAGAACAAAGTGCTTTCGGGTAGAATGGCCATTCTGCGCGCTCATGGATCTCTTTCGCCCTCTTCCCCGAAGCAGTAAATTGCGGCTCCCCACCGCACTCGCGCTATTTTTTGCTCTCGCCCCGAGCCTTCACGCGGGTCAAACTCCCGGTTCTACGGAGGAGAAGGGGCCGGCGGTCTCAATTGTTCGTTTTCACGGGAAAGAAGTTCCGATTCGCGCGGACTCAGAGGAGAAGGATAAGGACACTTACCATCTGCGCGGCCACGTCCAAATCTTATGTGAAGAAATGCGCGTGACAGCGGATGAAGCGTCCTTCGACGACGCATCGGGCGAAGTGATGGCGCGCGGGCATGTTATCTTTGACGACCCCAAGAGCCACCTGGTGGCGGATGAGGTCCATTACAATATTCAGACCCAAAAAGGATGGTTTAGCAACAGCACCGGGTACGTTCATCCCAAAATGGCCGCCCGGGCGCGCGTCCTGAAGACGGAGAACCCCTTTTATATTTGGGGTGACACGGTTGACCGCCTGGACGAGGATACTTACTTGTTGGATCACGGCCGCATGACCACCTGCGATTGCCCGAAGGATGGCTGGTTGCTTTCCGCGCGGCAAGCTCGCGTCGCGGTCGGAGACAAAGTGGTGGCCCACGACGCCGTTTTCCGCTTCCTCGGGATCCCCATCTTTTATTTTCCCATCGTGGCGGATTCGATCGCGCGTGAGCCCCGGCAAACCGGCTTCCTGCTTCCTCACATTGGCAACTCCTCGCAGAAAGGCTTCATTGTCGGCGACGGATTCTTCTGGGCGATAAACCCCAGCGCCGATTTGATGTTTGGGGTTGAGGAATACAGCGCGCGCGGACTTGCGGAACGCGGAGAATTTCGCGCCAAGCCCAGCCCCAACGCCGACTTCACCATCAACTACTTTGGGGTAAATGACAAGGATTCGAACTTGTCGCTGCGCGCCCCCGGCGAGAGTATCCGCGCCATCGGCAAAGACGATGACATCGGTGCAGGCTTCCGCGCCGTGGCCAACGTGGACTACGTCAACACCATGGCCTTCCGATTAACCTGGTCGGGCACTTATACGGAGGCAGTCAGCTCGGAAGCCGTGCAATCCGGGTTCGTCACGAAGAATTGGGATGCCTACAGCTTCAATGTTTCCGCCGAACGGTATGAGGACTTCCTCTCCACACAATTAGTCCCCGGAAACGCCGTCATCATCCGCCACCTCCCCACCTTTCAATTTGCCGGGGAAGACCGGGAAATCGGCGACTCGCCTGTCTACTATTCCTTCGAGACCTCCGTTGACGCCGTGGGCCGCACTCAGCCGGGACTGACCCTCCCCCGGCTGGAGGATCGCCTGGATTTTCATCCGATGCTCCTGCTGCGGCCCAAAGAGTTCTGGCATTTCCGTTTCATCCCCTCGCTGGGATTTCGGGCGACGCGTTACGGCGCCAGCCTGGCGCCGAACCAAACCCCCGTCGACCGCCTGCTCGCAGAGATCCAGCTTGACCTGCGCCCCCCTTCCCTGGAAAAAGTACTTGCCCGCAGCTATCGGGGGTACCGCCTCAAGCATGTCATCGAGCCGGATGTTCAATACCACCTCGTGCGCGCGCGCGATCCGGAAAATATCCTGGATATCATCCGCTTCGATGCCATGGATATTTTCACTGAAACGAGCGAAATCGAGTATTCGCTGACCAACACCATCATGGCCCGGCAAGACGTGCCGGACAACTCACCGGACATCCCCCAGGCTAGGGATATCTTTTCCTGGCGCATTTCGCAGAAGTATTACTTTGATCCCACCTTCGGCGGCGCGTTGGTGCCCGGCCAGAACAACGTCTTTGCCTCGACGATCGACCTTACGGGATTTGCCTTCGAGCACGGGCAGCGGTTTTCACCCATTGATTCCGCCTTCAAGTTCGCCCCTTTCTCAAACTACGATACGGAAATCCGCACCGACATCAATCCCAGCGGCGCCGGGGGCATTCTGGATGCGGGCATCTCTTCCCACGTGAAACGCGGTTTGCTGGGGGTCACCCTCACCGACTTTTTTATCAACCATTCGTCCTACTTGGGTTCCCTCCTGGCGTCCGCCACCGCCGGTTTGCCGGCCACCTCGGCGCCGCCCTTGACCGCCTTTAACCTGCTCGGCACGGTGGTGACTTATGGTGACTCGAACCACCGAGGATTGAGCGGTGCATTCGGGATGGATTACAACTTTCAGCAGAAGATAAACCAGCACGTCATCACTCGACTCAGTTATAATTTCGGGTGTTTCGCGATCGATGGCGAGTACCAGTATTTCGATCTGGGACCGCTGCGGCGTGAGAGCCAGTTCCGCGTCGCGCTTTCACTGGCGAACGTCGGCACCTTCGGAAATCTGAAACCGCGCGAAATTATATACTGATACCATGCCCTTCCCCATTCACCGGCCCCGGCGATTGCGGCGCACGGAGGCGCTTCGCGGATTCGTGCGCGAGACGCGCCTGAGCGTTCGCTCCCTCATTTATCCGCTCTTTGTTTGCCCCGGCACTCAGGTGAAGAAGGAAATCCAGTCAATGCCGGGCAACTACCGGTGGTCCGTGGACGGGCTGGTGGAGGAGTGCCGGAGCGCTTACGACCTCGGCATTCCCGCCGTGATTCTTTTTGGCATTCCGGAAAACAAGGATGAAACGGGCACGGGCGCGTACGATCCGGACGGCATCGTGCAATGCGCGGTGCGCGCGGTAAAGAAGGCCTTGCCGGACCTGATCGTCATCTGCGATGTCTGCCTGGACGAGTACACCAGCCACGGCCATTGTGGGCTGATCAAGGAGGGTGAAATCGACAACGATTCCACCCTGCCGCTTTTGGCCAGAACCGCATTGACCCAGGTGGAAGCGGGCGCGGATATGGTTGCGCCCTCCGACATGATGGATGGCCGCGTGGGCGCCATTCGCCAGGAGTTGGATGCGCACGGCCATACGCAAGTGCCGATTCTGGCTTATTCCGCGAAGTATGCCTCGGCATTTTACGGCCCGTTCCGCGAGGCGGCGGATTCCGCTCCCAAGTTCGGAGACCGCAAGTCCTATCAGATGGACCCCGCCAATCAGCGTGAGGCGATGCGCGAGATCGCACTCGATTTGGAAGAAGGCGCCGACATCATCATGGTCAAGCCCGCGCTTCCCTACCTGGATATCATTGCCCTGGCGCGCCGCGAGTTTGATGTTCCCATCGCAGCCTACCAGGTCAGCGGGGAGTTTTCGCTGATCGAAGCCGCCGCGCGACTGGGTTGGATTGATCGCCAGCGGACGATCCTGGAAGCCTTGACTTGCATAGGCCGCGCCGGGGCTGACATCATCCTCACCTATTATGCCAAGGAGGTGGCCCACCTGCTGGGCTGAGGGCGATTCCAAATTCAAGATTCAAAATCCATTCTTGAATCATGAATTCTGAATCCCAGCCTATGATCTTGAATCTTGGATTTTGAATCCTGGCCTCCAATCTTGAATTTTAAGTCTTGAATTTAGAATCTTGTGCACAGAACCCCACAATACCTTCATCCAAAATGGACTCACACGCTCCTCTTGCTCCTCTTCGCTCTGGGGGTGAAGCCCGCTGTGCCCGTGCGCGCTGAGCAAGCGCGCCAAGCTGCCAGGTTGGGGTTTGCCGTCGCCGGACCCGCCCGGAATTCTGCGGTTCTCGCCGCCACTCCCCGGCACACGCGAAGGAATCCGACGCTCGATCAGCGAATCGACAATATCCTGGCCGCAAGCGATGTGCGGCGTGGTTCATGGGGCATCCAGGTTGTTGAACTGGTGAGCGGTAAATCGCTCTACGAGCGCGATGCGGACCACCTCTTTATCCCCGCCTCCAACATGAAGATGTTCACCACCGCAGCAGCGCTGGAGAAGCTCGGCCCCGACTATATTTTTCACACCACCGCGGAAAGCGATGCCCTTCCGGATGCGCAGGGTCGCGTGTGGGACCTTTACCTCGTGGGACGGGGCGACCCGAATCTCGGGGTGCGCACTTTCCCTTACGCCTATCACGGCCTGCAACAGCCTGCGGACAAGTTTCTCGGAGAATTGGCCGACCAGGTCAAAGCCCGCGGCGTGCGCGAGGTTGTGCGCAACCTCGTGGCTGACGACAGTTACTTTGTATGGGAACCCTTCGCGCCCAACTGGGCGGCCGACGATTTCGATTGGGGCTACGGAGCGCCCGTCTCAGCGCTGGCTTTCAATGACAACTTGCTGACGCTGCATGTCAAACCGGGCGCGATGGCCGGCGACGAAGCCGAGGTCCGCCTGGAACCGGTGGCGGATTATTATCTGCTGAGAAATCACGTCCAGACAGGTGCGAAAGGTACGGAGAAGAATTACCTTCTGGAGCGCCAACCCGGCTCGATGGAACTTGACCTTTGGGGAAAAATTCCCGTCAGTGACGGTGAGGATGTTGACACCATTGCCATCGCCAATCCTCCCCGGTTGATGGCGGAACAATTCCGCGCCGCACTCCGAGCGCGAGGCATTGTTGTGGAAGGGCCCATCGAAGTTCGCCACTTCACGCGCCTGGAGGCCGCTTCCCTGCCGAACCCCGCTCCCCCATCGTCGCCCCGAATCGTGCTGGCGGAGCACACTTCCCCCCCGCTGAGCGAGGCGATTAAGGTGGTCAACAAGGAAAGCGAAAACCTGCATGCGGAGATGCTGCTGCGCTCCCTGGGCCACGTGCTGAATAATCGCGGAAGTTTGGCCGGCGGGCTGGAGGCGCTCAACGCTTTTGCCGCACAGCAGGTTGGGATCCTACCCGGCGAAACCTATTTTTCCGACGGCTCGGGGCTTTCACGAGAAGACCTGGTGGCGCCGCATGCCGCGGTGAAACTGCTCCTCTACATGGCGCGCTCGCCGCATTTCCACGCGTATTTCGATTCCCTGCCGGTGGCAGGCATCGACGGCACGCTGGCCCACCGTTTCTTGGACGATGACGTCAAGGGGAAGATTCATGCCAAGACCGGCTCGGTGGAGCACGTCAACACCCTCTCCGGTTACATGGACTTGCCCTCCGGAAAACGCCTGGTCTTCTCGGTTATGACCAACAATCATCCCCTCGCGAACAAGTTGGGCCAGGATACACTCGACGCGATTACCGTGGAGATTTATAGGTGGTTTTCAAAGGACCAGTAACCGAATCGATTCTATTTTGGATTTTAGATTTTGGATTTCCCTCTGTGGTCTCTGTGCCTCCGTGGTGAATCTATTTTTTTGGAGCCCTTAGGAGAGAAAAGCACCATGAAGGTGGTCACCGTATTCGGAAGCTCCCTGCCCGGGGAAGGCAGTAAAGCTTACGTTGAGGCGCAACGCTTGGGGCGGTTGCTGGCCGAGGCGGGCTATGCGGTTTGCAATGGTGGTTACGGCGGCCTGATGGAAGCCTCGGCGCGGGGCGCGCGCGAAGCCGGCGGGCACACCATCGGCGTCACTTGCGTCATCTGGCCACGCCCGGCCAATGCTTATATTGTCGAGGAAGTCCGCACGCAAAACTTCCCCGAGCGCCTGATGACCCTGATCGAACGCGGCGGTGCCTACGTGGTTCTTCCCGGCGGCACGGGAACGCTTGCGGAACTGGCGCTCACTTGGGAGATGATGAACAAGGGCAGCCTCTCGAAAACCGTGGGCGGGCGCAAACGGCTCCTGGTGATGGCTCCCTACTGGCAGCCGGTCATCGATTGCCTACGGCAGGAAGGCCAATTAAGAAATGGCGACCCCAACTGGGTAGCCCCTGCCATGGACATCGTCACGCTCATCAAAACTCCTGAGCAGGCGGTGGAAGAATTGCGCAAAAATCTCTAATATCCTAAGGTTGATTGGATTTCAGCGGAACGACCGCTTCCACGTGTATACCGGAGGCCACCGTATTCCCGGATTGGAGCTGCCTTCATGAAACTTCGCATTCAGGGAAACTCTCTTCGATTGCGGCTTACGCGGAAGGAAGTGGCGCAGTTGCACGATTGCGGGCGGGTGGAATCGTCCATCGAGTTCGCGCCGGGCCGCACGCTGGCTTATGCGTTGGAAGGCTCTCCCCAAGCTACGGCGGTTTCCGCCAGCTTCGACGGCCGCGCCATACTTGTGGCGGTTCCGATGCCTTTGTTAATGCAGTGGGCGGAAGGTGACCAGGTCAGCATCGAGGGCCCTCCACAGGCTAGCGTGCAGTTGCTGATCGAAAAGGATTTTCAGTGCCTGCACAAGGCAGACCACCAGGATCCCGACGCCTACCCCAATCCCCTGGCGCCTTGACGTTGATAAGTCCTTCACCGCGGAGACACAGAGGCACGGAAAGAAAACCGCCGCTGTCAACCTTCCTGCCTCCGTGGTCCCACTGGCCAAGAATAAGGCGCTGGCCCCTTTTGCACGGGAATCAAGCCTTCCCCAGGCCATGTCTTCGCCGTCAAGGGAGGGACCCACCGTGAGCAAACCACTGACCGTGGGTTCTTCCCTTCAGCCCGTGCGCAGTCAGCTCTTCCCGGGAATCGCAGCCAGGCGGGCTTGCATCTCGCGAGTCAGATGCGGCACGATCCCCACGATCCGCTCAATCAGCATCAACTGGCCCCGGTGGTGCATTTCATGTTCTTTGACCGAGAGGATCATTTCGAAACGGCTCTTTGATGAAGGGGTCATCCCGGCACGCATCTCCACCCGCTCGCCCAGGAAACTCTCCGTAAGTCCTTCCATCCAATCCGCCCATTTCTTGCCGGAGTTGTGAAGCATTTCCAGCGTCTGATCCTTGCTCCGCGGCACCTTTTCTTCCGCCACCATGCGCTGCATCAGCGAGGGAAAGTCAAATCCCTCGAGCGAAGAGCGGCGTTCCTGGGCATGGATCTGGTATTGAAAACTTTGCGCCAGTGAAATATGCGCCAACAACTCACCGACCGAGCGGGTGTTGGGGGCTGGCCGAAAACTGTATTTTTCTTCGGGGAGCTCCTGAGCAATCGTAATCGTGTTTTTCCGGACAGTGCGAAAACTCTCGGCTAACTCCTTGCCTCCGTAATAGTTCAAGCGATTTCTCCTTTCACCCCACGAGTTGTCTTGCCCAGATGACGAGATGTACCGAAGTATAACACGCTGCCCTGCTGATTGGCGCCAGCGCCGAAAGTCGCTGCCGAAAGTCGCCTACCCATCAACTGGCCCACAGCGCGAGCTGCATTCCGGCGTGGAAGGGCGTTTGAACGAAGCCGCTGGGCGGCGGACGCTTTGCGTGCGAGGAGTTGAACGTTTGTCCTGATCGGGTAAGGTCGGGTCATAAGAAGGAGGATTCCTATGACCCGTCTACGCCAAATGATGTTTGTCCTGATCGGGTAAGGTCGGGTCATAAGAAGGAGGATTCCTATGACCCGTCTACGCCAAATGATGCTGGAGGAACTCCAGCGTCGTAATTACTCTCAGGGTACGATCCGTTGCTATCTCCGTGAGGTGGCGGATTTCGCCCGCTACTTCCATCGCTCTCCCGACCAACTGCATCCCGAGCACGTGCGGGAATACCAAGCGTATCTGTTCCGCGAGCGCAAGCTGGATGCGAGCAGTGTAACGCAGCAGTTGGCCGCGCTCCGCTTCTTCTTCCTCAAGACCCTCAAGAAGCGTTGGACGATGGACGATACCCCCTACCCCAGGAAGGTTCGTCGCCTACCCACCATTCTCAGTCAGGAAGAAGTCGCCCAGCTCATTAACGCCGCTCGCAATCCCTTTGATCGCATCCTGTTGATGACCCTCTACGCGACCGGCGCGCGCTGCGCCGAGGTGGCGCGACTGCAAGTCGGGGATATCGACAGCCAGCGCATGGTCATCCACATTCGCGGCGGCAAGGGGCGTGTGGATCGCGACGTGATGCTCAGCCCCGCCCTGCTCGCCGCCTTACGCGAGCACTGGAGCCGGCTTAAGCCGAAAGTCTGGCTTTTCCCCGGCAACCGTTGGCATTCCGCCTCGCAGCCCATCGGCTGCAAGGCGGTCTGGCACGCTTGCTGTCGTGCGGCGCAGCGTGCCGACCTCAAGAAAAGTGTGCATCCGCACACGCTTCGACACTGCTTTGCCACACATCTCCTCGAAGCCGGCGCAGACCTGCGCACGATTCAGATTCTGTTAGGTCACCATAATCTGAAAGAGACCACCCAGTACTTGCACCTTTCCACCCGCCATCTCCAAGCCACCGCCAGTCCCCTGGACGCGTTGGCACTGTCGGCTCCGGGGGAGAAAGCCGAGCCGCCCGGAGAGGTTTAGATGAACCGGCCACCCCTGGAGGTCGCCGATCTCATCCGCGTGGCAGGGCAGAGATTCATCGAACGCAGCCGCTCCTGGCTGACCGCCCAGCACCACAAGGTCCTGACGGCCATCGAGCGTTGCCGCACCGCCGCGCTCGGCGGGCACCGCGATGCGTGTGCCCGCTGTGGGTATCGCGCCATCTCTTACAACTCTTGCAGAAATCGGCACTGTCCCAAGTGTCAGGCCCAGGCCCGCGACCGCTGGCTGGAGGCGCGCCGGCAGGAACTCCTGCCCGCCCGCTACGTGCACGTGGTCTTCACTCTTCCTCATCTTCTGGCGCCCTTGGCTTTGCAAAACAAGAAGGTTCTCTACGATCTGCTGCTTCGTGCCAGCGCCCAAACCCTGCTTGAAGTCGCGCGCCATCCCCGGCACTTGGGCGCTGAGATTGGGTTCTTTAGTGTCCTCCACACCTGGAACCAGAAGTTGGAGCATCATCCTCATGTCCATTGTGTGGTCCCCGCCGGCGGACTCTCCCCCGACCACCGCCGCTGGCTCGCCTCCCGTCGCCGCTTCTTTCTTCCCCTTCCGGTTCTGGCCCGGGTTTTTCGCGGCAAGTTCGTCGCGGCGCTGAAACGCGCTTTCGCCGAGGGTCAACTGGGCTTCCATGGTCAGTTGAAGCCGCTCGCCTCGCCCAAAGCTTTCTCCTCTTTCCTGCGCCCACTCTTCCGCCGGGACTGGATCGTCTACTGCAAACCGCCTTTCGGGGGCCCCGAGTACGTCCTCCACTACCTGGGCGCTTACACCCATCGTGTGGCCATCTCCAACCATCGTCTCGTTTCCCTCACCGGTGACCAAGTCACCTTCCGCTGGCGAGACTCCGCCCACGGCAACCAGCAGCGCCTCATGACCCTGTCCGTGGACGAGTTCTTGCGCCGCTTTCTGCTTCACGTGCTTCCCGCCGGCTTCGTGCGCATCCGCCACTTCGGCTTCCTGGCTCCTCGTCGTCGCGCTCGACTTCTACCCCTCTGTTTCCGGCTCCTAGGATCAGCGACGAGTTCGCCCTGCACTCAACCCCCCACGCCAGGGGACGGGGAAGTTCCCTCCACCACCCCGCCTCCCGGTTCTCTCTGGACCTGTCCCCAATGCGGCGGGCCCATGACCATCTTGGAGCGACTCAGCGCAGCCCAGATCGCCCTGCGTTCTCCACCCCTTCCCCTGGCGAGGAACGCATGAAACGCTCGCACTTATTCCGCGAAAGCTCACGCCCTTCGGTACCAACGCTCTTCGTGTGTCTCGCTGACCCCAAAGTCCCCACGCACCGGTGCGCCGTCGTTTCCTATCGGCGTGGATCTCCCCTCCCCTCACCCCTTCCACCTCGGTTCGCCGTCATGCCTAAACCCGTTCGCATCCACCGCCCCCCCACCCAACACAAAAAACCCAATTCAAATCCCATAGGGTCGTGACGCGGCTTCGTTCAAACGGCTTTATCGAAAGCGCGCCGTTGTGACCCTCCCGCTGACCGCCGATTTCTCGTCGGCGCGCTTCCGATAAAGCACTAGCGTTTTTCGTTCTTGTGACGCCGGGAAGGTTTACGCTAGCCGACTTATTAGGTCTAATCAGGAACAGCGACCGTTGAATTGGTTCATCTGGTGTGCGTTCATTCTCAAACGCCACGCGCTTGGGTGTCATCCACCGACTCATTCTTGGAAAGGTTAAAAATCCTGGCCAGCTCACTTCCTCCCTCGGCGTCCAGCGTTGCAAACCGAGCCCGGTCCAGGTGGCGGGTCAATTCGATCAGGCCCGGAGTGATCAGTGTCGATCCGTCGTCGGCGGGATCGTCGAGAAACGTCCAGCCCTGCCGCATCCAGGGCCAGAGTCCGCCCACCAGGCCAGCCGTTGCCTTAGTGGCCGAATAAGTCCATTCCGCTGACCGCTCACCCTCTGTGCGCGGATCGCGCTTGCCGACAGGGGGCACGCGCGCCCATAAGAGTCCGTCACGCCATTCGCCCCGAAGCTGCGCGAGCAGTGCGATATCATAGGGAATGGGCTGGTTTTCTTCAACGTAATAGCAAGCCATTCTGCGAATGTTATCAATGTCGCCAATTGCGTCGTAAAGATAAGCGCTGATAACACCGAGCACAGGATCTGCATGCTTCATTTTCCTGAGTTCGACAGCGAGGTTGGTCGCATCATCGGCACGAAGCGCGCCGCTCTCCATCTGGGCGATCGCGAATTCAGCTGCCGCAGCGGTGTCTGGTGCCTCATATACCGGGCGATAGATCAGTGCTGATATTCCCCGTCCGTCGCGCAGGACGGTGGCGATAAACTGAGGCAACGCAGCCGTCGCCGCGAACATCCCGTCTTCGAACTCGATCAGCACGGGTACCGATTTGAGCAGCCATCCATGCGACCGGGGGCCGAGTCGCCACCAGTTGGGTGAGCCGTGGCTCTCTGCAAACACGTCGGCGGGCGTCCAAACGCTTCGGATCGACCCACCTTCCACGGCGAACCCAGATCCGGTCTCGAATGCATGGGGCCGCGGTTGGCTTTGGATATTCCGGATTAACAATAAGGGAGCGGTCGCGAATGCGCCAGTGTGCTCAGAGATTTTATGCTTCCCCACTTCTGAACCAGGTGCCATTGCGGCAACGACGTCGGGCGGAGGCCAATCAGGGAAGGTGGGTGGCGCGGGCCGCGTGCCTTCGCCGAAGTAAATGTCATCGCCCTCGGGAAAGGTGGGGCTGACACTGGGGATCAGCTTGCGTTTGTAGCGTTCTGCGAGTTTCGGTACTTCCGCATCAAGGAATGCACCAAGGCTTCGGCTTGTCACCTTGTCCTTCAGAAGCTTCGAGAAGGCCTCGGGCTTCGTGCCCCATAGTCCTTCCATCAGCACGCCGGAAAATAGGCAACGGTCTTCGTCCGGTTTCGCACCCGGCACCATAAATGTAGCGCTGCCATCCTGCGCCGCAATAAATTTATCGATAGCAGGCTGCTTCTGGTCCCTGATCGGGCCACGGCCCAGCACGGGGTCGGCAGTCAGGTCCGCCGCCGTGATATTCGGAGGCAGCGAGCGGCAAGAGTCCGCAAAGATACCGATCTCCTGGATGTTGTGCATATACAGGCGTCGCTTCAGAACTTCGACTGCTACAGCGCGCAGTTCATTATTCCAATCCGACAACAGCCACAGACCCTCTTCAGCTTCGCGGATCAAGCCGTGGCCAGCAAAATAGAGCAGGAGTCGGTGGATTGGATGGCCTTTGGGTTCTAGCAATGACTCGAGTTCGGAACGTAGCCGCGCGACCGTTACGGGTTGGTCCTCGTCTGTTACAAGCCTCGAATCATATCCGAGCTTCGATGCCCAATCGTGAAACGCACGAGCGCCGTTGACTGCTCCGCTCAGATAAGGTAGAGGCTTGGCGTCGCCGACGCCGATCGCGAGCGCGACCTCACGACCACTTCCAGTCATATACTCCCCCTTTTTGAAGTATTCTGCTATTAATGCTATGTTAAACTGGGCTAGTTAGCAACAGAATAGCCCCTCTTGAGGTCAACGAAGGGACTCGGGAAACCCCTACCGCCGGTTATGTATCATGTCTAGCTAAGGAGATTGAACCAATGGCATTCGATACCAGTCGGGCAACAGAGTTTCTCAAATCAATCGATCTCTCTGGTACGCCGCGTGGGATTCTCCAGCAGGACGCGGCAATCGAGGCTGGAGAGATATTCGATAAGGCAAAATCACAGGCTCAAGTCGTGGGTGCGGGAGTGTTTTCCTTCGCTCAGGGGGTAACTGCCGAGGTTCGCGAGGCAATTTCTGATTCAGCTTTGCTGGCGCAACTCGTCGCGAACAAGCGGGTATCCGCAGAGCAGGCGCCGCTCGATTGGTTCGCGGCCTACTCTGGTGTGCTCCAGAACGTCGGCTGGACTCTGCAGGAAGGCGCCTGGACCGACTACACCGCTAAGGGCACTGCCGTTGAAGTACATGAGAAAATCCTCGAGGTGATGACGATCGCTCTTGGACCCTCTCCGGCCGCGATCGCCATCATTGCGGCAACCATCAATGCGCTTAAAACAATGAAGTCCGACAGCCCTTGGATCACAATCTTTAGCCGGGAGTCGCAGAAAGCGAAGATGGCTCGCTTCCAAATCGGCTTGGCCGAAAAAGAAAAAAGTAGCGACGTATTCGTTTCGCTGCTTGCCTGTCTGATTGAGGCGCATAATAATATTACCCAGGTGCTACTCTTCAAGTTCAAGGATGCTAAGGCGACTTTCAGGGCAAACAGCGCCAAAGTCTCTATTAACCGCCCGGCACTCACGGAACTGGGTCCCTCAATCCGCAATAAGATTCGCGCCTATCAGGCAGATTACCTGAGCACCGTCTTGAACGTGTGACAGCGGCCACGGTTACTGTTTTCGTGACCGTGGGCTTCTCTGATGTCCAAGCCGCAGCGGCAACCTCACTTGGTCAACGTGGACGGGGACACGGCTATACCATCCCCTTATCCAAGGCGAAATCATTATAACTTGACCAGCGCCAATGCTCCGACCGCTTTAACAGCTCTTCCCACACTCGATTCGGTCGCATCCGTCATCGAAGGGAAAGCCAAAGGGCGCGACAGCTCGCCGCACCGACATCGTGGCTACCCACCATTCTTCAGCTCGACGCTGATTTCACGGAGCTCGGATTCACCGACATTCTCAAGCTTGTGGAAGCGGCCCTGACCATAGAGCGGTCTCTCCGGCCGGCTTCCCAATTTCGCGGCTATCGACCACGATTCTTCCTTCGCCGTCGCG
>JBEKNU010000040.1:0-33778 GCA_049522495.1 Terriglobia bacterium
GATTATCTCGGGCCTGAACAACGCTACATTGAAAAGCTGGCCACGCCCGACGTGACCATCGCCGACATCATCGGCGACCTCGATCCCATTAAGGCCGCGCGCGGCGGGCACACGCTAGCCAGCGAACTGACGATTCATTACGGCCTTTTACCGCGAGCGAACCGCGGGATTTTTGCCATCAATGAGCTACCCGATCTCTCCGGCAAGATTCAGGTGGGACTTTTCAATATCATGCAGGAAGGGGATGTTCAAATCAAAGGCTACCCGGTACGATTGCCCCTGGACGTGGCGCTGGTCTTCACCGCCAATCCGGAGGACTACACCGCCCGCGGCAAGATCATCACCCCGCTGAAGGATCGCATCGGCTCGGAAATCCGCACCCATTACCCGGCGACGCTGGACCAGGGCCTGGCGATCACCGCGCAGGAAGCCTGGACCGACCGCCAGGGAGAGAAACCCCTTATTATCCCGCAGTTCATTCGCGAGATCATTGAGGCCATTGCCTTCGAAGCGCGCACGGACAAGCGCGTGGACAAACGCAGCGGCGTCAGCCAGCGCATGCCCATCACTTGCCTGGAAAACACCATCAGCAGCGCGGAGTGCCGCGCGCTGAAGCACCATGAGGCCATGATCGTGCCCCGCCCTTCCGACATTTACGCTTCCCTGCCCTCCCTGACCGGCAAGCTGGAGCTGGAGTATGAGGGCGAACTGCGCGGCGCCGATACCGTCGCGCGCGACGTCATTCGCCAAGCCATCGCCAAGGTTTTCAAAAAACACTTCGATAATGTGCCCCTGCAATCCGTCGTGCAGTGGTTCGAGCTCGGCGGGACACTACGCTATTCGCCCAACTCATCCTCCGAGGAGCTCTTCCAGCAGTTCAAGAAGATTCAGAACTTGCTGGAGAAATCTCAAACTTTGGGATTAAAGGCCAAGGACGACCCGGCTCTGCTGGCAGCGGGCGGCGAGTTCATTTTGGAAGGGCTGTACGCGATGAAGCGCATCAGCCGCAACGAGGAATTGGGTTACCACACCGAACACCGCCCCGTGGAGCGGCCGAAAGAGGAGCCCACTCCCATGACGCCTCGCCGCCGTCCTTTGAACTGAGTCATAAATGCCAGGCCAGAATGCCGCCTGGTTTTGCTGACACCTGATACCTGACACCGGGCACCTGCTTATGAAATACGTCAAGTACTCCAAATACGTCGCGGACCCCTTCGACGAACTCAGCGCCGAAGACCTGCTCCAAATGCTCCAGGACTTCCTGCTCGACAGCGGGTTCTACGAACAGTACCAAAACGTTTACGACATGGACCCCGAACGGACGATGGACCAGCTCCACCAGGCGCTTCTGGAAGCCCTGCGCGATCAGGGGAAGATTCCGGACGAGATGCTGCAACAAATGCTCCAGAATTGGGAGGACTATCAGAACTCCGAGTTGGCGGAGAAAATCAACAAGCTGCTCGAGCGCCTCTCCGAAGAAGGTTACGTCTCCGTCGAGCAACCCAACCCCAGTCAGGGCCAGATCATGGAGCGGGAGGGCGATGCTTCCGCCGGAAAACAAGGGGGCAAAGCCAAATTCGAGATTACCGATAAGGCCCTCGATTTTCTGGGCTTCAAGACATTGCGCGACCTATTGGGTTCGCTTGGAAAGTCCAGTTTTGGACGGCATGATACCCGCGAGCTTTCGACCGGCGTCGAATCCGAAGGATCCAGCCGCCGCTATGAGTTTGGGGACACGCTGAATCTGGACGTCAATGCCACCCTTCTGTCATCGATCCGCCGCAACGGGCTGAAGACCCCACTCGATCTCGATTACCAGGATTTGCAAGTCCACCAGTGCGAGTACCAAAGCTCCTGCGCCACGGTGTTGATGCTCGATTGCAGCCATAGCATGATTCTGTACGGGGAAGATCGCTTTACCCCGGCAAAGAAAGTTGCGCTCGCCCTCACCCACCTCATTCGCAGCCAGTACCCAGGCGATACTCTGCACCTCGTCCTCTTCCATGACTCGGCGGAAGAGATGCCGCTCTCGGAGCTGGCGCGCGTTCGTGTGGGACCTTACTACACCAATACGCGCGAGGGCCTGCGCCTGGCTCAGCGACTCCTTTCGCGGCAGAAGAAAGATATGCGCCAGATCGTGATGATCACCGACGGCAAACCTTCCGCGCTCACGCTCGAAGACGGACGGATTTACAAAAACGCCTTTGGGCTTGATCCCTTGGTAGTGTCAGAAACCTTGCACGAGGTGGCGCGCTGCCGCCGCAATGGAATCCTGATCAACACCTTCATGCTCGCCCAGGATTATGGTCTGGTAAGTTTTATCCAGAAGGTGACGGAAATCTGCCGCGGCAAGGCCTACTTCACCACTCCTTATACCCTTGGGCAATACCTGCTGATGGATTATATGAAAAAGAAAGTTAAGCATATTCATTAGGAGACAGAAGTCAGGAGCCAGGAGACAGAAGGGGAGGAACAGGCTTCTGACTCCTGACTCCTGTCTCTTCACTGCCCGGTGCGACACCATGCTGCGGGTTCTGCTACAATATTTCTCGAATCTGCTGGGGAAGAAACCGATGCCGGCTTTGAGCACGGGGAAGACCGCACCCACTTTTCAACTTGCCACGACCACGGGCGAGCACCTTTCCTTGCCGGAGGCTCTTGCCAGCGGCCCCGTTTTACTGGCCTTTTTCAAGGTTTCCTGCCCCACCTGCCAGTTCACCTTCCCTTTTCTGCAACGCCTCCATGTGCAAATGCGTGAGCAAGGCGTGCAAATCTGGGGAGTCGTGCAGGACAAGGCGCAGGACGGCGCGCATTTTGCCGCAACCTTCGGGCTGACGTTGCCCATCTTGATCGACGATGCGCCCTACAAGGTTTCGCGAGCTTACAGTTTGATACACGTGCCGTCGCTCTTCCTCGTCAAACCGGACGGACACATTGAGATTTCCAGCGAAGGCTTTTGCAAGGCCGACCTTCTGGCTATCCATAAGTCCCTGGCCCAACTACTGTCCTCTACGCCGCCGACGCTCTTCCTTCCAACTGAGAGGATCCCGGAATATAAGCCTGGGTGAGGGTCGAAAAGCTAGGCTTGGTCCAAGCCTAAGGCAGTGGCGAGTGATCAGTGGTTAGTTGCCAGCCAGCAATCACTAGCAACTTATCCGTGCCTGGGCACGCGCGATCAGGAAATTTCTGTCTCCAGCTCCTGAACGCGCTTCTTGTGTTTGGGTAGCTTTTTCCGCCGGTCTTTGTGGGTTTGCGCCGCGGGAGGTGAACCTACGCGCAATCGCGCCTGGCGCTTGACTTCGGTAGTGCTTCTGAACGGTTTGGGCTTTCTTGGGCTCATTGATGAAGTGGCTAGTGGTAAGTGGATAGCGGCAAATGACGAGCTATTCACCGCTCTTCGCTTAGCACTAGCCACTAATCACTAATCACTAACCGCTGCCTTTAGACTTTTGGCGGAAGTGTGTCGGAATCGAACCGACCGGCCCACCATAGGCAGGCCCACAGGATTTGAAGTCCTGGGTGAACACCAGCCCACATGCACTTCCGCCTCGATTTTAGCCTGGATTTCTCACCCAACCGAACCATTTTTTTCGAGCCGCCGAAAAGTCCGGGCTTCGCCGACTGCGCGAACACTTGCAGCGGCCTTACGCCGCCGCCCCAACGCTGAACCCCATGAGTTTGTGGCGATGTTAATTCACCGCTGGCAGGTTACCTCGGTTCATATCGACAGCGAAACACCTTGCCTGCGCCGCCCTGCGCCGCTGCCCCCGACACCGGCAAAGCCGCAAGAAAAATGAAGATGCAGAATAAGCAATGCACGAGTCTTTCCTCCCTCCAAGGTACGATGACGTGCCCCGACAAACACACGCTCTCATCCTCGCACGAGAGGATACCCTGTTTTCGACTTTTGGTGGGTAATAGCATCCTCCCTTGGGGTGAGGGAACGAAACGCCACCTTACGGGAGGATGCCATTGGTTTTCGCGGTCAATCGCCGTGCGATTCGGGGGCTTACCCCGGAGGCTGTTAGGACTTCAGATACGCACTTCCATCAGAAGGTGAGCCGCCCGGCAATTTGAATCTGCCGGGCGTAGTTGCTCTGGTCCGTCTGACCTGCGATCTTCCCGAAACATGGGCTGGTGATAGAGTTGCAGCCATAGGCAGTCCACCACTGGGGTGTGTTGGTCGCGTTGACCCAGTTGTTCATGAATACGAACTTGACGCGTTCAGTGATCCGGAAGCTCTTGAACACGCTTAAGTCGTAGTTAGCAGTGCCCGGTAGGCGCACATGCGGGTCGCTAGTAGAGAATTCTTGTATGCAATTGCCACTGCCCTGGGGATAACAAAACGCGGTATTCGTCACGTTTTGAAATGCGTTGGGGTTCACCCACTGGTTCAGACTCTGGGGCGAATAGTGCGGATTCACGCCCGGCACGGGTGCGGTATTGGAGCTAAACTGCCAGGGTGTACCATCCTGAAAGCGAATCATCCAGTTGATTTGCCAGCCGCCCACGATTTTATCCATCCACCCCGGCAGGTTACTCCCGAAGGGCTTCCCGCGGCCCAGTGGGAACTCATAGGCCCCGTTGAGAGAGACCATTTGCGGAATATCGTAGGGGTCAACCTCCTTCATGAGCTGAGTATCAAATGCGTTCATATAGGAGTAACGGCCTTCGTGACGGGAGTTCGTGTAGGCAGCCGTGAAGCTGAGGCCGTCGCTCCAGCGCTTGGTGACCTGGACTTCGAGGGCGTGGTAAGAGGAGTTGCCAATCGGGATATCGTTCTCGCTGACCGACGTGAACTCCGGGTAAGGAAGGAGCAACTGGGATTGTCCAGTGGTAGCACTGTTCAAGGAGTAGCCAGGTACCAGGCCCGCGAACGGATTGGTGACCGCGGTGCTGAGGTAGGTAGTGCCCTGTTGGATTTGGGCTAACGTGAGGTGGTTGAGATTCAGATTTACCGGTAGCCGTGCAATGCCGTTGTAATTATAGCCCACCATCACCAGAATATTCCGCGGCAACTGGTGCTGGACGTTGAAGTTGAACTGTTGCGCCCTCGGCTCCCGCGCTTGCGGAGCCACAAAAGAAACTGAGGTGCCCACATTCGTCTTCAGTCCGAGCTTTGATCCCGTGGCGGGAATTAGCCCCGTCGGAAAGGGATTGTCGATGAGGTTTTGCACCACGTAAGTCGGACTGAAGAGGATCGAGTTCGTGGTCTGGCTGAACCCACTGCTACCGGGATCGTACACGAAGCCGTCGTAGAAGAGCCCCCACCCCGCGCGGACGACGGTCCGGGGGCTGATGGAGTAGGCGGCGCCGAGCCGCGGGCCGAAATTTTGGAAGGAGGAATCATAAGGCGAACGCGAGATGCCATTGACTCCGGGAAAGACCAGGCCGCCGAGCAGGTTTGCGCAGGCGGGACAATTGGAGGCCCCGGCGGCGCTCGCCACTTGCGTGGCCAGCGGGTTCGCCACGTTTGTCGCGAAAGGACCCGTGATGGCATTGAACCGGTCCGTAAGCCCGCCGTCCCAATCCCAACGCAAGCCCGCATTGATCGTCAGCTTGCGTGTAACCCTGATGTCGTCTTGCACAAACCATGCTGCCCGCAGGTTTTGGCGCGCGGGCATGGAGTTAACATTGATGGACACTGCGCCTACGCCCATCTCGAAGGCCGCAACAGGATTGCCCTGCGACGCCGAGCTCGAGGCCAGAGGATTTTGCTGGGCATAGCCCGCGGAGAAGCTGAATTGACCCGCGTTGTATCCCGGTGACCAGTTGTAGTAGCGATCCAGTACGCCTTCGCCGCCGAACCTGAGGGTGTGCCGGCCTATCGACTTGAGAAAAGTCCCGGTCAGGGTGTTGACCTGCTCGGGCTGGATGTTGCCGGCGCTGGTGCCTCCGCCGGTGAAATTGGTACTTCCCAAATAGCTTCCTCCGAAGCTAAAAGCCGGGAAGGAGGCGGCGGCCTGCGAAGCATAGAGAGAGCTAAATCCGAGTTGGGCCGGGGTCACCTCATTAGCCATGGCCTCGATCCCTTGGGTAAAATAGCGTTCCATCCCCAGGCGGATATCCAAGACACTGGTGGGGGAGAAGGTTCGTGTGTAATCGATCAGATCATTGTTGTTGGCGCGGGTAAACGGATAGCTCCCTGACACTTCCGCCACGTCGTTGGCGAGGGTGTAAAACTTGACGTTATAGGAGTTGTAGTTCTCGCGGATGGCGCGCAACGTAATCCGGCTGTTATTGTTGATGTTATAGTCCACGCGCGTGGTATATTCGCTCAGCCTCCCGATCGCTGCGCCGTTGTTAGTCGGAAAGTAGTTGTTGGCTTGCGTGATGGGGTCGCCCGGAGCATTGGGCTGGTTAATATACTTCCAAAAGTTTGTCGCAATCGGGTCCATGAGGTTCGAGGGAATAACCGAGTCATTGAGGCTGCCAATCACCGTCCGGGAGGTACACGTGGTCGTCGTCGACGTGCAGGAAAAGGGATTGTAAAGGGTGATCGGCGTTTTGACGGGGTTCGCCGCGGTTCCACTGTTGTAATAGGTTTGGGAAAAGTCACCTTGGCGCTGCTGGGCCGTGGGAACATTGCCCATCTCCGCCGTCGCGGAGTGGTTGTCGATACCCTCATAGGAGAAGAAGAAGAAGACCTTGTTCTTCTTAATGGGACCGCCGATCTGACCACCAAAAGTATTGAAGAGCAACGGTAGCTTAGGCTGCCCCGCCAGATTCCGTGCAAAGGTGTTCGACGCTAATCCATGTGAACGATTAAATTCGAAGAGCTGCCCGTGAAACTGATTCGTACCCGATTTGGTCTCCGCGAGGATAGCCCCCCCCAAGGTATGCCCGTACTCGGCACTGTAAGGATTGGTGATTACCTTCACCTCGGAGACCGTCTCCTGGGTGGGAATGTAACCAAAGGTGGCGCCGTCATAGGATGTACGGTTTTCCACGCCGTCCACCAGCATCTCATTGCTGGCTGAGCCCGGCGAATTGACGACATCATTACTGCCATTGATACTCTGGGCACTCGAGCCGCCGGTATCGAAGGGAGTGTAGCTCCTCATGTTGCTGGTGGGAAGCACGCCGGCAGAGGCATAAGTCAAACCGAACATATTGCGCTGCTGCGTGGGAGTGTCGTCGACGCGCTTGGTATCGACGATGGTCCCGCTGTCGGCCGTTTGCGCTTCCACCATGGAGGTCTTGTCGGTAACGGTGATGGTCTGCGCCACGGTGCCCAAGGTCAACTTAACATTGACGGTAGGGTTTGAGGCAGTTTGCACCACGACATCCTCCACAACCGCCCTTTGAAAGCCCGTCTGCGACACCTCTACTCGGTAGGTGCCGGGAATCAGGAACTTAACCGTGTAGTAACCTTCGGTGGTTGTTCCGGCGCGATAGCTCACACCGGTGTTCACGTTTGTAACTTTGACAGCCATCCCCGCAACCGCTGCCCCCGAGGGATCCGTGACGAAGCCACCGATCGCGCCGTTCACGCCTCCTTGCGGATATAGCGAGGCGGCCGTCAGAAGTATCAGGAGAGGGAAAAGAAAAATGCTCAACTTCATTCGAGACTGGTGGTCGAAAAATGAGTGACCCATATACTTTCTCCTTTTTGAGTAAAGAATCTGACCCAAGACCCAACGACTCAGCCGCCAATCCGAGGGTTAGCGAAAAAAGAGGGTTTGTCGCGATAAGTTCCAGTAACAAGCTCCTGCCAGGGCCCAGGGTGCCGCCCCTAGCGCCTCTGCAAAAAGTCAACTCGTTCTCTCGCGGCGTAGGTCCCCCCCTGAAAGATGGACTTAAATTCAGAGCTGCAGAATAATAGACAGCAATACGGAACACTTAATACAGCAATTTTTTGCCCTTGTCAAGGCCAATTTTTTCCCTTTCCCGCCCGCTGCAATCTGTTAAAATATCTGGGCGCGATCTTCCGACTGGGCCATTGCTGGGTTCGTCAGGGCCTTGCCAAATTAGGATCGGCTTCCAGATCTCAAAACGAAGCCCAAAGTCCGTTGACCGGCTGAGGTCTAATGGGGAAAGTTGCTTGATACAGGATCTCTGAAACTGTGTTATATTCCGTAATGCTGAACACGGAGCATGATGACAAATAGGCCTGCGTACAACAGAGCTCGTTACGAGGTCGGATCGGTCCGAAAAGCGCTCTCCATCCTCTGTTTGTTCACCCCCGCCAGGCCCGCGCTGAACGTCACCGACGTAAGCCGTCTCTTGAATGTTCCCAAGAGCACGGCGCACAACCTTCTGCGGACTCTCGAACACTTCGATTTCGTTTCGCAGGACCCCATGAGCAAGCACTACCGATTGGGGCGAAAGCTGTTCGAACTGGGAACCCTCTACTCGCGCGGCAACGATTTGCTGACTTGTGCCCTGCCCCATCTCCTCCGCCTCCGGGAAAAAACGCATGAAACCGTGAAGTTGGGCGTTTTGGCCAACACGGAGGTCCTGGTAGTCAAAGCCCTGGAATCGCCTTTAGTGCTTCACACCAGGGGGGACGAAGGGCGGCTCGCACCGCTTTATTGTACGGGCATCGGAAAGGCGCTCCTCGCCCTCCTCCCGAATGAAGAGCTCCGCGACATCCTTGCCAAAGTGGGGCTGAGGTCGTTCACCCCGCGAACCGTGACGAGCCTGAGTAAGTTGGAAGAAGAAGTGGAACAAGTTCGGAAGCAGGGCTACTCTGTGGACTGGGAAGAAAACGAAGAAGGCGTACATTGCGTTGGGGCGCCCGTCTGGGATACCGGCAGCGAACGAGTGGCCATCAGCGTGGCCGGGCCGGCAACCCGATTCGGCACGCGCAGGATTCCGGAATTGGCCGCGCTGGTGGTGGAAACGGCGCGCGCTATTTCTGCCGCGCTGGGGAGCGCTGCCATTGCCGAAGAATCTGCGTAAAGATGAAGCTAACGATAGCAAGAACCCCGCATCAGCTAATCTGTAAGGCGCGAAGAACCCAATTCTGTGCGGGACTCACCAGTGATCCGCAAGTCTTAGTTTTTTTAGCTTATAGGAGACGAACTCATGCTTACGTGGCTCAAAGGGATTATCCCGCCATTGACGACCCCGTTTCACGAGACGGGAAAGGTTTGGGCGTCCGCCTTGGAGGCGGAGGTCGATTATCAAATCGCCTGCGGTGTTCAGGGAATTTGCGTTACCGGCAGCACCGGTGAAGGTGCGGGACTCACCCCCGACGAGGTCTTTGAGATTTGCTCGATCGCCGTCAAGCAAACCCGTGGCCGCGTGCCAGTGGTAGGTGGAATGATCCCTGACGCCACCGATGAGGCCGTGGACTTGGCGCTGGCCGCGAAAAAAGCGGGCGTGGATGCTTTGCAGGTGACTCCTCCGCATTACCTCTTCCAGCCCGATGCGGAGGGTTTTGTAGAATACTATTCGCGCATTGGCCAGGCAGCCGGCTTGCCTGTGATGCTCTACAACGTCATCCCCTGGGCGCAGGTGGGGGCTGAGGCCATCGGCAAGTTGATTGAGGCCGACGCCATTGGCGGGATCAAGCAGAGCGGTTCCAACCTGCACCTGCTGGCGGATTTGTTGTATCGTTACGGAAACAAGATCCCCATCCTGACTGCCGTAGATGACTTGATCCTCCCCTCCCTGGTGCTCGGCTCGCCAGGGGCGATCGCCGCCATCGTCACGGTGCTTCCCAAGGAATCCGTGGCCTTGTACGAAGCCGTGCAAAAGGGCGATATGCCGCGCGCTCGGGAGTTCCACCGCAAACTGCTGGTGGTCTGGCGGGCGCTGGAAGGATTTCAAGGCTTTCACGCGCGCATCAAATACGCCATGGAGCTTCAGGGCCGGCCGGCTGGATTGCCTCGCCATCCTCAGCGCGCCGCCAACCAAGCGGACCGCACCCTCGTCGCCGGCGCCCTGCACGAAGCGGGAATTGCCCTCGCGCAGCCGGTCTGAAACCACGAGCGCGCCCGCCATCCCCGCCGCCATGACCAGGAGGTCACTTCACCATGGAAAAATTGACCAGAATTTCGCGCAAGACTGTAAGTCGCCGTGTTTTCCTGACACGAACCACCGCCTATACGGCAGCGGTGAGCGGCTGGCTCACCGGCAAGAGCAGCGTCAAGGCTTTTTCGGCGACAATGCCTGGCGAGGCCCCGTCGCTGGACATGGGCGGCATTGTTCCGGCGTACTTTGCCAAGGCCCGTCAGCGAGCCGCTGCTCTCGTGGCAAAGCTTACGCTGGCGGAGAAGATTTCGCAGTTCGACTCCTCGGGTGCGGCAGTGTCAAGGATCGGGCTGCCGGCTTTCAAGTACTATGGCGGTGAAGCGCTGCATGGATGTGGCAAAAGCGGGCCGGTTACCTCATTCCCCGTGCCGCTGGCGCTGGGATGTTCGTGGAATCGGTCGCTGATGCAACAGGTCTTCAACGCCGTCTCCGACGAAATCTGGGCATGGCATAAGAAGACGGGCAGCAGCCTGGCGATGTTCTCGCCGCCCACGGTCAACATGGGCACGCGCGACCCGCGCTGGGGACGCATCGCGGAAAATTACAGCGAGGACCCCTACCTCGTCGGGCAAATGGCGGTCTATACAATCCACGGCATGCAGGGTCATGATGCGCGCTATCTCAAGACTATCGCCTGCGCCAAACATTACATTGCGAATGAAACCGAAGCCGACCGCCACGAGACCTCCGCTACCGTTGACGCGCGCAGCTTCTATGAATATTACAGCCGCGGTTTTGAGGCCTGCGTGAAGGAGGGGCAGGTTTTTACGGTGATGTCGTCCTACAACGCGGTGAACGGCATCCCCACCACGGCCAGTCCGTTCCTGTTGACCGAATTACTGCGCGACAAATGGGGATTCCGCGGGTACGTGGTCACCGATTGCGGTGCGGTTGAGGACGTCACCCGCGGGCATCAGTTCGTGCCCACCCCTGCTGAGGCCGCGGCGCTGGCGGTGAACGCCGGTTGCGACGTCGAATGCGGCAACATCCTCCAAAGGTATTTAGGCGAGGCCGTGAAGAACCTGTTCATCAGCGAATCGACCCTGGATGAAGCGCTGATCCGGGCGTTTACGGGCCGCGTGCTACTGGGGGAGTTTGACCCGCCGGAGCAAAATCCTTATAGCCAGACGCCGATTTCCTGCCTGGATAGTCCTGCCCATCGGCAACTCGCCCGCGAGGCCGCCCGGCAGTCGGTGGTGCTCTTCAAGAACGATAACCACACGTTGCCGCTCGATAAGAAGAGCCTGAAAACCATCGCCGTCATCGGTCCCATGGCCTATTTATGCCAACTGGGCAATTATAGCGGCGGCCCCCAGTTCATGGTTTCCCCGCTCAAGGCCATCAACGAGTATTTCGGCATTCCGCCCGCCCCAACCTACTACAAGAATGCCGACGAATTTACTCAGTTCGGGGGCGATCCGGAGCGGGAAGGAAGCCATGAAGGGGGCGAAAATCTCCAGCGTATCCGCGATGGGGCGTGGGCCGCTTGTCCCCATGTGCTTTTCACAGGCGCCAGCGAGATTCACGCCCGCGTGGCCAGCAGCGTGAGCGGCGGGACCATCGAATTTCGCTTGGACAGCCTCGACGGCCCGCCCATCGCCAAACTGCAAGTGCCCAACACGGGGGGCGGCCAGACGTGGGAAAATGTCAGCGCGCCCATCGCCCAGGTGAGCGGCGAACACACGGTTTTCCTGCGCTTCGCGGGTGGCACGGGGGACCTGTTCAAAATCACTTCATTCAGTCTCACCCCAGCAGCGCCGGTCGAGGGCGGAACTTCAGGGAAAGCGAAGGTCGTGTACGCCATGGGCTGCGGAGTGGTGGGCGACAAGGATCCGGCTCAGTTTGACGAGGCCGTCAAAGCTGCCCGGGAATCGGATGTCGCCTTGGTATTTGTGGGAGTGAATGAACAGGTCGACAAGGAAAGCCACGACCGCAGCTATATTCACCTGTCCGGCGCCCAGCATGAGTTGGTGCAGGCCGTGTATGCGGCGAATCCCCGCACCATTCTGGTCGTTTCGTCCAATGCCCCGGTGGCCATCAACTGGGAACAGGACAACCTGCCGGCAATTGTGGGTGGGCTCTTTCTGGGCGAGCAGCAGGGTAATGCGCTGGTCGACGTGTTGTTCGGCGAATACAACCCCGGTGGCAAGGTAAGCACCACCTGGTATCGGCAGGTCGAGGATCTACCCGATTTCCATGATTACAACATCCGCCTTGGCCGCACTTATATGTACTTCCGAGGCAAGCCGCTGTATCCATTCGGCCATGGGCTGAGCTATACCACGTTTCAGTACAAAAACCTTCGGCTCAGCGGTAAAACGCTTCAGCGCGACAGTAAGATCGCAGTTTCGTTCGATATCACCAACTCCGGGAGCCGCGATGGCGATGAAATCGCCCAGGTGTATGTTCGTTGTCTCGGCGCGGTGGTGGAGCGACCAATCATGCAGCTTGTGAACTTCGAACGCGTACACCTCAAGGCTGGCGAGACGCAGACGGTCAGCTTGACGCTTGCTCATGATCATCAAGCAATACGATACTGGGATGAAAAGACCGCACAATTCGCCGTGGAGCCGGGTCCGCTGGAAATTATGGTCGGCGCTTCCTCGGCGGACATCAGGCTTCGAGGGAAATTGCAACTTATGAGTTGAGGGGCAGCGAGCCGGTGTCAGCTCTTCCTAAGCCAACATCTTCTCCACCACGTTGCCATGCACGTCAGTAAGCCGGAAGTTGCGTCCCTGGAATTTGAAGGTGAGCTTGGTGTGGTCGAATCCCAATACCTTGAGAATCGTTGCGTGGAGATCGTGCACGTGAACTTGATCCTGGACGACGTTGAAGCCCAAGTCATCGCTTTCGCCAATCGACATCCCGCGTTTAATTCCGCCGCCGGCAAGCCACATGGTAAAGGCGTTGGGGTGATGGTCGCGGCCATTGGCAACTCCGCCCGCACTGACCTGCACCATGGGGGTACGCCCGAATTCCCCGCCCCAGATGACCAGCGTATCGTCCAGCATGCCGCGCTGCTTTAAGTCTTGAATCAATCCAGCGCACGCCTGGTCCGTGTCGCGGCAATTTTCGGCAATGTCCTCCACCAAATGTTCATGTTGGTCCCAAGCCTCATGATAGAGCTGCACAAAGCGAACACCGCGCTCCACCAGCCGGCGCGCCAGCACGCAGTTATTGGCAAAAGAGGGCTTTCCCGGCACCGCACCGTAGAGATCGAGTGTTTCCTTTGACTCTTTGGACAGGTCCATCAACTCGGGAGCGCTCGACTGCATGCGGAACGCCATCTCAAAGGAGTTGATGCGCGTGGCAATTTCGGGGTCGCCGGTAACATCTTCTCGCATTTTATCGAGTTTAATAATTTCATCCGTGGTAGCGCGCTGCTCTGCGGGGTCCACACCCTTGGGGTTGGAAAGGTACAGGACCGGATCGCCGCTGCTGCGAAACTCCACGCCCTGGTAGACGGTGGGCAGGAAGCCGCTTCCCCAACAGGAATTCCCACCGCTCGGCCCCTTCTTTCCGGAGCTGAACACCACGAAGGCCGGCAAATCCTTGGCTTCCGAACCCAGTCCGTAAAGCGTCCATGCTCCCATACTGGGGCGTCCAAACTGCATGGTGCCGGTATTCATCAAGAGCTGTCCGGGAGCGTGGTTGAAAGCATCTGTCACCAGCGATTTCACCACCGTGATGTCATCGACCACTTTGGACAGGTGCGGGAGCAACTCCGAGAGCTCGATGCCGGATTTTCCATATTTGGCAAACTTGAACTTGGGGCCCATGAGCTTCGAGTTGGGGTTGATGAAGGCGGCACGATAACCTTTCAAAAGCTCGGGCGGCGGCAAGGTGCCATCGAACTTCGCCAGTTGCGGTTTGTAGTCGTATAACTCCAAGTGGCTGGGCGCACCGGCCATGAAAAGAAAAATGACGCGCTTGGCCTTGGGCGCAAATTGCGGTGGCTTGGGCGCGAGCGGGTCGGCGTGCATCGTATCCGCGTACCCTCTTTCCGCGAGAAGTTGAGCAAAGGCGATCGAACCCAGTCCTACACTGCATTGGCGAAGAAACCAGCGCCGCGACACTTCCTTGGGGCTGAGATGTCGATACAGATGATCCGAGCAACTCATGACTACTCCTTGGTGATCGTCTCGTCCAGGTTCAACAACACCCGGGAAACTGCGGTCCATCCCGCCACCTGGGCGGGCGTCACATTCTTCGGCAGCAGCGGCGCCAGCGCGTCGTTCCCGCCCAGCAGATCCCACGGATTTAAATCGCCGTCCTGATAGCGCCGCGTCTGTTTTTGCAGGAAGCCCAACAGCTCATCCTTCTCATTGTTGTTTGGAGCCCGCGCAACGCACCGGCGGAAGGCATAAACCAGCCGCTGGTCATCCGTCCTGCCGCCGTCCGCCAAGGTGTGCGCCGCCAGGGCTCGCGCCGCTTCCAGGAACACCGGTTCATTCAGCGTGGTCAGGGCCTGGAGGGGAGTATTGGAACGCGCGCGCCGCACGCACGACATGTCTCCGTTGGGAGCGTCAAACGTCTCCAACATGGGATAAGGAACCGAGCGGTAGCGGAACGTATAAAGCGCCCGGCGGTAAACCTCGGCGCCGGTGGATTCGTGCCAGGGCTTGGGGCTGTAACTTACCGGAGGAAGGAAGAGAAAATCCGGCGCGGGAGGAAAGACGCTTGGCCCTCCCACGGCGGGATCCAGCAGCCCGCTGGCGCTCAGAGCGATATCGCGGACAATCTCCCCATCCACGCGGAAGCGCGGGCCGCGCGCCAGCAGCCGATTGTAGGGATCACGTTCCTCAAGGTCGGGAGTCACCTTGGAGGACTGCCGGTACGTCGCCGACGTGACAATCAGCCGGTGGAGCTTCTTCAAACTCCAGCCTTGATCCATGAATTGCACCGCCAGCCAATCCAGCAACTCCGGATGGGAAGGCGGCTCGCATTGGGTGCCCAAATTCTCGCTGGTCGCCACAATACCGATTCCCAAGTAGGCCTGCCACACACGATTGACGATGGAACGCGCCGTGGTGGGGGAATTCCGCGCCGCCAACCAGCGCGCAAAGGTCAGCCGCGTCGGTTGGCCGTTCTTCCAGGAATCGTCGTGCGGGAGCGGATGCAGGAACGCCGGGACGCCGGGCTCAACCAATGTAGTCGGATGAAGGAAATCACCGCGCGTCAGGATGTGCGTTTCCCGCGGCATGTCGCGCGTTTCCAGCACCAGTTGCGCGGAGCCTTCGGGGTATCCCCGCCAGATTTCCGCAATCTGATCGTTTTCAGCCTTCCACTCCGGAACGGTGGTGCGCCAATAACCAAATACGGTCTGCACCTGGAGGGGAGTGCGCTCGGCGACAGGAATGGAAAGGATGTCACGCACGTCCCTTGGCAAAGGGTCAGCCGTGGCTCCCGGCGAGTTGGTAAAGGACAAACGAAAGCGGCCGAGATTATTGCTTTCTTCGCCTCCCCCATGATTTTGCGCCAGGGATATGGTGAAGATAGTGCCCTGGGGATAGGAAATGGGTGTCGCCAGGGTAAAGACAGCTTTCCGGGGTTGATTGCGCAAGCCCGGGCCGGCGTCAATCCCCCAGGCGGTTTCATCCTTGCCGTCGATCGCGAATTCCACCGGACCGGTCACCCGGTTCTTGCCGGATTTGTCATCAAAGATGGGTGCGAGCGGCATTACCGGCTGTTCGAAATCCGCGGTGGCTTTCGCGAACTTCAACTTGGTGACATTCGTGGGAGCGTCGGCAGGAGCAGCCTCAACTTTAAACTCCGTCAGAGCGGCAGTTCCTTTGAGCGAGCGGCCCGGGCCGTCCAGTGGCAGTCGCTGGTCAGTGAGCAACTCCAGGCGAAACGCCGTGATATTTTGCAGGTTTGTCTTCACAATCAGTTTCACGCCGCTCTTGGGGGGCGCGTAGCCCTGGCAGATGAAGGAGTCATCCTTCTGTGCAATGTACTTCTGCCCGTTCGTGGAGATATCGTCCACAGTCGGCCGGATCACCGTCCACTCCGGCTGTCCCTGCTTCACCTGCTCTTCCCACTTGGCCATGTCCGCCTGCCACGCGGGGTGCTGGTGCTGGAGCAAGGCTTCAATTTCGCGCGTCTTGCGGAAAATCTCCTCCCGTTTGATCTGCTCTTGCGGCGTATAGACCGGAATGTTGGAGTCGTTGGCGCGATTGATAAACGCGAACATGCGGTAATACTCTTCCTGCTTCAGAGGATCGAACTTGTGATTGTGGCACTGCGCGCATTGGATGGTGATGCCCAGCATGCCCTTGCCGATGGCGTCCATGCGATCGAACATGCCTTCCATGCGGAACTGCTCGGGATCGATTCCACCCTCTTCATTGATCATGGAGTTGCGCAGGAAACCCGTGGCCACAATCTGGTCCTGCGTGGCGTGCGGCAGCAGGTCGCCCGCGATTTGTTCGATGATGAACTGGTTGTAAGGCAGGTCGCGATTGAGAGCGTTGATCACCCAGTCGCGATAAAACCAAACGCTCCGCGGTTGGTCCTTCTCATAGCCGTTGGAGTCCGCATAGCGCGCGGCGTCAAGCCAGATGCGGCCCCAACGCTCTCCGTAATGGGGCGAGTTCAAAAGGCGATCGACTTGTTTTTCGTAAGCGTTGGGGCTCTTGTCGGCAAGGAACGCGTCGACCTCCGCCGCCGTAGGGGGCAGTCCGATCATGTCGAGACTCAAACGCCGCAGCAGCGTCACGCGGTCAGCCGGGGGAGAGGGCGAAAGCCCTTCCTTCTCCAGCCGCGCCAGGATGAACGAGTCAATGGGATTCCGCACCCAGACCTGGTGGTTGACCTGGGGCAAGGCAGGCCGCACCGGCGCGATGAAACCCCAGTGCTTCTTCGCCGATTCCGGGGCTGCGTAGGCCGTGGCTGACTCAGGGATCTCCGCGCCTTGGTCAATCCAGGCGCGAATCAATTCAATATCCGCAGGCGCCAGGGGCTGGCTGCCAAAGGGCATGCGGGTGAGGCCGCCAATTCCCGCAACGCGCTTGTAGAGCGTGCTGTCCGCAGCCTTGCCGGGCACCACGATCTTGCCGTTGGCTCCACCAGCCAAAAAGGCTTGGCGGCTATCCAGGCGTAAACCGCTCATCTGCGACGCAGCGGCGTGGCAACTGTAGCAGTTCTTTTCCAGAATCGGTTGGATGTCCTTCTGATAATCAACCTTGGGGGCAGTGGTGGCATTCTGGGTCTGCGCAATGCGTGGGAAAATCTGCAAGCCCAGTACGCACAAGATTGCGGCGGGGGGAAGAAATTTCAGACGTGTTTTGCCCAACATTTTCAATTCGCTTTGGACGTGGAGAAGGCCCTCTAACCCAGTAGAGATTTAAGGCTAACATAATCACCGCGTCTGCTGCAAACAAAAAGCCCTCAGCCTTAAGGTCGCCCCTCAAACCTCATTGCCGCCTTCGACTGATTCCTATAGAATCACCCTTTGAGCAGAATGCCCATGCGCGGTGCGCCCTATCCCCGGCGCCAAGGTGACGACGAATTGCCAGCTTCCCCCCCCCGGCGATTTCCCCGCCCCCGGTTGTTCGTTCCGGCAATTCTTGTTCTGGGCCTGGCGGCTATTTTCTGGCCGGCGCGCGAACTCCGCAGCGACAACTTCATTTTCTATTTTCCCTCCGGCCACCAAATGCTTCCCTTCGAAAGCCTGGGCGGCGCCAAATACCTGCCTCTGTTGCAGATTCTGAACATGGTGGGCAAGGTCGGAGGAATTCAGGAAAAGAAAAACTCCCTCAAAGTCTGGTTCGGCGCAACCCCAATCGAGTTGCGGGCGAATGACGCGACGGTCCACGTTGACAGGACAAGCTACGACCTGCTCCAACCGGTGCGCCTGTCGGCAGGCCAGTGGATGGTGCCGGTGGATTTCCTGACCATCGTTCTGCCCCACCTGACGCATCAAGGGGTCGAATACCAGGAAGGGACAAACCGCATTTTTATTGGCGAGGTCAAACCCGCTTCCTTCACCGTGCGCCTGGACCCCGTTGTCAACGGAGCGCGGCTGACCGTGCAGTTCACGGACAAGGTCGCCGTGCGCACGGCCTCCAGCAACGGCAAGTGGGTGATGTTCCTGGGCGATCGCCCCATGGAACCGATGGAGCCCTCTTATCGTTTCCAGAATCCTTACCTCAGCGAATTGCATTATGACGATCAAGATGGCGTGCCGAAGCTCATCCTTTCTCCCACTTCGAGTGGGCTCAACTTTTATCCCATGCAGGCCGAGGGCGGTAAGATTCTGCTGGCCGATGTCCTGAGACCGCCACCCCCCTCTGCCCAGGCCCTGCCGCTTCAGCCACCCCCCCAGCCTGCGCCGACGCCCGCGCCGCTCTCACCGGAGGGGCCAACCCCGCAAATCACGGCAGAATCGCCCGCCGCGCCTCCGGGCCCGCCTCTTCCCGTTGTGGCGCTCGACCCCGGGCATGGCGGCGCGGACAACGGTGGGCACAGCCGCGACGGAGTTTTGGAAAAGGACCTGGTAGCACAATACGTGGCCCGGGTGCGAGCCGCGGTGCTGGCGACCGACAAATACCGCGTGGTACTGACCCGGACAGGTGACATCAATGTAACCTCTGAACAGCGCGCCCTGGCGGCCAACCTTTCGGGCGCGATTTGTTTCCTCAGCTTCCACGCCGGCGATCTGGGCACAGCGATTCCCCGTATCACCCTCTTCACCTATCTGCCCCCCACCGCCACGGCGCCCGTTGCGGGAGGCGCGCCGGCGTCCCCCTTCGTCCCATGGGGGCAAGTGCAGGAAGCGCGGCTGGGGAAAAGCCTCCAACTCGGTCTTGCCCTCCAACAGCAATTCGCGCTAATCGATGGCGTGGAAGTTGACCTGCCCGCCACCGCGCCCGTTCGCTCCCTGCGCAATGTCGACGCCCCCGCCGTAGCCATCGAATTAGGCCGTCTGGCTCCCGATGAAGACTCAACCGCGCTCGCCAACCCCGCCTTCCAGCAGCAGGTCGCCGGGGCGGTCGTCCAAGCTCTTGCCAGCTTCGCGAAGGGAGGCAACCAGCCGTGACCCGGCGCGGCAAAATCCTTCTCGTCTTCCTGCTCATGGGCCTGGGAGTGGGAGGATTTTACCTGCGCTCGCTTGCCCGCCGCGTCTTTCTTGAACCCGCCCCACGCGCCGAGGAGGCGGCCCGCGCCAAGCTGAACCAAATCGCCTTGCAGCCGACCAATGGCACAACGCAGTTGGCCACTCTTTACTTCCCCGCGTTGAACGAAGGCAAGATCATGCCGGAAACCCGTTCCCTCACCTGGGCGCAGGCCGACGCCGACCGGGTGCGCCAAATCGTGCTGGCGCTAGCGGAAGGTTCGCACCAGGGATATGGCCGCGTCCTTCCCGCCTCCACCACCCTGCGCGCCGTGTTCCTGGCCGCCGATGGCACGGCTTACGTGGATTTGTCAAACGACATCCTGAGCGATTTTGAGCCCGGCATACAGAGCGAAACCCTGGCCATTTATTCTATTGTAAATTCCATAACGATGAATATCCCCTCGGTGAAGCAAGTGCGATTCCTCATCCAGGGGCAGGAAGTGGAGACCCTGGACGGGCACGCGGACCTGACCGCCGCCTTTACCCCGGATCCCACTCGTATCAAGTCCACTCCGTGAGGTCTTATGCCCACACCTCGACCCTTAAGCGGCCTGCTTTACTCGGGCGGCAAGCTGATTCGGCCTGACCACCGCGCCGCCACCGAGATGCGCCCCCTGGAAATTGTGCCGAACTTTATTTCCAGCGCCGAAGGCTCAGCGCTGATTCGCCTGGGTGAAACTCAGGTGATCTGCACCGCCTCGGTGGATGACGGTGTTCCCCCTTTCCAAAAAGGCAGCGGAAGCGGGTGGATTACCAGCGAATACGCCATGATTCCCCGCGCTACGAGCTCCCGCACGCCGCGTGAGTCCACACGTGGCCGCCAATCCGGACGCACCATGGAAATCCAGCGGCTCATCGGGCGTTCGCTCCGCGCCGTGGTCGATATGCAGGCCCTCGGCGAGCGGACGGTGTGGATTGACTGCGATGTCATCCGTGCCGACGGCGGCACGCGCACGGCTTCCGTCACGGGTGCGCTGGTGGCGCTCGGCCTGGCGATCCAAAAGCTGCAAACCCAGCGCTCGCTGAAGGGTCACCCCCTTAAGGATTATCTGGCCGCCATCAGCGTGGGCATCGTGGGCGAAGAGATGTTGTTGGACCTCAGCTACGCTGAAGATTCCTGCGCCGAAGTGGATATGAACGTGGTGATGACCGGTGCCGGCAGGTTGGTGGAAACCCAAGCCACCGCCGAAGGGCGCACGTTCAGCACAGATGACCTGAACAAGTTGCTGGAACTGGCGCGGCCCGCCATTCAGCATTTAATCGAGGTTCAGAAATCGATACTAAAGACAGTGACGAGTGACAAGTGACGAGTGACGAGCAAAAGCGAGCAGCAGCAAGAAGTGGCCAGTGACGAGTAACGGAAAACCATTGACCAAGTCCGAGGGTCGGAATTCGACGTTCGCAGACCTGTACTCTGCCTCGTCACTCGTCACTCGTCACTCGTCACTCTTCCTGGCTTCTTCCAACCCCGGCAAGTTGCGCGAGTTTCGCGAGGCAGCCGCCGCGCGAGGCGTAGCGGTTGAGGCGCTGCCCGGTTTCGCGGATTTCGCCGCCTGCGTCGAGGATGGGACAACCTTTGAGGAGAACGCCCGCAAGAAAGCCGTTTATTACAGCCGGAACTCCCCGGGATGGGTCTTTGCTGACGACTCGGGCCTCTGTGTGGACGCGCTCGATGGCGCGCCGGGAGTTTATTCCGCGCGCTTTGCCGGTCCCCAAGCCACCGATGAGCAGAACAACCAGCGGTTGCTGGCGGAAATTCACCAACTCGAAGTAGGGGTACGCCATGGCGAGCCCTTACAGCAATCGGGTCGGCGTGCTAATCGCGCCGCCCATTACCTTTGTGTGATTGCTTTGGCGGAAGCCGGGCAGGTGCTCACCGTTGTGGAAGGGCGAGCCGATGGCGTGATCATCGACGAACCAAGGGGCACCGGCGGCTTCGGGTACGACCCTTACGTGCTTTACCCTTCCCTGGGGAAGACCTTTGCGGAAATGCTTCCGAAGGAGAAATTCTCTGTGTCTCACCGCGGCGTGGCGTTTCGCAAGCTACTGGATTACCTTTGCACTTATGGACAGTGAGTATTCGCCAGGCTGGCGGACCGAAGCACGCTGGGAGTATTGATTTTCATTCGAAAGAAATCGCACCTTACAAGAGAGGTCTATCATGCGCACCCCAAAACCCCCTCGTCGTTCCTTTCTAAAAGGCTCCCTCGCCGGCGCGGCGGCGATTGGAGCCGGCACGCTTGCCATGCCTGCTTCCACCGCACCGGGCATGCCGGCAACCCAGAAAAAGGTCGTCACCCGGCCCGGCGAGCCGCTCACGCCGGCGTCCCTCTTTAGCCCCGCCACCCAACTGGGAAATCTGCTCTTCCTTTCCGGTTCGGGCGCACAGGATCCCCAAACTCACAAGCTGGTTCCGGGACCGATCGAGAATCAAGTAAAGCAATGCCTGGAAAATCTGAAGACGGTTCTGGAAGCCGCCGGCTCGTCGATGGACAAAGTACTGAAGTGCACGGTGTTCCTGACCGACATTACGGATTTCGCCGCCATGAACAAGGTCTACCACTCTTACTTTCCTGCGAACCCACCGGCCCGGACGACCATCGCGGCCAAGGATCTGCCCGGCGCATCTCCGGTTGAGATCGAGTGCATTGCTTACGTCTAAGCCCTGGTGAGCAAAATCTGCGTGCCCGTCCCCACGTATGATCTCGCTGGCCCGAAAACTCCGCACCGTTGATTACTTCACTCTTGCCTTTGGCACGATGGTGGGAGTGGGGTGGCTCGTAGTCATGGACGACTGGCTGCGCCGCGGCGGGCCATTGGGAGCCATGCTGGCCTTCGCAATCGGAAGCTTGGCGCTGGCGCCCATCGGATACATTTACGGCCGGCTTGTCATGGCCATTCCCAATGCCGCCAGCGAAATTGCTTACACACAAAAGGTTTTTCCATCCGGGGTCAGTTTCGCGACGGGATGGATGATGACCCTCGCCTATCTGATCGTCTGCCCGTGGGAAGCCGTTGCCATAGGCAAGATCGCCGCCTACCTGTTCCCCAGTTTGAATTCGTTTACCCTGTACCATGTGGCCGGCCAGCCCGTTTACCTGCCGCGCCTCATCCTGGGTTTGGCGCTCATCGGCCTGGTCACCTGGCTCAATTATCAAGGCATTCGGCTGAGCGCGAATTTTCAAAACTGGATGACTTTTGTTTTGCTGGGATTGTTTCTTCTGTTCGGCACGTTCTGTATTCAACGCGGCTCCGCGTACAACTTCTTTCCCCTGTTCAGTCACGGGAGCCTGGTTTCGACCCTGCTGGTGTTGCAGGTTGTTCCTTACTTCATGACCGGATTTGAGGCCGTCCCCAAATGCGCCGAGGAGGCGAACCCGGAGTTTCGCACCCGGGGATACTTCCACGCCATCATGCTCGCCCTGGCGACGGGCGGGCTGTTTTATGTCGCGGTCATCGGCATGGTCGCCTTTGTGCAGCCCTGGGCGTCGCTCATCCACGAATCGTTCGCAACGGCTGTAGCGTTCGAGCGCGCCTTCCATTCGCGCCTGCTCATCAGCATGGTCTTTGCCGCCGCCCTAGCTTCCCTGTTGAAGGTTTGCAATGGGAACTTCCTTGCAGCCAGCCGTCTGCTTTTCGCCTTGGGACGTGAGGGATTTGTGAACCCACGCATCGGGCAACTTCATCCTCTCAAACTTACACCTTCGAATGCGGTATTCTGCGCGGGAGCTTTTGGCGTGGTGGGGGCGCTTCTCGGCGAAGCCATTCTCGTTCCCATTACCGAGGTCGGTTCGTTCGCCTCCGCCGTGGGATGGCTGGCGGCTTGTGCCTCATTTTTGTGTATGGAAAGAAGTTGGAGGGCGCGCTCGATCGCTTGCCTGGGGCTCGCGGTGTGCGCGGCCCTGATCCTGATGAAATTCGTTCCCTCCATCCCCGGGCACTTCACCCTCTACGAATACGGGGCCTTGACTGCCTGGATTGCCATCGGGCTCGCGGCTAGGCGAAGAAGGCCCCAGACGTAGACATGTTTCAGCCACAGGTAGTGGGTCGGAGTGTTATTTGCGAGACCCGAGTGCTCCCACATGGGGTCATTCCCGCGAGGGTGGGAGCGGTACGGTCGTAGCGCGGACCCCCATTTTTGGGGTCCGCGGCTCTTCCCATATACATACCGCGAATCCAGAAGACGGACCCTCAACGTCAGGATGGGCTACGCGATTCATGGGAAGAGCCGCAGACCTCAAAGGCGGAGGTCTGCGCTACACTTGCTGCTCGCGCTTACTGCCGCGTCGCCCATGCCAGGCCGTCGGGTTCCTGGCCGGCATCAATGTGGCCCACAACTTCCAGCGTCGTTAAATCGATGACCGCGACATAATTATCCGGGCTGCAGGCAACGTAGACGCGCGCGCCGTCGGGCTGCATCAGGATGCCGGCCGCTCCACGTCCAAGCTTGATCCGTTTGACATCCGAGCGGGTGCTAACGTCGAACACCGCCAAGTCAGCGCCGCCCAGAGAGGAAACGAAAGCCTGCTTGCCATCGAGAGTGAACTTCAGCCGATTGGCCCCTCTGACGTTGGCGTCCAAAGTTTGAGCCACCTTCTTGCCGGAGATATCAATGATGGAAATCGTGCCGTCCTGAGCGTTCGCAGCCCACAGCTCCTTGCCATCCGGAGTTACGTCAAAGCCTTCCGATCCTCTGCCCACGGCGATGACGGTTTGCTCCCAATCGGGCGCCCTGGGGCCCCGGGGAGGCCCGTTCGGTCCACCTGATGGAGGAGGCTGGCCGTTTGGCACACCCGGTGGGGGCCCGGGAGGGCCGAAGGGTCGGGTCACCTTATCGATAATGCTGATGGTGGCCGAACTGACATTGGATGTGAAAATGCGATCCAGGCCACTTGCCACGACAACCATGTGCGTCCGGTCCTGACCTGTGCCCAGAATCCAATCAATTTTCCCTGTGGACGGATCGTATCGGCCAATCACCTTGTTCGCCTCCGCGGTGAAGTACAGCTTGCCGCCGGCGAACCACAGACCATGGGGTCCGTGCAATGCACCGAGGTCAATCGCCGGAAGCGATTTCTGCGCCACCAGGTCGGCCACCGAAATCGTGTTGTAAGCCCCCCCGCCGTAATTGGACATGTACGCGATCTTCCCATCGGGGGAAGCAACGACTTCGTGCGGATCAGGCCCGGCAGGCACCCGGCACACGACCTTCAGTGTCGCTGGATCAACAATCGCCAGAGAACGGTCCCTCTTGGCAAGGACCAGCAGTGCTGGCGAGGGCGTGCTCTGCGCCCAAAGGGCGCTCAATCCCGCCCAAGCCGCCACGACGATCAAAACAGTTTTTGATTTCATCAGCCCCCTCAAAAAGCAGTTATTTAAAAGGCCACAATTTCCATTTTGGCGGCCCGAGCCACCGCAGTATACTCCACCGATGCCGCGTTAGTGGCGACGTCCTGCGGCTCACGGCGCACAGCCGTGGCCAAATTGATGACGACCGTCCGCCGAGGGGCCTTCCGGCGCATTTCGCCACATTGGTTTCAAGAAATGTGTTTTATCCCTTACGGTGAGCGGCGATCAACGCTTGCCCCAAACTGATGCCGCCGTCTCCGCAGGGGACTTCGGCGTGCGTGAACACCTGGAAGCCCTCGCGCTCCAGGCGCGCTTGAAGATGTTCGGCGAGAAAACAGTTCTGGAACGACCCGCCGCTTAAGCAAACCCGGTCGAGCCCGGTTCGCACGCGCACCAGTTCCGCCACGCGCGCCAGGACATCCACAAAACCCAGATGGAATCGATAGCTGATGATGCCGGTGTGGACGCCACCACGCATATCCTGGGCAAGCGCCACAAACATGGGGCGAGTGTCGATGATCCAGCCGCCGCTCTCTTCGCGAATCGCCAAGGGATAACCGCTGCTCCCTCCCGTTTCTTCCAGGGCGCCTTCCAGTTCAATGGCTGCCTGGGCTTCATAGTTGACGCGTTCGCGAACTCCGGCCATTGCCGCGACGGCGTCAAACAACCTGCCGGTGCTTGAGGTCAGGGGAGAATTGACCCGGCGCTCGATCAGCCGAAGCAAGGTATCGGTCCGGGGGCGGTCCAGTGCCCGCACGAAAGGAATCTCCCAATCCCAGAACTCCCGGCCAAAATGGTGAAACAGGTAACTGATTGCCATGCGTTGAGGTTCAATGATTGCGGCGGACCCTCCCGGCATGGGGATGTACTCCAAGTGGGCAAGTCGCTCAAAGCCGCGATAATCGCCAACCAGCACTTCCCCGCCCCAAACGTTTCCGTCCAGTCCGTATCCTGTGCCATCGAGAGCAAAGCCTATGACGCGCCCGTCGAGGTGGTTCTCCGCCATGCAGCTTGCAATGTGGGCATGGTGATGTTGAACGCCCACGCACGACATGCCCCCCTGCTTCAGGGCCCAGCGCGTGGAAAAATAATCGGGATGAAAATCATAGGCGAGGATCTGCGGCTCAACCTCCAAAATGCGTTCGAGCCCCGCCACCGTTGACCCAAAAAACTTGTAGCTCTCCAAGTTCTCGAGGTCGCCGATGTGCTGGCTCAGAAAGGCTTCGCGGCCGCGGGTGAGACAAATGGTGTTCTTCAGTTCACCGCCGACCGCCAAGACCGGCGGCAACTCTTGCTTCAGAAAGATGGGCGCCGGCACATAGCCGCGCGACCGGCGCACCTGCCGCGCGCGCCCGCCCGCGACGCGCACCACGGAATCATCGGCGCGCAAGAGGATTTCACGATTGTGCACGAGAAAATAATCCGCGAGGCCGCGCAATCGCTCCACCGCTTCCGCATTATCGATGGCGATGGGTTCTTCCGAGATATTTCCGCTGGTCATCACCAGGGCCGAAAAGCGCTTCCCCGCAAACAGCAGATGGTGTAAGGGAGTGTAAGGCAGGAACACCCCCAAATCGCGGTTGAACGGCGCCACGGAGGGGGCAAGGCGCTCCGGTTGTTGCTTCTTCAAAAGGACGATGGGATGCGCCGGGGTTTGCAGCAGGTTCCGCGAGGCATCATCCAGCCGGCAGAGTTCTTCCGCGTCCGCAAGTCTCGCCGCCATAATCGCGAAGGGCTTCTCCACTCGCCGCTTTCTTTCGCGCAGGCGCGCCACGGAAGCCTCATTCAATGCATCCACGGCCAGGTGGAATCCTCCCAAGCCCTTGACTGCCACAATTTCCCCTGCGGCGAGCAGTTCAATGGCTTTCAGAATGGGATCGGCGGCTTCGATTCGTTGCCCCGCGCTATCCCACAACTCCACGTGCGGGCCGCATTTCCAGCAGGCATTCGGTTGGGCGTGGAAGCGGCGATCGCGCGGGTCGTCGTATTCGCGCTGGCAGTCCGGGCACATGGGAAAGACCGCCATTGAGGTCTTGGCGCGGTCGTAGGGGATATCGCGCACGATGGTGTAACGCGGGCCGCAGTTGGTGCAATTGATGAAGGGGTAGCGGAATCGGCGGTCCGCGGGATTGAGCAGCTCGCACAGGCAGTCGCTGCAAATAGCGACGTCGGGGGCAATCAAAACTCTGCGCTCTTCCCCGGAGCGACTCGGCAGGATGCGGAAATCAACGTCTCGGTTCGAAGGTCGATCCGCAACCACCATGCTGGTGATGCGCGCCAGCGGGGGCACTTCTTTGGGCAGCCGCGCGAGGAATGCCGCGACGGCCTCTGCGGCGCCTTCCACTTCGATAGAAACGCCTGCCTCAGTGTTGGTGATAAATCCCGTCAGATTGTTTTCAGTAGCCAGCCGGTAGATAAAGGGGCGAAACCCCACGCCCTGAACGATCCCCGCAATTTCAATGGCTTTCCGCATAAGAACAGTGGCAAGTGACGAGTGGCGAGCCAGCAAGGCCCGAAAATCGAAACTCGAAAATCGCGCCGAGTTTCGATTGCTTGTCACTCCTCACTTGTCACTCGTCACTGCCTTTCGCCGTTTTTCGAGCCACTGGATCCACTGGTCCAGCCCTTGGCCGGTCGTGCAGGAAACCTCCAGGATCTCCATGCCGGGATGAATCTGCCTCGCATACTCGCGCGCCCGCGCCATGTCAAAGGAGACGTAGGGAAGCAGATCGATCTTATTCAGGACGAGCAATTCAGACTTCGCGAAGATGGAAGGGTACTTTAACGGCTTGTCTTCGCCTTCCGCCACACTCAGCATCACGATCTTTGCCGCCTCACCGAGGTCGTAGCTGGAGGGGCAAACCAGGTTCCCAACGTTTTCGATGATGAGAAGGTCAAGATTCTCGAGCGGCCAATCCGCCAGCGCGCGCTCCACCCGGAGAGCATCCAAGTGGCAGGTGCCTCCGGTGGTGATCTGCTTGGCCGGAAAGCCGAAACGCGCCAGACGCCGGGCGTCGTTGTCCGTCTGAATATCTCCCGTCAACACCGCGACACGCGCACCCTTGGGGAAACGTTCGAGGGTTCTCTCCAGCAACGAGGTTTTCCCCGACCCCGGCGAGCTGATCAAGTTCACACACAGAATTCCGTGCTCATGAAAACTCTCCCGCAGCCGGGCAGCAATGCGATCGTTCTCACTCAGAACTTTCTTCTCTAACGGAATGCGGTCCATCATTCCTCCCAAGTGCAGTGACGAGTGACATGCAACGGAAGACGAAAATCGAAAATCGAAATTCGAAACTCGGTGCGATTTTCGAGTTTCGATTTTCGATTTTCGAGTGTCGGTCCTTGTTAGCTCTTCACTGCTCTTCAATTTCCAGGTACGCCATGTCCAGTTCATCGCCTCCGGCGAATTGCGTTTCCATGCGCCCGCAGCGAGAGCACGCCAGGCTGTCCTCCGTAACTTCGAAGGTAAAGTCGCAGGCGGGGCATCGCTGGCGTCGGGGGACGGGCTCAATCACCAGCTCCAACGGATCAAGATCAGTGCCCTGCACCAGAGCGCTGAAGCCGAAACTGAGCGCCTCCGGTTCCACTCCGGACAATGCCCCGATGCGGACACCCACCTTGTTCACGTGCGCGCCGGGGCGTTTTTCCCCCTCCTTGCGCACGGCGTCGAGAATGGCGCTGGCAATACTGAGTTCATGCATGGCTTGACGAAGAGTGACGAGTGACAAGTGATGAGTGACGAGCAACCGAAAGGCGAAAATCGAAACTCGCCGCGATTTTCAAGCTTCGATTTTCGAATTTCGGTCCTTGCTGGCGCGTCACTCATCACTTGTCACTCGTCACTTTTCACTCCTTCAACAAATCCTTGGCAATTGGTCCCCGGAAAGCATATCGACGATGCGGGTGGTTCCGAGCGATGTCCGCATGATCACCAGGCCCGGATTCGCCTGATTCACGCGCCCAATGATTCGCGCCTGCTTCCCCAAAGGATGCGCGCGCATGGCGGCCAGGATTCGTTCCGCATGTCCCGCGTCCACGATGGCCACCAGTTTCCCTTCGTTCGCCACGTAGAGAGGGTCGAGCCCCAGAAGCTCGCAGGCGCCCCGCACGGCTTCCTGAATAGGAATGGTGGATTCTTCCAGCTCCATGCCCACACGCGACTGTGCGGCAATCTCATTCAGCGCGCTGGATAGGCCGCCGCGCGTGGGATCGCGCATGCAACGAATGGCCGGGCTCGCCTTCAGCATTGCGGCCACGAGCGTGTGCAGCGGGGCGCAATCGCTGGTGATGGGGCTCTCAAATTCCAAACCCTCACGTTGGGAAAGAATCGTGATGCCGTGCTCGCCAATCGACCCGCTGAGAATGATGGAATCGCCGGGCCGAGCCTGGTCGGCGGACAGGTTAATGCCGGGAAGGACGCGCCCAATCCCCGAGGTATTGATGAAGAGCCCGTCGCCCTTGCCTTTCTCGACGACTTTGGTGTCGCCGGTGACCACCGCCACTCCCGCTTCCTGCGCCGCCCGGCTTAGCGATGCCACCACCTGCTGGAGCGTCTCAAACGGCAGGCCTTCCTCAAGAATGAACGCCACGCTGAGGTAAAGAGGTTCGGCGCCTCCCACGGCCAGGTCGTTAATCGTGCCATTCACGGCGAGTGAACCGATGTCTCCTCCCGGAAAGAACAGAGGCTTGACCACAAACGAATCGGTGGTGAAGGCCAAACGCACTCCATCCACACTCACCAGCGCCTGATCGTTCAGGCTGTTCAGCGCCGGGTTCTGGAAAGCCGGCAGGAACACTTTTTGCAGCAATTCGGCGCTCAGGCGGCCGCCGCTGCCGTGTCCGAGCAGAACCTTGTCTTGCGCGGGCAAAGGTACCGGGCAGGCGAGTTGTTCCAGCGAAGGCTTGTCGTTACTCATTGGGCGTTTCACACCTTTCCCAAGCTTGGAGTCAGAAGCCCGAAAGAGCAGTGACGAGTGACAAGTAACGAGTGACGAGCCAGCAAGGCCGGGAATTCGAAAATCAAAACTCGAAAAACGCGGCGAGTTTCGAATTTCGAGTTTCAATTTTCGTCTTTTGGTTGCTGATCACTCGTCACTTGTCCCGTTATTTTCCAGCCCCTCCTCCTCGAGCGCGCCCATTTCTTTGAGCAGTTCGAGGGTGCGGGTGGCCTCTTGCGCGTCAAGCCGGCTCAGAGCGAAGCCCACGTGGACGATCACGTAGTCACCCACCTCCGCCTCCGGGACAAAATCCAACTGAACCTCGCGCATGATGCCGCCAAAATCCACGCGGCCGATCAGCGCGCCCTCGCGGCTTTCCTTATGGAGGACTTTTCCCGGAATCGCCAGGCACATGGTCGCTCATTTCTGGGTAGAAGGATGGAAGGTTGGAAAAACATCCGGGGACGTTAGATGACCACAAGCCGCTCCGAACCCCAACGGGCCGACACGGTTGCAATGGCCCGCGTTAAACCGTCCCCGGAATCTTTGTCGCGGTGGGCGTCGGCTGGCTTCCAATTGTGGGTTATTTCCGCCACCAAGTCGGCAGCCAGTCCCACAGCCGACTTCACCGCGTCGTGCATCTTGCCACCTAAGGTCAAACAGTCCGCCGCCTCTACCGCCAGGATTATGACATCTTTCGGGACATTAAGTAGCAATTCCTTGGCCAACTGGAGGGTCTCAAGCAGTCCGACGTAGTGGGGAGAGGGCCCAAAGGAGGACTTCATGTCCGAACTTCGCAGTATGTAAAGAGTTCCGGGGGGAACGGTAGTAGTCTGAATACAGTCGATTACAACGATTAAATCAGTCTCTAATAGATTGTCAAGTAGATGGAAGCCGGAGTCGGTGCTGAAAACCACTTCCATCTGGGGGAAACGCCGCCGAAGCTCCTCCGCCGCCGCTAAACCGAAGGCGTCGTCGGCAAGCAACTCATTACCCAAGCAAAGGATGCGCATTGGAGGGGGCATGGGAATCACTAGGAAGGCGTCAGGGGCCGGGTGCCAGGTATCATGAATCGGAACCTCATGCAGGACAATGGCTTACCACCAAAGCACCAATAAAGCTCCTCTCCTTGCCAATGCGGAGAAGACGGAAGCCTGACACTTGGCGCCTGACACCTAGCGTTTGCTTATCTTGCCATCCCAATCGCGCCGCAGGGTCGACTGGACATCGCCGTGGCTATCGTGAACCCTTACCATCAAGGGCATACTTCCAGGCAACGAATGGGTGGCGCACCCGTGGCAGGGGTCGTAGGCGCGGAAAGCCATCTCCACCATGTTCAAGATGCCTTCCGAAACGATCCCATTGGAAATAAGCCCTTTGGCGGCTTTTTCGACGCTCATCGCCATGCGCGCGGCGTTGTTTTGAGTAGCCACAATCAGGTTGGCCTTGGTGATAAACCCACGATCATCCGTCTGATAATGGTGAATCAAGGTTCCGCGGGGAGCCTCGACCACGCCGATGCCCTCGTGCGGTGTCTCCGTAGGCAGGGTGCGGATTTCCGGATTGGTGATCTCCGGGTCCCTGGAATGCTCTTCCAGGCGTTCCGCCGCATAGAGCAGTTCAATGACGCGAGCCCAATGGTTCGCTAAGGTGTGGTGAACCGGCTTGCCGCCCAGCATGGCCACATACTGCTGGTAGGCTTCCTGCGCAAGCGGAGTAGCCATCCCCTCCGCCGCATTCAGCCGAGCAAGTGGGGCCACGCAATACACGCCGCTGTCCGCCCCCTCGGAGAAGCCCTTCCAGCCCACCGGCTTGAGATAGGCGAACTTGATGTAGCTCCACGGCTCCACGTGTTCTGCGATGTAATCGAGATACTTCTCCGGCGCAAATTTGGCCCACTCCCCGCCGGTTGGGGTGACCACACGAACGGAGCCATCGTAGAAATTCACTTTGTTGGCCTGATCCACCATTCCCATGTAATAAGTTCGATGGGTGTAAGCATCGGAGCGGATCAGCTCAACGTACTCGCCATTCTCCAGGACCAGTTTCTGAAAGGTTTCCAGCGTGAACTTGGCAAAGGCGACAGCTTCTTTGGCGACCTCCTTGATTTTCCCCTGCTCGGCCACACTGATGTGCTTGGCGACTCCTCCGGGCAGCCCCAACACTGGATGGACGGGTTTGCCGCCAATCGCCGCCATGATTTCACGCAGCTTGCGGCGCATCCCGATCACTTTTTGGCCGACCTCGACGCCTACTTTGGCGATAACGCCAAGCACGTTGCGTTCTGCCGCCGGAGCTTTGGGTCCCACAATGAAATCGGGACCTCCCAGGAAGTACACATGAAGCGCGTGGTCCTCCACCACAAAGCAAGAGTAAAACAGCTCGCGAATCTTCTTGGCAGCGGGCGGCGGGGTAACCCGATACAGAGCATCCAGAGCTTTGGTGGACGCCATGTGGTGCGCGGTGGGGCACACGCCGCAAATCCGCGAGGTAATCTGCGGCATCTCCTCAGCGGGGCGCCCTTGCGCAAACTTCTCGAAACCGCGCAACTCCGGGACCTGGAAAAATGCGCGATCCACGCTTCCCTGCTCATTAAGGAAGATCTCTATCTTTCCGTGGCCTTCCAGTCGCGTGATCGGATCGATTGTAATCCGTCGGCCAGCGGTTTCATTTTCAGGCATTTCTGGTCACCTCGTAAGTTCAGTGATGAGTAACAAGTGACGAGCCAGCAATAACCGAAATTCGAAAATCCCAATACGAGAATCGCGCGAGTTTCGAATTTCGTCCTTTGGTTGCTCATCACTCGTCACTTGTCACTCGTCACGGCCTCTACCATCTTCTTCCGCCTCAGCAACGAAGACGGAAGGCTATAACGGTAAAACGTTCCGACCGGGTCGGGAACCGTCTGCACAATCTTCTCGATCTCTTTTTCGTCGTTGCTGTCGATGATGGAAGCGATCGCGGACAAGGCCTTGGCCCCATAGTCGCGAACCCGGCTGGTGGGGCCGAAACACCCCGTGCACGGCATGTTGCCTTGTGGACAAAGCGCTTCGCAGCCGCTGCGGGTTGCGGGTCCCAGGCACACCACCCCTTGCGCCAGCAGGCACGTCTCCTCATCGATCATCACATCCTGGGGCCGCTTGAACTCTTTTAAGGTGAGTTTCTCAGGGCGGGTACCCTCGCGCGGGCATTCATGGCAGAGGGCGCGGTCGGGAGCGAGCACCGTGCCTTTCGGCGGCAAGTTCCCGCTGAGCAGCACGTGAACGGCATCCCACAGAATCTTCGGTGTGGGCGGGCACCCAGGCAAGTAGTAATCGACGTCAACCACCTGGTCGAGCGAGCGGACGGTCTCAAAGAATTCCGGCAAGGTTACGGAGAATCCATTTTCCTTGTGCAGAGTCTGCGGGAATGTTTTCTCCGGATTCACCGTCGAGGGCGACTCACAGTAAGAGGACTCGAGGACACCCTGGCGCGACGAAAGGTTCGCCAAACCGGGGATACCACCCAGTTGCGCGCACGACCCGAATGCCACCACCACCTTGGCTTTCTTGCGAAGCAGATGGGCCATCTCCTGCTGCTCGCTGGTACGGACCGCGCCGTTCACGAAGGCCGCCAGTATGGACCCATCGGGCAGGGCTTCCATATCGCGCCGCTTGAAATCCAGGGCCACGGGCCAGAACACGATGTCCACCGCCGCGACGACCTCCAGCACTCTTTCGTCGAGATCCAGAACCGTCTCCTCGCAGCCCCCGCACGAGGCACACCAATAGAAGGCGACCTTAGGTTTTGCGTTTTCGCTCATCGCTCCTCCCAAAGTGACGAGTGACGAGTGACGAGCGAGCAAGAACTTCCCGCCTTACCCAGCTTGGGCTTTCGATGCTGCGCACAACTTCCATATCCCGTCACTCCTCACCGTCTCTGCTGCTTCTGCTCGTCACTCGTCACTTGTCACTCGTCACTGCTTTCAGCGGCCCCAGCGCGCGGACCTTTTCCACCATATCGTTCACCACCGATTTCAGGCGCTCGGCTTCCGAGGCAGAGATCCACTCCAGGCGAAAGCGCTCATCTTCGATTCCCATCTCATGCAAAACGCGCCGGAGCATGCGCACTCGGCGTAAGGCCTTGTAATTGCCTTCCTGATAATGGCAGTCGCCCGGGTGGCAGCCGCCAATCAGCACGCCGTCTGCGCCGCGGGCGAAGGCATCCAGCACAAATTGCGGATCCACTCGGCCGGAGCACATCGTGCGGATGACGCGGATGTTGGGCGCGTACTTAACCCGCGAGGTTCCCGCCAGGTCCGCCGCCAAATAGGTGCACCAATTACAGAAAAACGCCACGATCTTGGGCTCGAAACCGTTTGTCTTCACCTGAACCAATTCCGCTTTCGACT
>JBEKNU010000041.1:0-33645 GCA_049522495.1 Terriglobia bacterium
TATTTCAGGCTCAGCAAGAACCCGGAATTGCTGGACGTCCTTCCTGTAATTGTACCGCCAGTTTGGCACAAAGAATTCAACGAGCCATTCTTGAGGCAGACATGGAGGTCGGTCTTCAGATCTCTTTCCCGCGCGACATCTCTCCGAATCATCGGTTACTCACTACCAAAGGAGGACCAGTTCGCCCGATTCGTGCTGCGCCGGGCTTTGCGAAACAACATTCTGAAAGCGTCTAAAGGACAGAACAGACCCCTCCGCGTGTATGTAGGCAACCCGGACGCGGCTGTCGCGGCCACTTTCAGCAGGCTGGGGGGTTTGGGCAACGATGAAACCGCTAAGTTTGTCAAATTCCAGTTTATACATGCATCGTTTGAGAACTATCTGTCCTGGCTTCTCGATGAGCAGGGGTAGCGCGTGATGTTTAGGTCCGCGCCTTTTTGTTGTCGGCGGGGGACGAACCGTCCCGACGAATCGGAGCGCCACCACTGCCCGATTTCTGTTCATCATCCAGAATTCAGAAGAGAGATCTCCTTTGTCAGTTGTCCTTGGTCCGTTGTTGATTCGTAGGTGTCGGCTATCAGCAGACAGGGCTAAGGACAAATCGATCGAGGGCCATGCACTGCGGGGTTTTTGCTGAAGACTGATGACTGATAACTGACGAAGGGTCGGTTGTCAGTCGTCAGTTGCAAGTTGCTCCGACCGGGGGTGGTGCCGTATACTCGGCTCATGCCAATCTTGAAGGCTGTTGAACTTCAGGGCGAGATTGACGACAAGCGCCGGCTCCATGCCGAGGTGCCCCAAAGCGTGCCAGCGGGTTCAGTGCGCGTCATCGTGTTCATCCCGGACGAAGACGAAGGTGGCCCCCCCTGGGCAGCCGGGGTTTCATCCGAATGTTCAGCCGAACTGAACGACCCCGCGCAAGACATCTACACCCTCAACGACGGACAACCTCTCGATGCGGCCCGGTGAAATTTATCTCGCCAAATTTCCTTTTGGAGATGCGCCGGGCATGAAGACTCGTCCGGTCTTATTGTTGACTGACCCGGTGGGGGCCGTTCCGGAGATCCTGGTCGCTTACATATCCTCCGTCATTCCCTCACGGCTCTTGCCCTCCGACCTGCTCCTCGATCCGACTCTGCCGGAATTCCGCTCCACGAACCTTAAAATCTCATCGGCGCTTCGCCTGCACAAGCTCGCCACTATCCATTGCTCCAGCTTGGCCCGATATCTGGGCGTCATTGATAATCGTGCCTGGAGCGCCGTGGCATCAAAGCTCAAAGACCTTCTGAGATTGTAGGCCGATCTCCGGCGGGGGTATAGTGTAGCCGGTCACTGCTCGTGTGACCGTGGGTTTTCCCTTCGCTGACGAACCCACGCTCAATTCCCAAGACGAATTGGCCGTGGCTACTTCCGGGTCACACAACCTCAGGCGCGGTTCGAACGGGTGAATGCAATCACGTGACGTAGGGGTAGGGCTTGCCCTACCCGGCGTTCCGCATGGTGAATGCGGAAGCAGGCCCGCGCTATGCTTGGTCTTTGCGTCCGCTTTTTCTCTTCGCGTCTCGATCAAGGAAGCTCTGCAACAGGCTGGGTGAGGCGCGGAACGTGGTTTGTTGGAGGCGCTGGAAGGCGGAGGGAAGGTCGACCCAGCCGCGCGAGGCTGCATCGTTCAAGACTCCCAGCGTGCCGGTGATGCGGAGATTACGCCGGCTGGCTTCCCGGCGGCCATGGCCTTCGTCCATGAGCAACAACGCGTCTTGCCGGTGTTGCATGGCCAGAGTGATCGCTTCCCGCTCGCCTTCCCCCAGGAAGCGCAGACCAGGATCTGACGGGACCGTACTTCCCTTAACTTCAAGCCATGCTGGAGGCTGGGCTATCCACTCTGCCACTTTTGCCGGCGCTTGAGGATTCTGTAACTCTCGCAAAACCGCCGCAGGGATGACGACCCGGCCGTAAAGCCGCTGCAGCACGTCCGCTTCGCCAATGAGGATGAGATAATTGAGGGGGGAAGTGTCCGCGATAACAATCATCGGGTGCTGAACTCGCGGCTCGTTTCGGTGTCCCGATCCAGGTCCTCGAGCGTGGAGTTCAGGTACACGCCGTGCTCCTTGAGGAACCCGTCGACCTGCACTCTCGTTCCGTAACCTAGGATTTTCCTGACTTGCTCCTCGGTGAGCTTGCCGGAGCGATAGCCTTCCAGCGCGAAGCTCTCCAGGAGGGCGCGCGGCAAGTCCTTAAGCTCTCCGGCAATTTCGTCGGGCAGTTCCAAAGTGATTTGCATAGGCTGTGGTCACCTCCTTAGCTTCACAACCGTTGCTTCAGACCACCATTTTAGCATCTCGATTGCTCCCGCCCGAACAAATTTACTTGCGCGGGTTGCCATCACGGGCACTGCTCTTGTGACGGTGGGCTTTTCCTTCGATGACGAACTCACGGTCAATTGCCAAAACGAATTGAGAAGGGCAGTGGCGAGTGACAAGTGACGAGTGACGAGTGACGAGTCCAACCGCGAAGATTCTTGTGTGAGGCGCCGTTCGAAGGGGTGAATGCAATCACGAGATGCCGGGCTTGCCCTATCCGGCGTTCCGCGTGGTGAATGCGGATCCAAGCAGGTCCGGCCTGCGCCTGCTACGAAGACAGGTTGTAATTTCCTCAGCGAAAGGAATATACTTCTCTCATGCAGCGCCTAACGCTTCCCGTAATTCTTGAGGGCGACCAAGACGGCTATTTCGTCTCCTGCCCCGCACTCCAGGGCTGTTACAGCCAAGGGGAGACCTACGAAGAAGCCATGGCGAATATCAAGGATGCTATGCGGCTGCATCTCGAAGATCGCCTGGCGAACGGGGAGGAATTTCCCGAAGCGGTTTCCGTAAGCCTCTCCACCGTCGAAGTTTCCGTCTAATGCCGAAGTTGGCCCGCGTCACAGCCCGCCAGATGGCCACGGTATTGCAAAAACTTGGATTTTCCCTGACCCGCCAGAGCGGTAGTCACCAGATTTACAAGAATGCCGCCGGCAAAAGGGCCACTATTCCATATCATGCCGCGAAAATCCTTCACCCAAAGGTCCTGAAAAGCATCATGCGCGACGCTGAGCTCAGCACTGAGGACCTGGAGAAACTGTTGTGAATCGCCGCCGGCAGGCTGGCGCAGAGCCGCGTTTCAAGCTCTGCGACTTTCGGTTTGGTCACGTCCGAGTGCTGTGGACCCACAAAACAGGTCCGTGCCACGTTCGCCATTTCTGGCAGCGAACCCTTGGCAAAACAATGTACGTGCCGCGAACTGAGGTATGATAGGGGAAGAGGGAGCGATGACGGCGATTGTGCAAGAAAAGATCAAAGACCTGGTGGCGCTTTGCAACAACCGCGGCGTGCGTCGCCTGGCTCTGTTTGGCTCGGCAGCGAGCGGTGGGTTCGACCTCGCGTCCAGCGACCTTGATTTCCTTGTCGAGTTCCAGCCGGTGCGTCCTGCTCAGCATGCGGACAATTTCTTTGGACTGCAAGAGGACCTGGAGCGGCTCTTTGACGTGCCCATTGAGTTGATTGAACCCGGCCCGATTGGCAATCCCTATTTTCGGCAGGCGATCGAAAAGACCCAGGTACAGCTTTATGTTGCCGCTTGAAGTGCGCAAGTACCCAATCTGCCCACCTTGCGCCGCGAAGTGCAATCGCTCCTGGATGAACCGTAGCAAGCCGTCCCCCTACTGCGATATGGACCCCTCACCCGGCTCCGCCGCGCTGCGCCTTCGCGGTGAGCGGCTCTTTACTCACCGCGATAGGGCTGCATGGGGGGGCTCGCCAGGACCGAATCCGGTCGAACGCCGGCCCCTAGGTCGAGGGGCTTTTTGGAGGCGCGCAGGTCGTTGGCAGCGATGGAAATGTTTTCGGTCTGCTGGCCCTCCAGGCGAAGGTACACTTGGTTTCCTTGCGGAGCGCGATTGGCTTCCAGCCAGGCTTCCCGTGTATCGCGCAGGACCATTACAGGATTACTGTTGGGGGCGGCAAAATCCGAAATGCGGAGGCCTGCCACATCCTCGCAAACCAGGGCGGGGCGCAAATCCTCGTGCTCAAGGGTCACCTGCGTATTGAGCAACCGCAGGTTCTTCACGTGCCGGCAGTAGAACCCGGAGGCGGGCAACACTCCAAACATTCTGTACTCAGGGTATTTAGCCGGCACTTCCGGGATTTCCCGAGCGGCGTCAGCCTGGGTTCCACCACCCGCAAGTTGAATTCGGATGTTCGAGAGGGTGACGTTCTCCATCGCGCGTTCCGGCAGGCCAGTGATGGAGCAGCCGACCCTATCCGCTCCCACGGCCTGAACGTCGCTGATCATGACATTGCGAAACGAACCCAAGCCGGGCGTTGGGGCGCCGTCGTAGGGGGGCCGCGCGCGGTTTCCCAGGCGCAGGAATATCGGGCAATTCACGTTGCGCATGACAATGTGCGAAACGTTCAGGTTCTCCAGCGCGCCTCCATCTACGCTCTCCAGGGCAATGCCCGCGAGATGCGTATCATGAACCGCACAATTGCTAATGGTGACGTTTTCAAATCCTCCCACGCTTTCCGTGCCCAGCTTAATGGCGTTGCAATCCGTGCTGATGACGCAGTTCGTCACGGTCACGTCGCGGGTGGGCCGGTCAATTGTGCTCTTTAGGGTAACGGCATCGTCCAGCGAGGAGATGACGCAATCGGAAATGTGGACCCTATCGCACCCATCGATATCGAATCCATCGTTGTTGGCGTTGCTTCGGCTGTGAATCGTCAAACCGCGGATGGCCACGTCCTGGCAGGCCAGGTAATGCTGAAGCCACATCGCCGGGTCCAAAAATGTAAGGTCCTCAACCTGCACGTGGCGGCAGTTCACCATGCGGATCAAGAACGGCCGGTTGCCGTAATGCTCGACGCGCTTAAACGAACCGCCCTGGCCGTTGATGGTTCCCCTTCCCAGCAAAGACACATCCTCCAGGTTCTCGCCGTAAATCAGAAACTGGTTGGCATAGTTATCGGTGTAGCTGCGGAGCGCCGGCTGGATGGCAGGGTAGTCTGCCAGGTTCTTGCTCCCCAGCAGGATGGCGCCGGTTTCGAGATGAAGCGACACGTGACTTTTGAGAGTCAGCGTCCCCGAGAGATAAGTCCCGGGAGGGAAGTAGACCACTCCCCCAGATTGAGCCGCGGCATCGATGGTGCATTGAAGGGCTTTCGTGTCCAAGACCTGGCCGGTCGCCGCGGCTCCGAAGTCCTGTACATTGAAAATCCCTTGCGGGCGGGTGGCCGCAGGGGATTTGGCCCGGGCAGCCGGTGACGAAGCCAACACCCCTCCCGCCAGACAAGCCCCGAGAAAAGAGCGGCGATTTTTTTCCATAAGGCCTCCTCATACACAGTTTGCGCGGTTTTTGGGAGCAGTTGCCGTCAGGCTGCCCATAACAGCCGCGGAGCGGCGGCAGAAAATAGCCCACGGCGTGAGCCGTGGGGCCGGAAGTCAAGGTGAGATAGCCCCAGCCCCGGAGGGGCGACAGAAGGCCCAAAGCACCAAGCTTCCTGTCGCCCCTCTGGGGCTGGAAAAGACGAAAATTGCGGCCGCCGCTTTCCCACGGCTCACGCCGTGGGCTATTCTCTATCGGCCCTCCGGGCCTGAGGTACCAACGATTCCCTATGCGCGCGGAAAAGCCGCGGACCTACAAAAGCAGGTCCGCGCTACGCTGGCTCGCACGCCCGAATCAAACCCGGAAATAAGGCTTTAGCACCTCAAAGATCTCGTCGAGTTCGTGCAAGTCGCCCGCGTCCATGCTGAACTTGCGGGTATTGCGCATGATAACGGTTTGGAACACGCCGCGCCTGCGCAGGATCTCCTTCTGCACAACGTACCCGGTATGTTGTTCCAAGACGGCCATCATCAGCATTTTCGCAAACAGGTCGCGGGATTCCCGCTTCTTGCCGGCCTGGTACCAATCCCATATCTGCGCCTGAATATCGGCGAAGCCGGCCCCCGGCATGGTGCCACGCGAGCCGCGCGCCAATTCATTCAGGAAGTTTCGCGATCCGCCCCCCGTCATGGGCACCAGCAGGCCGCTCGCCTCCTTCACGTACCGCGTGACCCGCTCGGGCACGGGGTCCTGCTCTTCTTTTACGTAGCGGAAGGTGGGCAGCTTAGGGGCCAGGTCAATCAGGAAATCCACGGTTAAAGCGGGGCTGGTGACTTGGATACACAAGGGCAGCTTCGATGCCGAAGCAATGGCGGTGAAGTAGTCGGTGAGGATTGAAGGGTCATTGGACCCGTCAGTTTGGGACATCGCGAGCATGCCGTCCGCCCCCATCCGCTCCGCCTCGCGTGCGTACTCGGCTGCCTCGAATTTATTCGGTGCGTGCACACCGATCAGAACAGGGGTACGGCCGCGTGCCGCCTCCACAACGACTCGCGCGAATTTTACGCGCTCGTCGTGAGAAAGCTCGGTGGTCTCGCCCGCGCCTGCGGGCCAAACCATTCCCTGCACCCCACAGCGAACCAGAAAGTCGGTTTCGCGTTTCAAGGAATCGCCGTCAATCTCCAGGCTCTCGAGAAACGGCGTTTGCATGATGATGAAAACACCCGCCCACGGCTCCTTGACATTTGCCGCTGCCGGGAACGCGAGGGCACTGGCTGCTGCCAGCGTCCCCAAAAACTCACGACGGTTAAGATTAAGACTCATCAGAGATTTCCCTCCCTTTTTTGACACCAAATCATAATTTCCTGAATACGAAAGCACGCGCGGCATTATATCCCCGTCAGACTCGGCGTTCCACGGGTGAAACCTTGGGAGCCGTTTGCGCGAGCAAAAAGGTGGGGCCCCGCCCTCGACGTCACGACGCCGAGGACGGGGTTTTGGGGAGTGACTCTCTTTGGCCTTGGGGGGCGGCGATCCGTGACCGCCGCCCACGGTATTTCCAGTAGTGACTTACGCTACCCTAACCCTGTATCAAGTTGATGGAGGCCTGCATCACATTGTCGGCCGTAGTGATCGCCTTGGCATTGGCTTCGTATCCGCGTTCGGCCTGGATGAGCATGGTGAATGCCGTAGCGATGTCAACGTTGGACGCCTCCAGCGAGCCCCCGTCCAGGGTTCCACTGCCACCGGTTCCAGGCGTTCCCATGCTGGGAGCCCCGGAAGCCAAACTCGCTTGGTAGTCGTCTGATCCGAGGTTGGTCAGGCCGTCGTAATTCGGGAAGGTGGCGAGCGCAATCTGGCCCAAGGCAACGGTTTGGCCGTTCGAGAGAACCCCGTCAATGACCCCGGAAGAGTTAATGGAGTAGCTCTTCAAAGTTCCCGCGCTATAGCCATTCTGCTCTGTTCCGGAGGTGGCCGAAGGTTCTGCCGTCTGGGTAATGACGCTATTCCCCGGTGAACTGAAGAGTTGCCAATCGAGGCTCATGGTTTTTGCCCCGTCAGCCAGCCCGCTGATATCAATCCCCGTCACATCTGCCGAGGGTGAAATCAAATTCCCAGACGAGTCGAACTGCAACGTCCCGCTTCCTACTACCTGGGGGGCGCCCTTGGTCCCAACGTCCGACGCTGGAATCGTGATCTGATAGGACCAGGTTCCCGGTGAATTTATGGTGAAACTAAAATTGAGGACGTGGCTGTTGCCGAGTGAATCATAAACGGTTATGGGTGTGCTAAAGGACTGACCGTCCGCGCCTCCCGACAGGTCTACGGCCCCGAACGAACCGCTAATCCCGGTGCCGGTTTTCCAGTTGGTGGAAGTGGGAACACTATTGCCAACTTCCCCATTCTGAGTTGCCTGCAGGGTGAGTGTGGTGCCCGTAGGATTAGTGGCAGTGGCCGAGGGGTTGGCGACGGTGCCGTTGCCGTATGTAATGCCTGCACCCTGCCCCTCTGTGGTCTCCGCATTGATAGCGCCCGCCAGGTTGGCCATGGTCGATGTGACGTCGGGTCCGATTAGAACGGTGTTGGCCGCGCTGGCGTTGGTGATCGTTGACGCAAAGGTGTAAGTCGTTCCACCGACGGTAACGGTCTGGCCTGCGGTCGGCAGCGGAGGCGACACAGTGAGGGTCCCGGCCGCCAACTGACCGTCCATGCCTCCCGCCAGGTCTCCGCCCGCGAACAAAGCCCCATTCCAATTGGTCGAGACGGCAGTGGAATTGCCCCCTGCCCCACTGTTAGCTGCGGTCAGGGTGATGGTGTTGGTCACAGCGTTCAACGAGGCGGTGACCGAGCTGTTGGCGCTGGTGTCCGGGCCATACGTACTGCTTGGCCCCTGTGGCGCCGTGGTGGACTTGGTGATGGCGCCAAACAAGTTAGCAAGGGTCGTTGCAGCGTCGGCTCCGATCAAAACATCGTTGGCCGCGGCGAGGTTATTGGCGCCTGACACGAAGGTGTAGGTTGTGCCCCCAATGGTAACGGTCTGGCCGGCGCTCGGGGGGAGAGCCCCCGCCGACAAAGTGAGAGTCGCGCTCGCCGATTGATTGTTCGCGCCTCCAGTCAGGTCTGCGACCTCGAATGCCCCCCATGTGGACGAGAGGGGAGTGGAGTTGCCAACTGCCCCACTCGTAGGTGCAGTCAAGGTGATGGTGTTGGCTGTAGAACCCGTGACATTGACGGAGGTGTTCTCGCTGGTGAGAGGGCCGTAGGTCTGGCTTGGCCCCTGCCCATTCGATTGGGAGGCGGTGAGGGCGCCCACCAGATTGACAAGGGTCGATGGGACGTCGGTTCCGATCAAAACATCGTCGGCTGCGGTCAGGTTGTTGGCGCCTGACACGAAGGTGTAGGTCGTTCCACCGATGGTAACAGTCTGGCCCGCAGTGGGGAGAGTTGCTGGCGGCACCGTGAAGGTCGCGGTCGCCGTCTTGACGGTCACGCCTCCAGACAGGTTTCCGCCCCCGAACGAACCGGCAGTCCAGTTGGTCGAGGTAACATCGGAATTGCCCAGTGCCCCAGTATTTTTTGCTTGCAGGTTGAGACCGGTGGCCGTGGAACCCGTGGCCATGACCGTGGTGTTGGCGATGGTGCCCGAGCCGTAGGTTTTGCCTGCCGCCTGCCCCCCCGTTGAGGACGCGTTGATGGCGCCCGCCAGGTTGGCAAGGGTCGATGCGACGTCGGGCCCGATCAGAACGGTGTCGGCCGCGCTTTGGGGCGTAATGGTTGACGCGAAGGTGTAGGTCGTTCCACCAACGGTAACGGTTTGGCCCGCGGCGGGGAGCGGAGGCGGCACCGTCAGCGTCCCCGTCGCCGTCCCCAACGTGGCCGATGAGTCCAGGTTCATATCCAGTTGCACGTTGGAAGAGGCGTTGGGAGGATAGTTCTGGCCACTGGAAATGACGATCGGGGCAAGGGACTGGCTGGTGCTGACGGCACCGTTCACAGCGGGGTAGCCCATCACATAGTTCCCATTGCTGTCCACAAGATTCCCTTGCGCATTCAAAGTGAAATTACCCGCGCGGGTGTAAACTTGCGTACCCCTCCTCTCCAGTACAAAGAGCCCGTTCCCCTGGATGGCAACGTCCGTCGGTACACCGGTGGTGGAAATACTGCCTTGCGTAAACGGCGAGTCGACGGAACGCATCGTGGCGCCAACCCCTACTTGCACCGGGTCACCGGCCCCATCGGTGCCCAACATCTGGTAAAACAAGTCGCTGAAAATGGGCGTCCCCGTCTTGAACGCCGTGGTGTTCAGGTTCGACAAATCATTAGCAATAACCGAGAGAGCCTGTTCCTCGGCGTCGAGACCGGAAAGCGATGTGGAAAAGGATGACATGTTTCTCCTCCTAATTCGTTGTGGGTGTGGAACCCAGCGTCGTTGACGCGGCGTTAAACTGCTGCACGACCTGGTTGATATCGGCCACTTGTTCGAGTTGATTCAATTGGACGAGCTGCGACATGAAAGTTGTCGGATCCATGGGTTGCGTCGGATCCTGGTTTTGAATCTCCGCCACCAGGAGAGTCATGAAGTCGTTGGGATTCAGACCATCGGTCGAGGTTGAAGAACTGGCTGACGTGGGGTTGCTGGTGCTCTTGGTGCTCGGAGTCGTGTCGTACGTGTGAAGGCTATTGATTATCATGGCTATCATTCTCCTTCGGCCCCGGCTACGCTCGAACGCTCAGACCGGCTGCCGGATTGGCTAATTCCTCATCTTCTAGAGATCCTCTCGCCGCGCTGCTGCGCTGGGGCGCATTGTCCCACGGCAGGATTTGGCGCTGCGGTGAGGGGGAAGAACCCGAATGAGGATCTTGTTTCTCTCCCTCGCTCATTCCTCCTCCTGCGTGATCCTGGTAAACGGCGATGTTTTCCACGCGCAGGTTTCGCTCTTCCAGGGCACGTTCGAGCGAAGGCAGGCCTGCCGCCAGCAGCGTGTGGGCTTCTTGACCCTGGACGTGAATCTCCGCCCCCACCGTCCCTTCGCGCAAGACGGCGCGCACATCCATGGGCCCCAAAGCGGCGGTGCGAAGCTCCACATGCATTTCCGCACCGTGGGCAGAATCACTGAGCGACGCCGACCTCACAATTTTGCCGGCCCCGCCGTCGTAACTCTGCCAGGCTGAAAGTGTCGTGGGCGGCTGGCCGGAAGATATCGGCGTCTGCGGAGCCGGGACGCCGGCATGGCTCGCGGGAAGGCTGGGCGCCTGGGCCGTGAGGAGGCTCGCGGTGGGATCGGCGGCCGGATTATTGGTAAGGCTGGGAGCGAATGTTCTGGCGTCTGGCGATTGATTTCCTGGCGCCGACGCACTTTGTTGGCAGGATTTCCCTTGGCCAGTCGTCGATGAGTCCGCAAGGCCGGTGTGGGCCGTGCTTTCCCCTGAGTTGGCAGATACTGGGCCACTGACGGGTGTTGGCTCCGCGGCCGCTGTCGTCCGCGAGGGGTTGGCGAGGGTGACGACAGATTGCGACTTTGTGTCAGTCTGTTGCGAAGGGGCCGGGCCTGCCGAAAATGAAAGGGAGGATTGCGCACTCGTGGGTGCCGGCTCAACGACTTTTTGCCACTCCACCTCGGTTATCGTGGTGTTGGAGACCTGTGCCGGGTGCATGGCGTCTCTTGTCGGATGGTCCGCCCAGTCTCCGGATTTGGGTGCGGCCGGGATCTGGACTGAAGCCACAACCGTATTGGGCAGACCGCTACCCAGTATGCCCGCTGCCACTGGAGCATTTCCCGTCGGGAACTTCTCCGGTGCCGTGGCCTGCGGCGATTCATTTCCGAAAACTTTGAGGTTCGTTTCTGCTCCCGCAAACTTCTCCAGCCGGCTCGAAAATTCGGCCAGCTCCGGGTGAGCGCTTGCGGAAGAGGGCGTGGAAGGATCGCTTGCCTTTGGGCCGAACAGAGGGGCGGCTTGATCAGCTTGGCCCACGGGCAGCGGGGGATTGGAAGCAGCCGGCAAATCTGCTTCCGCAAAGTTTTCCAGACGGCTCGAAAATTCAGTCAACGCCGCATGATCGCTTGGGGAGAACGGCGGGGAAGGATCACATGCCTCTGTGGCGAGCGGCAGAGCGGGCTGTCCCTCTTGGCCCACAGGCGGCGGGGGATTGGAAGCAGCCGGCAAATCCTGGCTTGATGGCGACTGCGGAGCAGCTTGCACCTGCGCAGCGTCGAGGTGTTCTAATGGCGGCCATGAATCCGTGAATCTGGACGAGACCTGCGATTCCTGTCGGGGCCGGGACTCTTGCGCTGACCGCGGATTTGAGGCTTGCACCTGTTTTGGTTCGGATCGTGCCCCTCCAACCGGTGGTTCTCCCGGCGGGCGGAGAAGGGAATTGTCTTGAAGTCCTGGCAGCCAAGCCGGCGCGCTTACGGCTTGAGCGGTGGCTGTGTCCTCGGGACGATTCTGTGCGATTGTCGAGGCAGGACCGCTGGACTGAATAGCGACTGGAGCACGCTCATGCGCCGTGGATTTTGATACCTCGGGCTTGGCGGTTCCCGTCGGCTCAACGCCTTGGCCCGCCCATGCAGGCCATATGCCGGGTGCCGCCACGCCCCCCGTGGCTGCTGGGACAGAGAGTGTTCCGGGGCTCGTCCCGCCCGGGGAGGTGTTGAGACGAGAAGCGAAATCGGAAGGTGAATCCGCGGTTGATTCCGGGCTCTGAAGATTAAGTGTGGACTGCGGAGCTTTCGTGCTCGGAGCGACGGTCGGGGCGGGTGCGAGGACATTGGTGACGAAGCAATTCAAGAGGGTCCCCGCCATCGAAGAGGATTCGGAGTTGCCGCCCGCGGCCCCCTTTCCGCGCGGCGATGCTTTGGGCGTGATTGAAGACCCATCCGGAACGGAATTTGGCATGTTCGCAAGAGTCCGGCCAAGGGTTAAGGCGAAGGAACCGTCCCCAGCGGGGGCGCCACTCAAGATGGTCGTGGCGGGTAGCGTTGGTGCTACTGCGCCCGCGGGTTGGACCTGAAGGGTTTCCATATAATCGTTGGCCCCTGAGCAGGGAGCATGAGCAACACCAAACGCCACATTGACGCGGGGATTCCGTTTAGAGCACGGAACCCTTTGGGAATTAAAGTTTTTCGGGCCGGTGCCGAACTCAGAGGAGAGGAAGTTCGGGGGAGGGAAGAGTGTCGGGCCGGGAAAGGTTTGCCGACTGACTGGGCAAGTCCTGATGCGAATCGCCGAACGAACCGAAAGTTTTCGCGAATTCCATTTTCTCGCCCCCCTTACCTGTCCAAAACCCATTGTGGATAAACCGATAATGCCCACCAATGGCAGCTCGTAGCCAAATCATGATAGTTGACAACCCATGATATCTTATTTATTTTCAATACGTTAAACGACACACATTTTGTTCCAATTTGTTTTCAATAAGTTATCAGAATAGACACCATTCTTAGCATCTTTTTGCCGATACGTTCCCCGCGCGGACACAAAGTCCGACAATTCTGTAAGTTCAAAGGTTGACAGATGGGGCCGCGCGTCGGACTGGCGTCCCTCATCTTTGATGCCCTCCTCCCCATCCCCGCCGAACAGCGAAAAAAGCCCATCTCCGTCCCTTCCGTGAGCAAAAGGGCTTGAGTAACTTCTCGCCCGAAGGTATAAAGAGCTTCACAATTTGGCAATGTTTACTCAAGGATAAGTTGCCGTGCCAAAGCAGCCTGAAGCCTTTTCCAGAGTTCTAATCGACCAGGCCCTCAAAGACAGCGACTGGGATCTGCTCGACTCCCACCGGGTGCGTTTTGAATCGAGTGCGCGCGACGGGCGTGCGGACTATGTGTTGCTTGGCCAGCACGGGCCACTGGCGGTTTTGGAAGCGAAGGCCGAGGACAAAGACCCCTACGACGCCAAGGAGCAGGCGCGCGGCTATGCCGAGAATCTTCGTGCGCCCTTCGTTATTCTGTCCAACGGCCGCGAGCACTGGTTCTGGAACTACGCCCGCGCCGATCAGCAGGACGCCTATCGTATCGAGCGCCTCCCATCGCCCAAAGACCTCGAACGCATCCGGCTGAAAAACCTCCAGCCACCCCGGCCGTTGATGACTGAGGTTGTTACGCCTGATTATGTGAAGCCCTTCAAGCCTGACATCAAGCTTTGGGGATTCCAAATACGCGCGATGGACGAGGTTTCCAAGCAATTTGACCGCGAAGGCCGCCGCAAGTTTCTTCTGGAGATGGCTACGGGGACCGGCAAGACGTTATTGTGTGCGGCTCTCATTCGACGTTTTCTCGCCACCCGCAATGCCGAGCGCGTTCTCTTCATTGTTGACCGCATCGAGCTGGCCAAGCAGACCATGGAAGATTTTGGCGTCATTCTTCGCGAATACAGTCCCGTCGTTTTCAAGACGGCCCGGCACCGGCCTTCGGAACTTCTGGGTTCCTGTGTGGTTGTGGCAACCCTCCAATCTTTGATGGTTGACCGGCGCTATCGCGAAGAGTTCACGCCCTTTCATTTTGACCTGGTGATCAACGACGAGGCGCATCGTTCCATTTATGGCGACGCTCGGGAGGTGGTTCAGTTCTTCCAAGCGACGCGCATCGGCCTGACGGCAACGCCCAAGGCTTATCTGAAGAACATCAATGTCGAGAAGCTCGGGCAGGAAGACCCGAAGGCGTTGGAAGCCCGCCAGCTCCGCGACACCTACCACTATTTCGGCTGCAAGCCGGGCTTCCCGACTTTTCGGTATGACATCATTGACGCGGTCAAGGACCCGGAAGGACCTTTCCTCTGCCTGCCCAAGATTTTCGATGTGCGCACCGACATCACCACGCAGGCGCTGGCTGAAAAAGGTTGGGCCGTGAGCATCAACGAGCAAGAGGAGAATTACAAAATTCAAGACCTCGAGAGGAAGGTTTTTACCCCCGAACGAAATCGCGTGATGTGCGAGGCGTTTCTGAACCATGCGCAACGCGATCCTTCCGGCGAGCTTGGCAAGTCGATTATCTTCGCCGTGAACCAGAACCACGCCACCGCCCTCACCAAAATCCTGAACAAAATCCAGCCGGGACTGGCGGTCACCATCACCTCGCGCATCCCCGATTCTTCCTCCATCGCCAAGGATTTCCGCGATGGCAAGAGGAAGGAACGGGTGGCGGTTTCGGTGGATATGCTCTCGACGGGCTACAACTGCCGCGACTTGCTGAATGTGGTTCTGATGCGCCCAGTCTTCTCTCCCACCGAGTACATCCAGATCAAGGGAAGGGGGACGCGCCGGTACACGTTTCGGATTGGCAACACCGAGTATCAGAAGGAATACTTCTTCATTCTCGATTTCTGCGGCGTCGCTGAATACTTTGAAGAAGAGTACGACTATTCGATTCCCCTGAAGGTCCCCAAACCCAAGCCGGAGGGCAAGGGCAAAAGCACTACAACCGCCGAGGGACAGGACGCGGAAGGGAAGGGATCAGGCGCGGATGAGGGCGGCGAAGCGGGCGGCAAGCCGGGAATCCCCACCTGGACGGGCGTTGACAAAGTAGTTTCGGAAGAAATTCGCATTGTCGGCCCCGATGGCGAGAAGGTCGACGTCATGACTTTCCGCGGCTCGTTTGTTAAAGATGTGAAGGACTTCGACGCGAAGGACGAGGAATTCCATGAAGCGGTGGAAGATGAGGATGACGATGCGGTAGAGACCATATTGAACGAGCGCTTCTTCCACAAACCCGAGATGTACTATTCGCCCGACAAGCTGGTGACGGCGTATGGAGTTCCCGCACCTACACCCAGTTTTGTTTATGACGCTCTGGGAAAACGGCGGCTGCCTACGAAAGACCAGATCGTCAGCGACACGGTGGATTCCATCGCCGCACGGTTCAATTTGCGCTACAACGAGCAGAAATGGCTGAACGCCACTGCGCAATTGATCGCTGACGATCCCCAGGCGCTGAAACGGTTCTTGGAGGGGGACATTACCGTGTTCAGTTCCACGCAATTTGCCAATCTGGGCGGGTTTGAGGCATTGGCGACGTTCGAGACACGCGATGCCGTTTTCGAGGACCTCAGGCAGTCAACCATGGTGAGGCAGTCGCACTTGGCAAGTGGGTTATAGTTGGAAAGGCCCTCACCCACCGCCATGCGGTCCCCCCTCTCCCTGCGGGCGAGGGTTTTATGAATTCTAGCCCTCTCCGCCGGGAGAGGGGGGACCGCATGGCGGTGGGTGAGGGCCTATCGAGAAGCGGGTGACGATCATGTTCCAAAACGGCAGCCGGTTCCGAGAATCTGAAACTGATGCGGAAAGAGCCGCTTGGTACATGTTGCGAAACCGCCAAGTGGACGGCATGAAATTCCGCCGCCAGTGCCCGATTGGAAGGTACGTGGCGGATTTCTACTGTTTTGAGGCTGCCCTGGTTATTGAGCTTGATGGGGGCGTCCATTCGCAACCAAGCCAACTGAGGAAGGATGCCGCCAAAGATTCATTCCTCGAGAGGCAGGGCATCCGCGTGCTCCGCGTGCTCCGCGTGCCGAACGGAATGGTATTGGAACACCCGGAGGAGTTTTTGAAAAAAATTCGAGACGCCCTGACCCGGTGCCTGGCGGCTTAATGAAGACCCTTACGCATAAACCCTCACCCACCGCAATACGGTGGGTGAGGGTCTAAGGCCGCGAACTGCTGGGCAAGGCTGTATTCCCGAGGGCAACTTAAGAACCTATGGCAACTCAACAAAACCACAACTTCCACTCCTCCGGCCTTCGCCAAAAGGTCGATTTGCTCATGGACATCCTCTGGGCGGGTGGCGTCAACAACCCCATGGATTCCATCGAGCAGCTTTCGTATCTCATTTTCCTCCGCTTGCTCTCCGAAAAAGACGAGTTGTTGGCCTCACTCGACAAGAAAAACTACAAGCGCATTTTTTCCGGCAAGTGGACGCGCTATGCTTGGGGGAATTTCGTAACCCTGACGGGCGACGAGCTTTTTGATTCGGTTCGCTCAGCAATTGAAAGCCTGCACGAACTTCCCGGTTTGTCCGAAACCGGCAAACTGCTCTTCAACCGCGCCACGCTGAAGATTTATGACCGGCCCACCTTGCGGGCCACCGTGCAATCGATCCATGAGATGGACCTGGCGCCGCACGCCGGGCAGGACCTTAAGGGGGACATGTACGAGTACCTGCTCAGCAAGCTTTCCATGAGCGGCACCAACGGACAGTTCCGCACGCCCCGGCACATCATCAACATGATTGTCGCCATGGTGGACCCCCAGCCGGGACGGCGCGTCTGCGACCCGGCTTGCGGCACGGCAGGATTCCTGATTTCGACGTTTAACTTTATTCTCCGGGGGAATACGTCCAAAGCCGCGCTTGCCAAGGGCGATCTGAATGGCGACCAGCTTAAGCCCGCGCAGTGGAAGTTTCTGGAAGAGCACGCCTTCACCGGCTACGACAACGATGCCAACATGGTGAAGATCGCCATCCTGAATCTGTATCTCCACCGACTGGAAAAGGCCAACATTGAGATGCACAATCCGCTAACCACCAGCAAAGGCAATCCTTATCCCGGGCTGACCTTTGACGTGATTCTGGCCAATCCGCCATTTGCGGGGAAGATTCAGGAGGAGAGCATCCTGGCGGACATTAATCTCGCCACGCGCGACACCGAATTGCTCTTTCTCAAATGGTTCATCGATCATTTGAATCCGGGAGGGCGCGCCGGGGTGATTGTGCCCAACGGCGTGCTGTTTGGCTCGAACAAAGCGGACCGCAAGGTGCGCGAACTCTTGCTGACACAATGCGATTTGCAGGCGGTGGTGAATCTCCCTTCCGGAGTCTTCAAGCCCTATTCCGGCGTGGGCACGGCGGCGCTGATTTTCGAGAATGTAGCGCCGGGCTTTAGCCCGGCACGTGAGGTAGCGGCGAGTTTACCTCGCCATGGCGGCGTAAAGCCGCCGCTACGGAATGCCGCCCTAAAGGACGGCGCTACGACGACCGCAACCCGGAGCGTGTGGTTCTATGACCTGACCGCCGATGGGTTTTCCCTCGACGACAAGCGCACGCCCATCGAGGCCAATGACATTCCTGACGTGCTGGCCAAATGGCCCGGGCGCGCGGAAGGGCCGAACAGTTACCGCGTGCCGATTGAGAAGATTCGCGAGAACGATTGGAGCCTGGCGGCGGGGCGCTACAAACCCGTGCAAGTGGAAACGGTAAAGCACGACCCGCCGAAGAAGATCTTGAAAGAAGTGCTGGCGTTGGAAGAGGAAATAGCGGAGCGGGGGAAGAAGTTGTTGAACGCGGTGTGAAGTTTCGCTATTTAACCTTCGCCTGCCGTCTCGGGTTGGAACGGCCCCCTCACCCACCGCCATGCGGTCCCCCCTCTCCCGGAGGAGAGGGCTAGAAACTCTTAAAACCCTCTCCCAACGGGAGAGGGGGGACCGCATGGCGGTGGGTGAGGGGCTCTTCCGGCGCAATCGCCATCGCGGACACGAATGGAGTGCAGCAGTGAAAGAAGTGTGGCCCATAATTCCGCTAGGTCAGGCACTAGAAATATCTGCCGACCGCATCCTACCTTCTACCCAACCCGGTGCTCGGTTCAATTACGTGGGATTAGAGCACATAGAAAGCCATACAGGCCGAATCCTCACGAGAGACCTCACACTCGGCTCTGAAATCAAAAGCACAAAGAACGTCTTCCGTCCTGGACAGGTCCTCTACGGAAAGCTGCGACCCTACCTCAATAAGGTCCATTTGGCTTCCCGCGAAGGAATTTGCTCCACCGACATATTTGTCGTTAAGCCGAACCCGGAGAAGGTCAATGCCGCATTCACCGCGTATTACTTGCGCTCACCTTACGTCTTGAGCCGTGTCAACGACCTAATGCAGGGCGCAAATCTTCCACGTCTCAGCCCTGGCGCATTTCTGAATATTCCAATCCCGCTTCCTCCCCTGCCCGAACAGCACCGCATCGTAAACCTGCTAGACGAAGCCGACGAGTTGCGGCGGCGGCGGGAGCAGGCCGACCGCCGCACCGCCGACCTCATCCCCGCCCTGTTCTATGAAATGTTCGGCGACCCGGCCAACAAAAAGCATCCCTTCGCGAGTCTGTCAGATGTTGCCGAGGTCGTATCTGGCATCGCCAAGGGGCGTCGCTTTAACGGACAGCGCACGGTGACGGTTCCTTATATTCGTGTTGCTAATGTCCAGGCCGGCTTTCTCGAACTTTCCGAAATCAAGACAATTGAGGCGTTGCCGGCAGAAGTGAAAGATCTGACTCTCAAGCGGGGAGACGTCTTGCTGACAGAGGGTGGAGATTTCGACAAGCTCGGGCGAGGTGCCTTATGGGAAACGGAAATACCGGACTGTATTCACCAAAACCACATTTTTCGCGTCCGCGTAAATGACTCGAAATTAATCCCAGTCTTCTTCATGAACTACCTGCAGAATTCCTTTGCCAGAACATACTTCCTGCAATGTTCGAAACGAACCACCAACTTGGCGAGCATCAACATGAGTCAGCTCAGGGCGCTCCCCGTTCCCCTGCCGCCCGTTGCCCTCCAGCGCCAATTCGCCGCCCGCGTGGCCGAAATCCGCGCCCTCCAAGCCCGGCAAGCCGAAAGCCGCCGCCGCTTGGACGACCTCTTCCAATCCATGCTCCACCGCGCTTTTCAAGGTGAGCTATGATCGTCCGTCCAGGCTTTGTGAATTGTCATTTGGGGTGTACCCTTATTAGGAACAACGGCCAGCCGGGTCACGACGCGATTGCTGGCGAATAAAAGGCGAATATTATATACTGGAGATATTTAAAGGTGATAGGTATGCGAGCAAGGCGGTTCATGGCAAACCCGGATCTCGACAGAAGAGAAATTGCAGCCTATGGAATTATCGAGGTCGCGGACTATCTCCGCGTGCCACGCAAGACGGTGGAGTATTGGGTGGCAGGGGGAAAATTCCCCTTGGTTCACGCTCCCTCGACCTCGCCACCGCGTTTTACCTTCATGAACCTGCTGGAGTGCCACATTTTAAGCGCGATGCGGTGGAAGGGAGTGAAGGTGGAAAAGGTCCGGCGGGCGCTCGACTATATCGGGCGCCAGTGGCCGTCGAAGCATCCGCTGCTGGACCAGCGATTCCAGACCGACGGGATTGATTTGTTCGTTTCAAAACTCCCTGACGAAATCATTAACGTGTCGCGACAAGGCCAATTGGGACTCAAAGGAATCCTTGAAGCATTCCTGCAGCGGATCGATTTTGACCCCTCCGGCATTGCCGCGAAATTCTTCCCGTTCGTGGAAGAAAAAAAGGCGGGCGAGCCCAAGATGATCGAGATCAATCCCTCGGTAGCGTTTGGAAGGCCGGTGATCGCGGGAACGGGAATCACCGCCGACGTTATTGCCGGCAGATTCGCTGCGCGGGAATCGGTGGCGGCACTTGCGGAAGAGTATGGACGACCGCCCGGAGAAATTGAAGAAGCCATCAGGTGGGCGCGGAAGACCCTCTAAGTTCGACGTTTACCTTGATGAAAATCTGTGCAACTGCAAACCCATACTCGACGTGTTGGCCGGGCACGGAATTCAAGTCCATCGGCACCTGGAAACCTTCCAGCGCGGAACGCCGGACGACGAGTGGCTCCCCTTTGTCGGCAAAAACGGCTGGGCGATTCTGACCACGGATCGCCGCTTTCGCTATAACGAACTGGAACGCATCGCGCTGCAAAATCACAATGTAAAGGCTTTTGAGTTTACCGATAATCAAATCGGCGCTGCGGGAATGGCCCAGGCGTTGAGCATCGCATTGCCCGCGATGCAAAAGGTGTTAAGGCATCGCAGACGCTACTTCGTGGCTACGATTTCAAAGTCTGGACAGGTGGTAGTCAGATGGGATTCGCGGTGGAGAAAAAAGAGACGAACCTAATGTAGCCGGAATCTTTCGCACGTCAATCTCCACCTTCCCCGCCGCTTGCACCGCGTCGCAGTGATACCGCACGCCCCGCGACTGGCAAATTTCCGCGATCCGCTCGACCGGGAACAACACACCCGTTTCGTTGTTCGCCCACATCGGCAAGGCAGTGGTCAGTGATCAGTGGTTAGTGGTTAGTTAAACCAGAAAAACAGCAAGCCCTGGCGGTCTACCGGCAAGTAGGTGACGCGGTGGGCGTCCGAAGAGCCATTCACCACAGAGGGCACAGAGAACACAGAGGCAGACTGGGGAGCTGTTCTCTGTGACCTCTGTGCGCTCTGTGGTGAATCTTGGCTTTGCTTTTCCAGCGCCATGCAGTAACTCAGCACGGAGGAATGTTGAGAAGCAGTTCATAGTGCATAGTTCATGGTGCATAGTAAGAGCCGAGAACGCCTTGACTGTTAACTGTCGACTGTCAACTGTAAACCTATATCGCTATGAGCGGGAACTCTGCCCGGCGTGGGTGAGGAGAAACCTGTCATCCATTTGCTGTTGGGTTCGCCGGGACTGGACCAGTCGATATGCGGCAAGCTGGCGGTCGCGGAGGTTCTCCAGAATTTTGCGCTGTTGCTGGGCGTGGCGAAAGATCTCGAGTTGGCGGCGGCGCAAGTCCTCGAGCTTGGTCACTTGGTCGTTGCACGCGGCGATTCGCCGGACGCGTGCCCGGTCGCAGGCCAACTCAAATTGCACTTCCCCTGCGGTCATCCCCTGACGGAGTTTCTTCTGAAATTGGCCCAAGGCATTGGCCCGCTCCAGCTTCACTGCTTCCCGCTGCTGTTGCGCCTTAAGCACCTCGCGGATGATGACCTGAAGGCGTTGGCGCTCGCGCCGCTCGAAACTCTCGCGACAACGCAGCACGGCTTGCAAAGAGAAGCGGAAGGGCATGGCATTTCCAAAATCCAAAATCCCAAATTGTCACCCGGGCAGCGCCTGGAGGGCCGCCAGGGTGCCGCTTAAGGGCGCCTCTTCATCCACTCGCTGCTGAAGAAATGTGTTCAACGCCGGGATAACCTCGATGGCCTGGTCCAGAACCGGGTCAAGACCCTTTTGATAGGCGCCCACCCGAATCAAATCTTCTGAGGCCGTATAGGCGGCCAGGAGTTTTCGCAGCCGGCGCGCCTTTTCCAGGTGCTCAGGCGCGCATACCGCAGGCATCAACCGGCTCAGGCTATCGAGGATGGAAATGGAAGGATAGTGGTTTTGGGCGCTGAGGCGGCGATCCAGGACCACGTGACCGTCAAGCAGGGCCCGGACGGAATCCACGAGGGGATCCTGCTGGTCATCCCCCTCCATGAGCACGGTGTAAAAGGCGGTGATGCTCCCACCGTTGAAGTGCCCGGCCCGTTCAATGAGTTGCGCCAGCAAGGTGAATACGGATGGAGTGTAGCCTTTGGCCGTAGGAGGCTCGCCGGCCGCCAAGCCAATTTCGCGTTGCGCCGTGGCCAGACGAGTCAAGGAATCGACGACGAGCAGAACATGTTTGCCCTGCATGGCGAAATATTCGGAGACGGTCGTGGCCACCAGTGCCGCACGGATTCGCAACAGAGGCGATTGGTCCGACGTTGACACCACCACCACCGAGCGCCGCCTGCCTTCTTCCCCGAGGGTTCCTTCCAGGAACTCCCGCACTTCGCGGCCGCGCTCGCCCACCAGCGCCATTACCGTTACATCGGCGGCGCTCCCGCGGGCCATTAACCCCAGCATCGTGCTCTTCCCGACTCCGCTGCCCCCGAAAACGCCGACCCTCTGCCCGCGGCCGCAGGTAAGAAAAGCGTCGATGGCACGCACCCCGCAGCCCAGAGGGTCGCGAATCGAGAGGCGGTCCAACGGCAAGGGTCCGAGAGAGTGCAGCGGCCAGTACTCACGTGCAACGTAGTCCGGGCGGGAATCCAGAGGCTTGCCCAGGCCGTCAATCACCCGGCCCAGTAACTCATCTCCCACTCGCAGGGTCGGCTTGGCTCCCCACGTAGCGATGCGGTCCCCATAGCGAATGCCCATGAGCCTTTCCAAGGGCATCGAGAGGACGGTGCTGCCGCGGAAACCCACCACTTCTCCAGCATGAGGTTCGCCGCCGGGCCCGAGAATCTCACAACACTCGCCAAGCGAGCAGAAGGGCCCCTCCGACTCCACCACATGCCCCACCGCTTTGGTGACCTTGCCATACCAACGCGCCGTGGAGAGACTCTCCAAGCGCCGGAAGTAAGGAGAAAGGAGCGACGGATAATTCATAAGAACTTAGTGACGAGTGACGAGTGACAAGTGACGAGCCGGAATGCTTTTAGCTTGTCACTCTTCATTAGTCACTGCTTTTTAAGTTTTCATAAAGCTTCCTACCACGCGACAAGTTATGGGCTACAAGCAGTAGTTTTTCGCTCATCACTCGTCACTTGTCACTCGTCACTGCTTTTTGGGTCTTTGGGCCAGCAGATCAAAAAAGCCCTGTTCGATTTCCTTGAGTTGGGTTTCGAGTGTCAGGTCCGTCGAGCCCAATTCCGTTTCCAGCATGCAGCGCCCCAGCCCGAGGGTGGCATCGCCCATCAATTCAGGGAGGGTTTTCAGGTCCGGCTGTAATGAGAAGAATTCTTTCCAGGCCTGAATCTGGTCAGGGTGGACTCTTAAGCGGACATGCGTCCCGGCGGCGACGTTGTCAAGCCCCACGCGCACGACTCCCGCCAAAAGCAAGGGGTCAACCTGAGCTTCCCGGTGCAAAATCTTGCGGGCAATCGCCAAGGCCAAGCCCACCACTTCCGCTTCCACGCGGTGGAAGTAGCTTTCGCGCTCGTGGGCGAAATCGCGAACCGCCTGAACCAACGCTTGCTGCTCGCCTGCCACCTTTTTCTCAGATTCCGCCCGGCCTTGCGCCATCCCTTCTTCCCGGCCCTCGATTCGGGCGCGTGCTTCCCGCGCTCGAATCTGCTCCTCACCAACCGGCGGAGGGCCGGACGACCTGGCATCAGGAGTCCAAAGGCGCTCCAGGGTGGAAGCGGCGCCGCCGGACGCTGGCGGCTTCGCTCCGGCCCCGGGAGCCAGGGGAGGCGGGTAAACATACGCCTGGGCGTGCGAATCGGCCTGGGTGGTGGGAGGATCAGGATCAGACAACATACGCGTCATCCCCAAAGCTCTTCAGAGTTAATTTGCCTTCCGCTTCGAGCTTGCGTGCCTCTTGCACGATTTCCTGCTGAGCGGTGGTCACTTCCCGAGAGCGCACCGGCCCCAGCGCCTCCATGTCCTCTTTTAACATCTGAGAAGCGCGTGAAGACATGGTTTTGAAAACGTGGTTCTTCATATCTTCCGAGGATCCCTTGAGGGCCATGGCCAGCGTCTTCTTGTCCAAGTGGCTCAAAAGCTCGCGCATACTGCTTTCCGGGACGGAAAGGAAATCTTCGAAAGTGAACATCAAATTGCGAATGCTGAGGGCCAACTTGGGATCATCCTGCTCAATGGTCTCCAGAATGGTTTTGGCGGTGCCGGGTTCAACCCGGTTGAGCATGTCGGAGACGGCTTTGATGCCGCCATAAGCGCGGCGGTTCTGTTCCCCCAAGGCCTTGAGTTTCTTGTTGAGCACCAGGGAAATCTTCTGGACCATCTCCGGCGAGAACTGATGCATTTCGGCGAGCCGGCGCACCACTTCCGCGCGCGTCTTCTCGGGCAGGAGCAGGAGAACTTCGGACGCCGACTTCAATCCCAGGTGGGCAAGGACCAGCGCGACAGTCTGCGGGTGCTCGCCTTCCACGAACATCACGAGTTGTTGCGGATCGGCTCTTTGCAGGGAGTCGAGGTTTGTGGCGCGAGCTTCCTGATAGCTCTCCACCTGGTCGAGCAAGTGCTTCGCCCCGTCCTCCCCGAAGGCTTTCACCAGAAGTGTCCGGGCGTAATTAGCCCCGCCTTGCGCGAGATACTCCTCGGTAACGGTCAAGCGATAGTATTCCTGGAGGATCGTGCCGGCGGTTTCAGGAGAGATGTACTCCAGTTCGGAGATCTCCTCCGTAAGCATTTGCAAATCTTCTTGCGGCAAGTTTCTATAAACCAAGCTGGCGGCCTCGTCGCCCAGCAGGACAAGGAGAATGGCTGCCTTGCGAAGGCCGGTCAAGTTTTGAGCTGGTGACGCTTTCGCAGTTTCCGCGGCTCCGGTCATGATTTACCTTCCTGCCGCATCCAATTCTGAACCAAGCGGCTGGCTGTCGCCGGTTCCTTCTTGACCTTCTCCAATAGGTTCCTCTTAAGCAGGACGGCTTGCTTGGCTTCGGTGGGAGAATCCTCCAACGATTGGAGCGACGCCTCAAGGTTGAGCGTATCCTCGCCCTTCAGGGCGGGGGCGCCGGGCCCACTCCCGGGCATCCCCCCCGAATAGCTTTGGCCGTGGTCAGTTGTTTCGGAAGTGCTTCAAAGGTCGTCACGATTTGGCGCTTGATGGGACGCAGGACCAGCATGTAAATCAGCAAAAATAGAAGGAGCAGCGCTCCGTAGGGGATGACGTTAATCCATTTATCCACGATGGGCACCACGCGCTCGGTGAGGGTCGGAGGAGCGGGGGTCTCCAGGGGCAAGGTCTGGAACGATAGGTTTTCCACCGCCACTTTGTCGCCGCGCGTGGCATCGACCCCGATCGCCGCTGCCACCAACTCCTCGATTTGCTTCATCTCCTCGGGCGTTCGCCTCCGGCGCGTTTCCACTTTCTGGCCATTGTCGTCCTTGGTATCCGTCGCGTCGTCCACCAGCACGGCAGCGGTAAGGCGCTTAAGAGTTCCGGACGGTTGCACGGTGTGACGGACGGTCTTGCTGACGGCGAACGTCTTGCTTTCGGAGTGGAGGCCCTGCGATTCGGAATCGGCTGGGGTAGCGGGCTTGGGCGGGGCGGCGGGCTGCTTTCCAGGAACATTGGACGCGGTTCCCGGAGTGCCTTCCACGTCGGTTTCGCCCACGTTCTCCACGGAAGTTTGGGAGGTCAGGACCACCGAGCCATTGGGATCGTAGGTTTCCTGTGTGCTGTCGCTGGTGGCGAGGTCATATTCTGCGGTGACGTTGGCGCGAGCTTTTCCCGGCCCCACGACAGGTTCCAGGGTGGCGACGACCTTTTGCGCCATGGCCGTTTCAAATTCCCCCCAAAACCTCGGCCGGCTTGCTGAGCCGCCGCCGCGCGCCAGGATCGGCATCCCCCCGTCGGCGTTAATCAGCGTTACGTTTTCAGGCTTCAAGTTGTCGACTGCGCTGGCCACCAAGTGCGTGATCGCTTCCTGGGCTTCATCGCCCAGCCGCCCGCCGCGCAGCTTGATGACCACGGAGGCCTTGGCCTCGCGTTCCTGCTCCGTGAACAGCGATTCCTGGGGCAGCACCAGGTGTACCCGCGCCGCCTCAATTTCTCCCAGGGTCTGGATGGTTCGCTCGAGCTCGCCTTCCAGGGCCCGTTGGTAGTTCACCTTTTCGGCGAAATCGCTCCCCGCCCAATTGGGCTTGTCGAAAAGCTCAAACCCCAACCGGCCGGTCTGCGGCATTCCTTCCGCAGCCAAATCGAGACGCGCCTTGTCGAGTTGGTCGGCGGGGACGCGGATGCTGGTCCCGGCGCTCGCCAGCTCATAGGGGATATTCTTTTCCGACAGCCGTTGCGACAAAGACTGCGCATCACCTGCGGACAGTCCGGAATAAAGCGTTTTGTAGTCGGCCTTATCCAGCAGGGTGACAAACACCCAGAGAGTTCCCGCCACGGCGGCGGCTCCCACGGCCATCGTGATTTTCTGGCGCAAGGTAAGGCCCCGCGCGAAGGCGGCGATTTGATTGGTTACTTGCTCCGCGTTCACGGCCATGGTTTAGCAACCTAAAATTGCATCTGGGAAATCGTCTGGTACGCCTGCACAATTTTGTTGCGTACCTGCATCATCAACTGAAAAGAGAGATCCGCTTTCTCCACCGCCACCATGGCCGAATGAAGATCCTGACCGTTGCCTTGCAGGAGACTTGCGACCTGCTGGTCCGCCCCGGACTGCACCTCTTGGACTTTATCCATGGCGCCTTCCAGCGTCTGGAAGAATTCCGACCGGTCGCTGGAAGGCTGGCGAACGTCCAGTTGGACGTTTCCCCAGTCGATTTGTGGTAGTCCTGAAATTGTATTGCCCACAGCAGTACTCCTATCTCCTACGTAAGTATCTGAATCGTCTCCGAAATCATTGCTTTGGTGGCCTGCACTGCCGACACGTTCAACTGATATGCCTGGGCGGCCCCCATCAAGTTGACCATTTCTTCCACGGGATTGATGTCCGGGAAAGAGACGTACCCATCGGCATCGGCATCCGGATGGCCGGGCTCGTACCGGCGCACGGCGGGCGCCTTGTCCTGGACCACCTGCTCCACCTTTACGCCCCGCGCGTGCAGATCGCCGAAGCGCGACAAGGTAAGCGCAAACTTGCCCCGGCCCGGCCGCTCCGTCCCAAACACCACCAATTGCTTCTTGTAAGGGCCGCCACTGGGCGTGCGCGTGGTTTCAGCATTCGCCATGTTGCTGGCCGTAACTTCCGCGCGCTGGCGCTCAGCGGTCAAGGCCGAGGAATTGATATCAAGGACTCCAAAGAGGTTCATGGTTTTATTTCCCTTCGTTGATCGCCGACTGCAGCGTGTGGATTTCGTTGCGAAGCAACTCCACGCTGGCGTGGTACTGAAGCTGAACGCGTGCCAGGGCCAGGGTCTCGCGCTCCAGGCTCACATTGTTGCCGTCCGGACGCTCGATCAAGCCCCTGACTTCCTGCACGTGAGGTGATACCGGGGCGCCTTCCAGGCGCTGTTCGGCGCGCCGCATCTCGCCCTCAAAGTCAATATCCTGGGTGCGATATCCGGGGGTATCGACGTTTGCCAGATTGCTGGAAATCAGCTCATGCCGAAACGTCACCAGATCCAAGTAACGCTCCAGGCGTTGCATGGTGGGGGTTTCAATCCAATTCATGCCGCCCTCCGGGGAGGTAGACCGAATTCACGAATTTTGTTGCGCACCGTGCGCAGGCTGACCCCCAGCATACCCGCGGCGCGAGTGCGATTGCCTCCGGTGGCGTCCAGCGTTTTTGCCAGGAGAGAGCGCTCCAACTCCCGCAAGGTCAGCCCCGGCTCAATGCCCTCCAGGGAGGGGTCATCGTTCTGAAAACCGGCTTCGGGAAGAAGTTCAAGTCCCACCTCGGGGCCGGGAGCGAGCACCAAGGCGCGGCGCACAAAGTTTTCCAGCTCGCGCACGTTTCCCGGCCATTCGTAAGTTCGCAGCCGCTCCACGAGTTCCGGCGAAAACCGCACGGCCTTCGAGTGGGAGGCCGGCACATACTTGCCAATGAAGTGGTTGATCAGGTCGGGAATATCCTCGCGGCGCTCCCGCAGGGGCGGAAGGGAGAGCGGAATCACGTTGAGCCGGAAGAACAGGTCGGCGCGAAACTTCCCTTCGGCCACCAGGGCTCCCAAGGGGCGGTTGGTGGTGGCGATCACCCGCACATCGATGGGCAGGGGGCGGGTATCGCCCAACCGGTCGATTTCGCGCTCTTGCAACACGCGCAGGAGTTTCGGCTGGAGGCTGAGGGGCATCTCGGCTATTTCATCGAGCAGCAGGGTGCCGGTGTGGGCCAACTCGAACTTCCCTGCCTTGGAGGTCATCGCCCCCGTAAAGGCTCCGCGCACATGCCCGAACAACTCGCTCTCCAGCAGCGTGTCGGGAAAGCCCGCGCAGTTTACCGCCACAAAGGGGCGGTGGCTGCGCGGGCTGGAGCGATGCACCAGCCGCGCGAGCAGTTCCTTGCCGGTGCCGCTCTCCGCTTCCAAAAGTATGTCCGCGTCGGTGCGCGCCACTTGCCGGGCGCGCTGGATCAGGCGTTGGGTGACTACCGAGCTGCCGATAAATTCCCCATTGCTTGGCGCCGGGCTCCTGCTCCCGCGCGAGCAGAGGACGCGCGCCGCAGCTTCCTTTAATTGCTCGAAGGAGACCGGCTTCACCAGGTAATCGCAAGCGCCTTCCCGCATGGCATGGACGGCCTCCGGTACATTGGCGAACGCCGTGAGAAAAATCACCGCGGTTTCCGGCGCCAGGGCGCGCACTCCCTGCATGACGCGCAGCCCGTCGCCATCCGGCATCCGCATGTCGGTAACCACCAGCGGGCAAGGCGCCAGGCGGAAGCGCTCCAGCGCCTCGCGGGTTCCCCCCGCCGTCGTCACTTTCCACCCCTGCCGGCGGAAATTCGCCTCCAGCGCTGCGCGCATGGCCGCTTCGTCGTCCACCACCAGAACTTGGTACATCCTTGGACTCCCTCTAGAGCTGAAACTCGAAAATCGAAACTCGAAATTCGATGCACAGCTCGCGAGTTTCGAATTTCGATTTTCGAGTTTCGTCTTCTTTTGACACCGGACACCTAGCCTCTGATTGGAAGCGTCAGCGTAAACGTCGTTCCTTGCCCTTCCCGGCTTTCCACACGAATCGTGCCGCCATGTTGCTCGATGACCTTACGAGTCACCGCCAAACCCAACCCCGGGCTGCCGCATTGGGTGGAGAATCCCGGCTCAAATATCTTCTCCAGATTCTCCGCGCGGATGCCCGCTCCTTGATCCTCGAAGGCCACGGCAGCGGTGGGGCGGGAACCTTCTTCGTGCCGACAGACGCTGACCGACAGCGTTCCGCCCGGTTTCATCGCCCGGAAAGCATTGAGCGCCAGATTGAAGAATGCCTGCTGGAGTCGCGAGGGGTCGGCGAGGATGGCCACCGAGGCCCTCGGCGCCCGCCACTCGATCTGCATTTCCTTCTGCCGCGCCAGCGGGCGCAGGAATTCCACCGTCTCCCCCACCAGCCGGAGGAGGTCCACGGGAAGGAGTTGCGCCGAGGGCTGAGTGTGAAAATGCAGGACGTTGTTCACCGTCGCAGCCAACGACCGCAGGCCAGCCTGGACGTGGTTGATCCAGGGTTGCAGCTCGGCCTGATTGGCCAAGGCATCCGCCAGGAGCCCGGCAAAGAGCTCCAGACTGCCCAGGGGGTTTCGGATCTCATGGGCGAGCAGGGTGGCAACCTCCGCCAACGCTTGCGTGCGCCGTGAAACCTCACGTTCGCGTTCCAGTTGCTTGGCCTCCGTCAGGTCGCGCAGGATGAGGATGGATTCGTCCCCCGGCCCTTTGGCGCGGATCGAGGCGCGCGTCACCCCCATCGTCCGTTCGCCTTGCGGGCCTTCCACAACCCACTCCTCTTCATGGCTGAACTCTTCCTGGGGAAGCGCCGCGAGCAAAGATCCCAACAGGCGGGGGACAGAGGCCTCCGGCGAGCAAGCGTCCTCCCCACCGGTATTGAGCAACCGGCTCGCCGCCGGGTTGATCATGCGCAAATTCATTCCACTGTCGAACACCAGGACACCGCAGGGCAAGCCTTCCAGGATGCGGGCCAGGTAAGTGCGCATCCGCTGATTTTCTTCCAAGCTTTGCGCCAAGCTGCGATTCTTGTTCTCGAGTTCGTGGCGAAGCCGGACGACCTCCGCTTGCAGCTTTGTATAGGTGGTTTCAAGCGCCCCGGCCGTTTGGGTAAAGGAAGCGAAGGCGGCCGCCAAAGCCCGCCGCGCCGAGCGCGTGGAACCCGCCGGTGGAGCGAGCTTTTCTTGCCGATCAACGGGCAAAGTCTGCATGGCGATAAGTCTCGAAAGCACGGGCGGTGCCAATTTCAGGCTATGGTTCTTAAATTCCTCTAACCATCATGGGGCCACCACCAAGACACAAAGACACCAAGGAACAACTGGAGTGCAGCCCGCAAAGAAAAAGTTGATCCTCCTGGACTTCAGCTTTCTAACTCCTTTCATTTTTGGTGCTTTGGTGTCTTGGTGGTGCATCTTTTGGGGCCTGCTATGATTCAGATGTCTCCCACGGGAAATATTCGGGCCGAAGTTCCTTTTGCTCCTCTGCCAGGATGAAAGCCCGTTCGATAACCTGCCTTAACTCGCGGACATTCCCTGGCCATGCATACTGTTCGAGGGCTCGTGCCACCGCGGGGGAAAAAGTTCTGGCAGGCGCGTGCGCTTCCTGGGAAAGGAGGTCGAGGAAATGCTCACTCAGCAGCGCGATATCTTCGCGGCGCACACGCAAGGGATCGATCTCAATGGGAAACACCGCCAGCCGGTAATAAAGGTCGTCGCGGAAGCGCCCTTCTTTGACCCGCCGGGGAAGGTTGGCGTTGGTGGCCGCGATAACGCGGGCGTCGACGCGCAGAGTGTCGGGGCTGCCCAGCCGCTGGATTTCGCCTTCCTGTAAAAAGCGCAGGAGCTTGGCTTGCATGGAAAGAGGAAGATCGCCCACTTCGTCGAGGAGCACGGTGCCCCCTTGCGCCATCTGCATCCGCCCCAAGCGTGACTGGAAAGCTCCGGTGAACGCCCCGCGGTTGTAGCCGAACAACTCGGCCTCCATCAAAGGCTCGGGGATGGCGGCGCAGTTGATGACCACGAACGGCCGCTCCTGCCGCGGGCTCAACGCGTGCAAGGCGCGCGCTACCAGTTCCTTTCCGGTTCCGGTCTCGCCCGTTAGCAGAACGGGGGTTTGCCGCGGGGCCACCAGCCGGGCCAGGCGATACACTCGGCGCAGGGACCGGCTGTGGCCCGTCATGCCGGGCAGGGCTTCAACATCATCTGGGGACGTTGGGGAGCGTGGCACGGGGGGCTCCAGCGGGTCCGCGAATTCCGTGGGTATGCGCGGCTCGCGGGAGCTCTGGAGCAGGCGGAACATTTCACTCGAGTCCGCGTACAAACCCAGGTCGCCACCTCCCGCCCCGTTTTCCCCTTGCGAGTCGAGCACCCGGACCTCCACCTGCGGGTGGCGGGCGCGGATCATACCGACAAGCTCTTCCACCTCCAAATCAGGCAGGAATTGATCGAGCAGGAGGGTCCGGCAGTTGCCTTCCGCAAGCAAGGCAAGAGCCTCCGCGCCGCCGCAGGCCTCCTCCACGAAGCAACTGCGCGCGGCCAATTGCTGCAAGACGCGCTTGCGGAAGAGGGAGTCGGGGCTGGCGACGATGGTGGAAAGGCGAGTCTTCTGAGCGGCATTGAGGGCACTGGTGGTCATCATTTCCTCGCTGGCTAAGCTCTACTCTTGCCATGAAATTCTTAGATAGGGATTAAGCCAGAATTAAATTCCTCTAGGTTCAGGGACCAGTAAAATCTCACGAGTCACTCCGAGGCGTGAGCTATCTCCTGCTGGGCAAGAGGAACTTCATGAAAGATTTCCCACTTCAACAGGATGTGGCGCCGGGCTTTAGCCCGACGTGTGCCGCCCTAAAGGGGGGCGCTACTTTCCGGCGCCAAGGGAAAGCGTACGCGAATGCAACCGGCATCCCGGCCGTCGGTCAGAATTTCGAGTTTGCCTCCCAGCCCGTCCAATAGGCGCCGATTGATCGCCCATCCCAAGGCGCCGTTTTTGGCGGCATAAGAAAAGAGCAAGCCCGGGTTGGTGATCTCCTCGAGTACTTTGACCTGGAGGTATTGCAAGTCCAATTGCGGGGGCGACAGGAACACTTGTGCTTCCCCCTCCGACGCCGAGAATTCCACGGCAATGACGCCCCCTCCGGCGCTGTTCTGGATGACCCAGGCCAGCAAACTCTGGAGCGCTTCGCGAAGGCGTTCGGGGTTTACGCAGACCTTCATGGCCCCCTCGGCATGGAGTTGCAGGCGGAGTTCCCGGGATTGCGCCAAACTCTCCATTTCTGCCAGAACTTCCGTGGCCGTCGCTTCCAGGGAAACGCACTGGGGTGGCCCGCCGGGCGCGCCCGACTCGCCGAGATCGCGCAGCGAGATGATCAACTGCGCCATGTTATCGGCGAGTTGCAGGGATTGTTCGAGGACGGAGCGGTAATCCGCCGCCGAGCGTTTTCCCATCAGCCCTAACTCGATGCCGCCGCGTAGTGCGGTCATGGGCTGAGCGAGACGATGAGCCAACGCCGCCAGGCATTCGCGGCAGGCGTTGGAATCGGATGTTCGGGTGATCTGGTGATCCGATGATCGGGTGACCGGGTGATCGGGTGGACAAATCTCGTGATCGGGTGATCGGGTGACCGGGTGATCGGGTGATCGGATGATCGGGTGATCGGGTGAACAAATCGGTTGATCCGTTGATCCGGTTACCGGGTAATCGGGTGAGCAAGTTGGGCCTTGTGCGGTCCCCCGGTCGTGCTCCACTAGCGGTTTTCCGCGACTCAACAAAGGTTTCTTGTCTTCCATTTTCTCACCCCACAAGCGTTGGCCGGTAGAATGTCCACCCGATCACCGGATCAACCGATCACCGGATCACCCGATTACTGATTCTCTCAGGCCTCGTCACCGATTTGATAACCTACGCCGCGAATCGTGTGAATCAGTTTGGGCTCGAAGCCCTGATCCACCTTTTTGCGCACGTAGTTGATGTAAACGTCCACAACGTTGGTCATGGTGTCGAAGGAGAGATTCCAGACGTGTTCGATAATCATGGCCCGGGTCACACAACGGCCGACGTTGCGCATCAGGTACTCGATCAGGGAGAATTCTTTGGGGGTAAGCACGATGGGGTTGCCGGCGCGCTTCGCGACATGTTCCACGCGGTTCAATTCCAGGTCGCCCACGCGCAGCATGACCTCCGCGGGCAACGCGGCCCGCCGCAAGAGCGCTCGAACCCGCGCGGAGAGTTCGGTGAAAGAGAAGGGTTTGGTCAAGTAGTCGTCGGCTCCCAGGTCCAACCCCTTCACCCGGTCTTCCACGCGGTTGCGGCCGGTCAGAAGGAGGACGGGCATAGCCGGTTTGGTTTCGCGGATGTGCTTGAGCACATCCAATCCATCCACTCGCGGCAGGGTCAAGTCGAGGACCGCCACGTCATATTCGAATTGGCCAACCATGAACTGCGCTTCATCACCGTCCTGCGCAACGTCCACGGCGTATTGCTCGGCTTCCAGTCCCTTCTGTACGAAACTGGCCACCGGTTTGTCGTCTTCTGCTATGAGGACTCGCATCTTCTCACCTTTTCCGAGGGCCAAACGCTGCTCGGCCCTACCCGCGTCACAGGGAGAGGCAAAACTCGGTTCCGGCACCGGTCTCGTCTCTCTCCTGAAGGGCTCGCCTTCATTAATCACATCTTATTTCGGCAGGTTGGGTCTAAAAGTTGAAGAAATCTCCGCACTCAATCGCGCGGAGGGTAACTTGAGCTGGTTCCTGGATATCCTACCGGCCATCGTCGAGGGGAGTAAACCATCCGAAACCCACTAAAGGGACTTCCGAACCGGGCCGATGAAACCCCTGGGGGAGGAAATGCTGGCTTAGGCGCTGGACACAGGCGCTGACCCAGGCCGGCGGAGCCATCCTCGCGGAAAAGTCATGATTAACCGATTGCTTCCGAAAGTCCTTGTGGTGGACGATG
>JBEKNU010000042.1:0-32976 GCA_049522495.1 Terriglobia bacterium
GAATCTCATCCTGCAAACCCAGAACGATGACCGAAGCCTCAGCAACCGTCAGCGCTTTCATGCTCTACATGAAAGCACATCTCACAAATATTCGCAATTATTTATGACCGCGCGTATAGATCCTCTTCCACAAAGCGCGAGCGCACATCGACGCCTTTTCCGCCACCTCGCGCTCGTCCACGGTAACACATTCTTTTCCGCGCAGCACATACCGCCCGTTGACGATTAGCGAGTCCACCGGCGCATTGGCAATCCCAAACAAAATGTGGCCGAACAGATTGTTGCAATCGAGAGGCGTCGGCGGGAAGTAATCCACTAGGAGAAGATCCGCCTTGGCGCCGGTTTCGATGCGGCCGATTTCCCATCCCCAAACCTTTTTGGTGATGATGCGGTTGTTGAGCAGCGCGGCGGCGTAAGCCTCGGCGTAAGCCACACGCGGATCCCGCTCGCGCAACTTCTGCACGTGGAAGGCGGCTTTGAATTCTTCCCACATGCGGGGCGTGTACCCGTCGGAGCCCAACCCTACGAGCACGCCTTGGCGAAACATCTCCAGCAGCGGGGCGATGCCCACCGCGTTGTTGCAATTCGATTGGGGGTTATGAACCACGTTGATGTGGCGCCGGGCAAGAGCCGCAATGTCCCGGGCACTCACATGCACGCAATGCGCCGCCAGCGATCGGTCGTCAAGGATGCCCAGGTCCCGCAGGCGCATCACCGGCGACTGGTGGTAGCGTCGGCGGGCGTCCTCGAGGTCACAGCGGTCCTCCGCCACGTGGACATGGAAACCCGCGCGAAGCGATTCATTCGCCTCAACCGCGCGCCGCAGAGTGCGGTCGCTGAGCGTGAACGAAGCGTGCAGGCCAAAGCAGCCGGCAACTAGGCCGTCGCCCGAGCCACTCGGGTGGCGTTCAAGAAAACGGACGTTCTCGGCGATGCCCTCCGCTGCGCAGGCGCTGCCATTGCGGTCGGAAGTCTCGTAGCACAAAACCCCGCGCAGGCCGATTTCCCGGAAAGCCTGCTCGATCTGGTCCAAGCTTCCTGCGCAAGCGTTGGGGCTGGAGTGATGATCCACCAGCGTGCCCACTCCACACTTGGCGGAATCAATCAAGCCCACCAGCGCGCTGTAGTAAACGTCGTCGAGATTCAAAGCGCGGTCCAGCCGCCACCAGAGCTTCTTCAGAATCTCCGGAAAGTTGCGGGGCGCGCGCCCGGGGAGTGATATTCCCCGCGCCAACGTGCTGTAAAGATGCGTGTGGCAGTTGATCAACGCAGGCATCAGAAGCTTGCCCTGCGCGTCGATGATTTCCTGATTGGCTGAACTCCCCTCTTTGGAGGGCATGCGCAGAGCGAAGCTCTGCGATCTATGAGGACTAGATGGTTGCCGAACCGCAGAGCTGCGCTCTGCGCCAGCCGAGCTGTTGCTGACCTCCCCGATTGAGCCATCGGGAAGAACCTCCACAGTACCGGAATCCAGCACGCGGTTGGCGGAATCGAAAGTGAGCACGCGAGCGTTGCAAATGATCATGAGTCGCATCAAGCTACGACAGCCGCACAATACCAGGGAAGCCGTCAAAACCTGAATCAAAGCTCAGAATTCGATTGATACCATGCTGTTCCATGACGGCGAGATGGACAGCATCCCGCGCTGACAGGCGTCTATTTCCCAGGACAATCTGCTTGGCACGCTCGGCGTCGGATTGCGTGACGGCGAGCACCTGATCGACAATGCCAAGCAGCGCGTCGAAGGCCGGTTGGATGGCGTCGCGGCGGTCGATAGCGACGTACCGGTGCAAGATCTCTTGCAGGACCTCAGCGTCGGTAACGAGGCGCTGGCGGTCATTGACCAGTTGTTCGAGCAATCGTTGTGCGTCGCTCTTGTGGGGGTGAGGCGAGCCCACAAGATACATAGGTATGTTCGAATCGACCAGAATCACGGATTCGCACCCGATCCGTACCCCATCTCGATTTCCGCCAACATGTGGTCGACGTCACCCGTGGGATAATCCAATCGTGCTGCGGCGCGGATGACTTCGAGCTTCTTTCCGACCTTGCCCACAGGCTCACGGCGATGTGCCAGAACAAGCGCCTGTCGTACCCATTCGGCAATCGACATTCGGCGGGAGCGCGCCGCGCGCTTAACCTCGCGGTATTCGGGGTCCTTGAGAATGACTTGTAATCGTTTAGACATAGCCTGAGTATATTTGACTCATCATCGTGAGTCAATGCTCGGTAGTGAGGCGGTTTGCTGTAGCGGCGCTCTCCGAGCGCCGGAGTGCAGCACACCATTGGCGGATTCGAATGTGAGCACGCGAGCGTTGCGAATGATCATGACGTGCCTGTCAAGGTCCGGAATCTTCCGGCCGCGACCCCTTGTAGCGCGGGTATAACCCCCCCCCTCTGCTCGAAGGATCGCGGGTGGGGATACCCGCGCTACAGCTACTGCCCACTGCTCTTCAACTCCTCCGGCCAGTTGGTGATGAGCACCGGCGGGTCCGGGGTGCTCAGCTCGGGAGAAGCATTGATCAGAAACTTGCTGCCGTCGCGCGCCAGTAACTCGTACGGCCCATTCGGCCCGGAAACCGGGGTTATGCTGAACAGCCGCTTCGGATTGCCCAGCTCTACTCCGGAGCCGGCCTCGCGCACTTCCACTGCCACCAGATCGTTCCCGCTCTGGTAGTACAATTCTTTGCCGTCACCGCGCCAGAGGGGCACGCTCCCTCCGTGCTCAGAGACTTGCCATTTCGCCCCGCCGCCCGGAAACGGCGTGATGTAAACCTCGTAGGTGCCGGTTTCGGTTCCCATATAGGCCACGAACTTGCCGTCCGGAGAAAACTTCGGGACGACCGAAGGGAAATCGTTCTGAACCAATGGAAAAGGCTTGCGGTCGCCGAACAGGGGAAGAATCCAAATACCACGCCGCGTGCCCTCGGTGCGCATATAGGCCAGATACCGCCCGTCCGATGAGATGTCGATAGGAATCTCGCCCAATCCGGAGGTGTTCAGAATCGTTTCTTCCGTCCCTGCTCCGTTAGCCAGCTTGGCGTAAATGTGCGATAGCCCTGCGCGGGTCGACGCGTAATAGATTTTCGTACCGTCCGGAGCCCACACCGGATATTCTGCCGACCCGGGATCAAAGGTCAGTCGCGTCCGGGTGCCCCGCTCAAAATTGAGCAACCAAATATCCGCCTTACCCGCGGCATCTTCGATTCCGACCGCCAACTGTTTTCCGTCGGGTGAAACGCGCGGCCAGACATAATGAGCCGGGGGGGCGGCCACACCGAGTGGTTTTCCGCTGCGATCCCGCAGAGTCAGTTGCGATCCGCCGCCCGCGTCGCGGAAATAGAGCAGGGTCCCCGTCTGCGAAACGGCAAAAGTCCCATGGAAGTTTCTGAGGCTTGCCGAAACATGTTCAGCAATCCGCACCGCCTCCCCGACGGGTTCCAGGCGGCCCTCGTCAAACTTCTGCGCCAGCAGATACCCGCCGCTGACATAGACCAGATACCCGGAGGCATACACGGCGTTGGAATCGTTGGGAAACAGAAACCGGTGTTGCTTCGAGTCGAGTGAACCGAGGGCAATCCCGGTATGATCGGATGTACTGCTGTGAACGAAAAAGATGTAATGCCTTCCATCCGGCAGGAACCATGGCCAGCGGTGACTGTCCTCCTGTTTTGACGCGTCCAACTCCGAAGCCTCTACCGGAGTGCCGCCTTGCGCCTGGACGCGCAGGAGGGTTGAGGTCCCCGCCAACTTATACAGTAAAGTGCCCTCCTGGCTCCAAGACCCTCCGCGGCCGACAGGGGCATCGCAGATCGTCTGGATGGGGCCACCCGAGGCGTCCACGCGCTTCAGCTTGCCTTGCGCCCAGAAAGCAATCGAGCGCGAATCGGGCGACCAGAACGGGTCGAGCGCATCCTCGGTGCCCGCCAACTCCTGGGCGGTCAGCGAATTCAGCGGACGTACATAGAGCACAGGTGATCCCGCCGCGTCAGGCGCCACAACGGCCCAACGCGTGCCGTCCGGCGACATGGAACTGTATCCCGCATTCCCATTCGGGTCAGCCTTGTCCGGAGGGATCAGGAAACTTCTCACCACCACCGGTTGCGGCTGATTGCGCACGCGCCAGTAACTGACGGTCACTGCGGCCAGAAGCAGGAGAAGGACTGCGGCCAACGCCCACGCGGTCTTCTGTAGCGGCGGTCTCCGACCGCCGATCGCCGGTGGGGACACCGGCGCTACAGATACCTTGGCAACCCATTTCAGCGCGATGCCCACATCGTGCGCGCTGGCGAAGCGTTCTTCCGGGTCCTTGGCCAAACAGGTGGTCACGATGACGTCGAGAGCGGGTGGCAACGCCGGCTGCACTGAGCTAACCGGCGCGGGATCGTTTTCCAGGATGGCCGTCGCCACGCTAAGCTGCGATTTCCCCGAGAACGCCCGCTGCCCGGTAGCCATCTCGTACAAAACCGCGCCAAACGCAAAGATGTCGGTGCGCGCGTCGGCTTCCTTGCCTTGCAGTTGCTCCGGCGCCATGTACTGCATCGTGCCCACAATCGAGCCGGCGGAAGTGAGCGGAGAATTCTGCGGGCTGGGTGAGGAAATCGTCAGCGCCGCCGAGAGTAGTGGCGAGGCAGCGCCCGACGGCGATGAGGACATTGCCGCTACAGATGCGGGCTTGGCCAGGCCGAAATCGAGCAGCTTGGCGCCCGACTTGGTCAGCATGATGTTGCCGGGCTTGAGGTCGCGATGCACGATGCCGGCCCGATGAGCCTTGTCGAGAGCACCGGCGACCTCGGCGGCGATCTTCACGAGCTGGTCGAGGGGCAGTGCGCCTCTGCCAAGGCGCGCGGCGAGCGTCTCGCCTTCCAGGAACTCCATCACCAGGTAGTCCACGTCGTCTTGCGAACCCACGTCGTGCAGCACGCAGATGTGCGGATGCTGAAGCGCGGAGATCGCCCGCGCCTCGCGCTGGAATCGAACTTTCAAATCCGGATTGGAAGCAAGATGCGAGGACAGGACCTTGACGGCCACCGTGCGGTCCAGACGCGTGTCGCGGGCACGGTAAACTTCGCCCATTCCGCCCGCCCCCAGCTTGTCCTGAATTTCATAGGGACCGAGCTTGGTCCCTGCGGTAAGAGCCATGCGTTGCCCTCAATCCTGCGTGGGATTGTATTGTAATGCGGAACACCCGGACGCGGAAGAAAAACGGCTAGCTGGCGCACCGCAGAGCTCTCAACCTGCACCACTTGTTCGGTAAGAAACCCAGGTGGGCACACTCCTCATTAGGGCACAGCAGGGGTCCGCACCGGGCCGCTTACAGCAGGGCATTTTGTCCTAGAGACTTTATGCCGGCATTTCAGCATAAAGTGTTAGGGACTGAATGTCCGGTACGAGGGAGTGAGGGTCCGGGGGCCGAGTGCTGGGAGTTCGGGCGCTAGATTCGGACTTTGTGTCGTTTTCCCGACGCCCGGCAGCTTCGGGCCGGAGACACTTGAGCACGCCCAGTAATCTAAGATCATTGGGGATCTTCGGGCATTATCGGGGTATCCACAATCAATCTTAGGACAGGGCCGTTTTCGTCATTACACTTCGTATGCCACGCTTTCATCCGCCATCGTCAACGCCATGATCGCCTTCGCCGTGTGCAGGCGATTTTCCGCCTCGGTAAAAACCACGGAGTGCGGCCCGTCGATGATCTCGTCCGTCACCTCGTTGCCGCGGTCGGCGGGAAGGGGATGCATGTAGAGCGAATCGGGTCGCGTCAACTTCATCTTGCCCGCGTCACAAATCCAGTGGCGATATTGCTTGGCGATGCGCAGGGATTCCTCCGGCTTGGTGCCCATGGTGTCGAGGCAACCCCAACTCTTGGGGATGACGATGTCGGCGTCGCGGAAGGCCTCGTCCATGCTGTCCACCACTTCGAACTTCACGCCCGCCTTGGAAGCGTTCACGCGAGCCGCCTCCAGCGTTTCCGGCATCAGCCGGTATTCAGGCGGATTCGCCAGCACCACATCCAGGCCAAATCGCGGCATCAGCATGATCAGTCCCTGCGGCACGGAAAGGGGCTTGGCGTAACTGGGGGCATACGCCCAGCTCACCGCCAATTTGCGCCCGCGCAAATTCTTGCCGAGCTTTTCGCGAATAGTCATCAGGTCCGCCAGGGTTTGGCAGGGATGGTCCACATCGCATTGCATGTTGATCACCGGCGCGTTCGCCCAGCGCGCGACCTCGCGGATGTAAACGTTCCCCTCTCCAGGAGTCAAATCGTGCCGGATGGCGATGCCGTGACCGTAACTCGAAAGGATAATGCCCGTGTCCTTGGGGCTCTCCCCGTGCGACACCTGCATCACGTCGGCAGTCAGAAAATGCGCGTGGCCGCCCAGTTGCGTGATGCCCGCTTCGAAGGAATTGCGGGTGCGCGTGGACTTATCGAAAAAAAGCAGGAAAATGGTCTTATCCGGCAGGTGGCGGTGAGGAATACGGTTTTTGAACTTGCGCTTGAGATCGCCGGAAACTTCCAGCAGGGTTTCAATCTCGGAATCTGCCCACTCCTGCGTCGTGATGTAATCCTTGCCTTTGAAGAGCGCTTGCTTGGTGGTCACAGGTTTGCTCCTTATTCGGGAAAGTCTAGGAAGAGCGAAACTCGAAAATCGAAATTCGAAACTCGCAAGCTGTGTGCCGAATTTCGAGTTTCGATTTTCGAGCTTCGCCCCTGGCCCCTCTCACAGTCCGGCGACGTTCGCAAAATTCACGCGCCGGGGGTCGCGGATGGATTCCACCAGCAACTTGAGCTGCAAATACGGAAGCATGTCGAGCACATAGCGGTTCCCGGAGATTTCCGGCTTCAGTTTCCAGCTTATCACCACGTCACGGCTCGGTTGAATTTCAACCACGGCGTTCCCGTCGGCAAACCAGGCACGGTCGATGAGCGAGTTCAAGCTTAACTCATACGGCGCGCCGGCGATGGTGCCATAAATGGTTGTCTGGTCGCCCTCGAAATCGATGTAAAAGCCGTTGCGGCCCGCATATTTCTTGTAGGTTTCGAGGCTGCCGAAAAATCGGGGCTTCTCGATGTAGGGGCCGCCGTCTTCCGGGCAAAACACGTCGCAGTTTCCACAATCGTTGCAGGCGTCAGCGTAGTTGGCCAATTGATGCGCCTTCGCCACCTTGAAAACGCCCCCCGGCACGCGTTGCGGCGGTCCGTCCGGCGCGAGTTCGAAGTTGTCGTAGGTAACATCCGCCGCTGTCGTTTCGTAAATGAAATTGGCAACGTTGGGGCACACGGGCACGCACTTATCACAGTTGATGCAGTCATAGAGCCAGAGCTTGGAGCCGATCTTGCGCGGCACGCCCTTGTTGCGCTCCCACGCGTAACGCGGGTTTTCCGTCGCCCTTTTAACAAGAATGGGAGTGTTGAGCACGCCCGCCGCGTCCACCAGAGATTGCTCGAGGCCAGCGATAGTCCCGCGCAGCGCGTTCGCCACGGCGGGGGGAAAGCCGGAGGTTTTTTCCTCGAGCCTGACGGCGATCTGCTGGCACACATCGCGTAGGGGCACGCCATGGCGTGCCCCTACAAAGGCCTTCAGAGGCGTGGCAACCTCTGCTTCCAACCATGACTCAACGCAGCCCATCTGTTCCGGCTCAGCGCCGGCGAATTGCGCGCGCAGGGAATCCTTTGTTTCTTGCGTCACCTGATCAACCGCCGGCAAGCCTTGTCCCACATGGCGAACCACAAAATCCGGAAGGCGCGTGGCTCCCACCGCGTGCATCTTTTCTCCCAGCTTTTCCAGGTAGCGAATCAGCCGTGCGTAGCCGCCGGGCCGCAGCAAATCCGTGCAAGTGGTAACGGGAATGAAATTCATGGCCACGCAATCCGCCATGTTGTTGGCATCGAGGCCGGCCGAGAAGGAGATGGGAATCGTTGCGCCCATGTGCTCGCGAAACTTTTGCACGAGATTCAGGGTAAGAACGTGCAGCGGCGCGCCAGACATGTACATGACTTCATCGGTGAAGAAGGTGCGATGATTCTTCACCACCAGCGTATTGCTGAACTTCACCGCCAGGCGTTTGCCGCGCGAGCGCGCCAGCCGATCCAGGCGCGGGATCATCTCCATCGCCTCGACCCATTGCAGGTCCTTATCAAAAGCCTCCTGGGTTACGAGCAGATCGTGATAACCGAGCACGTCGTGCAGTAGGTGCTCCACGTGGGCCTTCCCCAGCAGCGTGGGGTTCAGCTTGACGCAGACGTTCAGGTCCATCTCCGTCAACAGAAAGCTGACGATGCCCTCAATTTCACCCGCGGGACACCCGTGAAACGTGGAGAGCGTCAGGGTATCGCTGAGGCGCGTGGGGAACGGCAAATCGCGATAGCGCGCCCAAGGGCCGGTAAGCGTCGAGCGCAGTTCGTTCACGATGGCCGTCGCATTCATCATCCGCTCCATCCACGCCCGCACGCGCGGTGAGCTGATCCCCTTCAGGTCGTACCCCACGCTCATGTCAAAGATCGTGTCGCCCCAATCGCCGGGGAAATCTTCACCCAGCAGCTTGGAGGCTTTCAGGATCTCAATAAACATCGACGCGCCCACGTACTCGCGCAGCGACTGCTCCAGCCGCAACTCCTGCGACCATTCCACGTTGTAACCGACGTTGATAATGTCGATGCAGGGGCGGGGGATTTTCAGCTCATCGAGAATTTGCACCGTCTTCAGCTCGATAATGCGCGAGCCGCCCAGCCACGAAAGCACGATGTTCTGCACAAGCTGATCGTGCGGCCCGGCGGCCGGCCCCAGCGGCGTGGAGGCGGCGTGACCATGGAAACGGACAGAGGTGTCAAGCCCGGGAAGGCCGCGGAAGAATTTGGCCTTCGGCAGGTCGAAAATCTTTCCTTCCAGCTCGTACTCGAGAAACGCCCGTTGCAAGAGCAGGGGAAGTGGAATGGGAACCAGTTCAGACATAGGAATACAGTGGCTAGTGCTTAGTGGCTAGCAAACACCACCGGATCAACGGTGGCAGATAATGGCCAGCGGTTGGGAAGAGTTGCTAACCACTAGCCACTGTACTTACGTACGTCAGCGGAAACGCCGCGTAGAACTTGGCGGCTTCCACCAAGTGGCGAATGGGCACGCGTTCCAGGACGCTGTGCGCCACATCCTCTTCGCCCGGCCCAAAACCGATGGTGGGCACGCCCATCAATCCCATGGAACCGACCCCGTTGGTGCTGAACGTCCACTTGTCGACCACCGGCGGCTTGCCGTGCAAGGCCGCATAGGCGCTGACGCCCGCCTGCACCAGCGGATGATTTTCCTCCACCACCCAGGTGGGATAGTACTTCTCCATCGGGTAGAGGAGGCCCGTATAGCTGGGCACTTCATAGCGCAGGATTTCGACCTCCGCGCCCCGGGCACTCGCGAGGGCCTTCACTTCCGCCACCGCGCTTTCCTTGGTCTCGCCCGCGGTCAGGCGCCGGTCCAGGTGGATGGAGCAGGCCCCGGGCACCGCACAAAGCGAGGGCGACATCGAGCGGATATCCGTCACCGCAATCGTCCCCTTGCCTAGAAACGCATCGTCGCGCAGGCGTGTGTTTAATGCTTCAATCTCATGCACCAGGGGGGTCATTTTGTAAATCGGGTTGTCACCGCGTTCCGGCGCGCTGGCATGGCACGACCGGCCGCGGAAATGCACCTCAATCTCCATCCGTCCGCGCTGGCCCCGGTAGACTTGCAGATTGGTGGGCTCGGTCAGCACCACACAGTCCGCGGGGATGCCATCCTCTTTCAGGATGAAGAGCCAAGCGAGGCCGTCACAATCTTCCTCCTGCACGGAGCCCACCACGTAAAGGGTGTAATCCCCCACAAGCCCGAGTTCCTTGATAATCTTCCCCGCGTAAACCAGGCTGGCCATTCCGCCGCGTTGATCGCTGGAGGCGCGCCCGTACACAAATCCATCTTCAACTTTGCCTTTGTAGGGATCCCAGGACCATTCCTTCGGGTCGCCCACGCCCACCGCGTCGGTGTGCGAGTCCATCATAATGATTTTTTTGCCGGAGCCAATGCGCCCGAGCAGGTTCCCCATGGGGTCGGTGCGGATCTCATCGAAGCCGACCTTCTGCATTTCACGCTGAATGCGCTCGATCACCGGCTTTTCATGGCTGCTCTCGGCGGGAATGGCAACCAGATCACGCAGAAACCTCACCATCTCCGCCTCGTAGGATTGGGCGAGGGCCGCGATGCAGTCGCGATTGCGGACGATTGTTTCAGGTGCGTTGGCCATTACCAAGAAAATCTCCTTTGCCAGACGTGTTCCCCGAAGGGGAACAATATCATTAGCCGTAGGTGCAACCTACGGACAGCAAAACAAGAAATGTGATAGTCCCCGACCCCGCAGGGGTCGAATATCCTGCGCAAAGTAGAAACTATTCAACCCCTCCGGGGTTGGTTAATTCCCGGGGTTCCGCTTTCCGTGGGTTTCACCCACGGCTAGTGAAATTGGACCCCTCCGGGGTCCTTCTCGCGCAACGCGCGCAGCACGTCTTCCGGCCGGATGGGAAGCTTTTGGAAGCGCACCCCGATGGCGTGGTAGACAGCGTTGGCCACCGCAGGCGCCGGGGCATTGATGGGTATCTCGGAGATCGACTTGGCTCCGTAAGGCCCCAAGGGTTCTTCGGTCTCGACCAGAATCGTGGTGAGCTTGGGCATGTCTTTCGCCCCCAGCATTTTGTAGTCGAGGAAGGAAGGATTGATCATGCGGCCGGAGCCGTCGAGCAGCATCTCCTCGGTCAACGCGTAACCCAGGCTTTGGGCGACGGCGCCTTCACTCTGCCCCTCGGCCTGCATGGGATTGATGGCTACGCCGAGGTCCACCGCGGTCACCAGGTGCACCACGCGAATCTGGCCGGTCTCCGTATCCACTTCCACCTCGGCGAACTGCGCGCAGAAGGGCGGCGGGCTGTCGGTATTCCAGTGCGAGGCGTTTTCCATCACCTGCACTTTTTCCTTGTACATCGCGTAGTGGGCCAAATCCTCCATGCTCACTGACTTCTCGCACTCACACTTGGTCACCACTTGATTGTCGCGGCAGGTCAGGTTATCGACCGGGACATCGAGCATTTTGGAGGCGATGCGCAGCAGGTGGTCGCGCACCTTCTCCGACGCCTTCTTCACCGCGCCGCCGGAAATGATCGTGGTGCTGGAAGCATAGGCGCCGACGTCAAAAGGTGTGAAGTCAGTGTCACCCGAGCAGACAATTATCTTATCCAGGGTGACGCCCAGCGTTTCCGCCGCAATTTGCGCCAGGATAGTATCCGCCCCCGTCCCCAGGTCGGCGGCGCCAACTTGCAGATTGAAGGAGCCGTCTTCATTGAGCTTCAGCAGGGCCGCGGCCCAATCGACGCCCGCAATGCCGCTGCCCTGCATCGAGCAGGCCACACCTACGCCGCGCCGCAGGTGGGCTTGTAGCGGCGGTCTCTGACCGCCGAATCGTCGATCGGAGATCGACGCTGCAGAATATTCCTGGCGTTTGCGCACCCAGTCGATGGCCGCGGCGCCGCGCTCCAGGCATTCCGGCAAGCCACAGCTTCGAATGTGCCGCGGCAGGCCCTTTTTGCCCTCGCCGAGTTGCGCGGAGAGTTCGTCAATGTCACCGAGCCGGATCATGTTTTTCTTGCGGAGCTCAACGGGGTCCATTCCCAACTCATGCGCAATCTCGTCCATCACCGATTCCTGGGCGAAGTAACCTTGGGGGCACCCATATCCGCGGAACGCGCCCGCTACAGGCGTATTGGTGTAAACGACGTGGCACTCAAACCGCATGTTGGGAGTGCGATAGATGGGAAGAACCTTGCTGCCCGTATTCCCCTGAACGGTGTTGGCGTGGCTGCCGTAAGCGCCGGTGGTGGCGAGGACGGTCATCTTGTTGGCCATCAGCGTTCCGTCGCGCTTTACGCCCATCTTGATGCGCAGAATTTGCGGATGCCGGCTGCGCGCCATGTAGAACTCTTCTTCGCGCGTGTATTCGATTTTCACCGGCCGGCGCGTGGCCAGGGCGAGCGCCCCGCAGATGTCTTCCAGCAGCATTTCCTGCTTGCCGCCGAAGCCGCCCCCAATGCGGGGTTTGATCACATGCACACGCTGCACGGGGATCTGAAGGATCATCGCCACCTGGCGGCGAGTGTGATAGGGCACCTGGGTGCTGGTGCGGATCACCAGGCGGTCGTCGGAGTCCAGCCAACTGATGGTCACGTGCGGTTCGATGGGGCAATGCTGCTGGCGCTGGGTGCGGAATTCGCGCTCGATGACCAGGTCAGACTCGCGGAATCCGTCCTCCACGTTGCCGATCTCTTTCAGAATATATCCGGCAAGGTTGTGCTTCGCGTCGTGGATGCCCTTGGAATCCGGCTCATCATGGATCACCGGAGCGCCTTCAGCCATGGCCTGCTCAATTTCGAGGATGGCAGGCAGAACTTCATACTCCACTTCAATCAGCCGCAGCGCCTCCTCGGCGATGGCGCGGCTCTCCGCCGCGACGGCCGCCACGCGATCGCCTACCAGGCGCATCTTCGAGTCGAGCAGATAGGTATCGTAAGGCGAAGGTTCCGGCCAGCTTTGACCGGCGGTGGTGTGGGGCACGCGCGGAACATCCTGGTAAGTCAGGACGGCGTGCACGCCCGGAAGCGCCTTGGCTTTGCGCGTGTCAATCCCCTTGATGCGCGCGTGCGCGTGCGGGCTGGGAAGAATCTTGCCGTAGAGCATTCCGGGAATGTGAATGTCGTCGGTGAACGCCGGGCGGCCGGTGACGAGCTTGAACCCGTCCACCTTGCGAAGGTTCCTTCCGACAATAGAATGCTTGGAAGTCATTGCAATTTTGCTCCAGCCGGCACTGTTCGATATGGAGAGAAGAACAAGTCAAAAGTCAAAACGCAAAAGTCAAAAGTAGCCACCCCTTCGGCGCTCTCATAGAACACGATCTGCTAGAATCACCACAGTCCTTCCTACGGTTTTGACTTTTGCCTTTTGCGTTTTGACTTTTGACTTGTTCTTCGCTCTTGTGGCTTTGCCTTTTGCGTGCGGTAGACCCGCGCGGCAGCCAGCACCGCTTCAACTGGTTTGAGGTAGCCCGTGCAACGGCAAAAGTTACCCGCCAGGGCTTCGCGCACTTCTGCTTCTGTCGGATCGGGGCGCTCCGCGAGCAATGCCTTCGCGCTCAAAATCATTCCAGGTGTGCAATACCCGCATTGCACGGCGCCGTACTCCAAAAAAGCCTCCTGAAGGGGATCCAATTTATCGCCCTGCGCGATGCCTTCAATGGTCAGGACTTCACACCCCTCCGCCTGCGCTGCAAACATCAAGCAGGAATTAATGGGTTTGCCGTTCACCAGAACCGTGCAGGCACCGCACTCACCCGTTTCGCAGCCTCGCTTTACACCGAAATAGGCCTCGCGGCGCAACACATCCAGCAGGAGGTCGCCGGGTGCGATGGTCCATTGTTTCGATTCGCCGTTCACCTTGAGGCGCAGTTGCATACTGTTCATAGCTTGCACCCAGCTTGGGCAGCGCACTCGCGCAGAGCTCTCCGGGCCAGCACTCCGCTCATCTCGCGACGGTACTCGGCGGACGCGCGCCCGTCGCTGATGGGGTTGACCTCTTGCATTACCACTTTACCCACGCGCGCCAGCAGATCTTCGGTGTTCCCGAGCAGCAATTCTTCAGCACTCCGTGCCCGCAGGGGAGTGGGTCCCACCGCTCCCAGGGCGAGGCGCGCCCACTTGATGCGCCCGTGGGCGTCGGCCTGCAACCCCGCCGCCACGTTCACCAGGGAAATGTCCGTCTCGGTGCGTCCGAGCTTTTGGAATGACCAACCCATGCGCCCGCCGCCGGGCAGCGCCGGGATAATGATTTCCTCCAGCAACTCGCCACTCAAGACTGTCCGGTGCGGGCCCGAGTAGAATTCGGCCAGAGCAATTTTGCGCTTGCGGCGCGAACTGGCCACCACAAGCTGTGCGTCGAGCGCCAGAAGCACCGCGGCCGTATCCGCAGCCGGAGAGGCGTTCGCCAAGTTGCCTCCCACGGTCGCCATGTTGCGGTTTTGAATCGAGCCGCACGTGGAGGCAGCCTTGGCCAGAATGCCGCCGGCGAGGGCGCGAATTACGGTCGAGTGTTCGAGCGCTGCCATCGTGGTCGTGGAGCCGATCGCCCATCCCTTGCCCTGGCGCCGGACATAATTCAAGCCGAGATGAGTGATGTCGACGAGGAAACGAGTTGAGCGGTCGGCCTGCGTGACGATGTCCGTCGCGCCGGCCACAATCCGTCCGCGCTTGCCCACCTTGCGGAGCAACTGCGTGGCTTCGCGAAGGGTGGTAGGCCGGTAGAAACACTCGATGTGGTCAAACATGGGTCGAAGCTCGAAAATCGAAACTCACCGTGACATTCGAGTTTCGATTTTCGAGTTTCGAGAGATCCTAGACGCTGATGAAGCCGAGTATATCAAAGCAGTCGTGGGCTTCCAACCATTTTGGCGGCAAAGCGGCGATGGCGAGCCAGGACGGGGGCAAGCGCGACGGTCCTGATCTCGTGGTTTTCCACCACTACGCGCCCTTCCACGATCAGAGTTTCCACCCGAGTTGGAGCGCAAAGCACCAGGGCCGCCACGACATCTTCGGCGCCGCTGTAACCCACGTCGCGCAGATCGAACAGCGCGATGTCCGCGCGCTTGCCCGCGGCGAGAATTCCAAGGTCATCGCGGCCCAGACACGCGGCGCCTCCCACCGTAGCCATGCTCAGTGCCTCGCGTGCTTTGAGTGCCGAGGCGCCATGCGCCAGGCGATTGAGCAACAAAGCCTGGCGCGCTTCCGCCAGCATGTGGGAGCTGTCATTGGAAGCGCTGCCGTCAACCCCCAGGCCCACCGGCGAGCCGGCACGGCGCAAGGCCAGAGCCGGGGCGATGCCGGAACCCAATCGCATGTTGGAACTGGGGCAATGCGCGATCCCCACGCGGGCACGGCCCAGGCGCTTGACCTCCCGGGAATTGAAATGAATCCCATGCGCGACCCAGGTGGTCTCGCCCAGCCAACCCACATCCGCCATAAAATCCAGGGGGCGCTTGCCGAAATGTTTCAGGCAATAGTCCTGCTCGTCCCGGGTCTCAGCAAGATGGGTGTGCATCCGCACCTGGTGTCGATGCGCCATCGCGGCGGTTTGACGCATCAGTTCTTCCGACACGGAGAACGGCGAGCAGGGGGCCAACCCCATCCGTAGCATGGAACCCGGCGCGGGATCATGATATTTGCGAATCAGCCGCTCACAATCTTCCAGGATTTCCTCTTCGCTCTGCACCACGGAATCCGGCGGCAGGCCTCCCTTACTTTCGCCCACACTCATGCTTCCTCGCGTGGGATGAAAGCGCATGCCGATTTTGCGCGCGGCGACAATTTCCGCATCGATCAGTTTGGTTTGGCCGCGAGGGAAAAGGTAATGATGGTCGGTGGTGGTCGTGCAACCGGAGAGCAGCAATTCCGCCATACCCACACATGCGGCCACATCCATCGATTCTTCATCCAGGCGCGCCCACAGGGGATAAAGCGTGCGCAGCCAGTCGAAGAGTTCCATGTCGGCGGCCGCCGCGCACGCGCGCGTCAGCGTCTGGCAGAGATGATGGTGAGTGTTGATCAGTCCCGGCAGGGCCACCGCATATCGCGCACTGATCGTGCGGTCGGCGCGGAGTTTCTCGGGTGGGCGCTTCCCCACTTGCCTGATCTCGCCCCCCTCAGAGTAAATGAATCCGCCGCGCAGAACGGTGTAATGCGCATCCATCGTGATTATGGTGTGGATGTCGCGGATCAGCAGGGATGTGCTGGCGGGATTAGGTTTGGTCATGGCTCATTTTAAGGGCAGAAATTCAACCCGGCTGACCCACTCTTCCTGGCTCGAAACGCGGGACAGGGTTTCCAAGTCTACGATCATTTCCCCAAGGGTAACGCGGAGGGCAGAAACGTAAATGACGCCCACGAAAGGTAGTGCTTGTTCCTGGCGTGATGCCGCCTCGCGCAACAGATCGTCATCCTGAGTCACCAGCACCCGGCCCAAACTTGAGGCGCGGTCAAGCAGCTTCGAATCGTCCAGCCTATGCGTGCCGTCCTCTTGTGAAGTCAAGATATCCACGCCACGGCGGCGCAACTGCAAGGCGATAGCGTATGGGATGTGAACGTCCATATAGAATCGAACGCTCAAGAGTGCTTCTTGAAGTCGAGGAGTTTGTGGCGGAGGGCGGGGTCTGCGGCCTGCCTTGCTATTTCTTCGGCCTCGCGTTCTCGACGATCGATTTCCCCGTCCATTTTTTCCTTGTTCTCGTAGTAATAGGCGAACGCGGAATGAATCTGAGCGAGGGAAAGATGCGGGTGTTCACGGTGTATCTCTTCCGGGCCCCAACCGTGCGCGAGTTTGTCTCGCACGACTTCGGTCACCTTGGTGTTCGCGCCGGTAATCCATGCGACACCATCGTCGTCGATTTCGATGTGGGATGTGACTGTCGTCGGCATCGAGGGCAACTCCTTCTCCCTGGGAACACATTATAGCACTCGCTTACGACTCTCAGTGTTTGCCGACCATCGCCTGCACATCTTTGCGCAAGGCGGCCTGGCTGCCTGGGCGGCTGTAGAACATGTGGCCGCCGGGATACTCACGCACGGCGACACGTGTGGGGTCGCCCATCACCGGCATCTGGTCCGCGATCAGCACCGAGCCCATGAAAGGGCAGGAGAGGTCGTTCCAGCCGTGCGCAATGATCACGCGCAACTTCGGGTCGGCCGCCACCGCCTGCCGGAAATCGGGCACCGCGCCCATCCGCAGGGAGCGATTGTCGTGATCCCACTGGCGGCCCACCTCGTAGCTAAGAGCGTTGTAGCGCGCATCGGTCTTCCAGCCGACGGTGCGCGTCACAAAATCCACCATGGCCATCGTGGTTGGCGCAATGATGCTCTCCAGCAGCGGATCGTTGGCGCGCTGCTCCGGAGAGAAGGGGTAGGGGTCAAACCCGGTCACATTCGAGTCGTACACGCTGCCGATCTTGCCGCGCTCGCGGAAGACCTCGCGCAGATAGGCGTCGGTCTCCAACCGGCCGCCGGCCCGCCGCACAAATTCCTCTTCCAGGCCGGTCATCTGGGTCACGTGTTTGACGATGCGCGGCGTCGCCTCCGGGTCGGAGCGGCCTTTCAGCAGGTCGGAAGCGTATTCGCCGCGCGTGTAGGCAATGACCGGCGCCATCGCTTCCGGCGTCAGCTTGTGCTCACGCTCGAGATACGCCGCCGTAATCGAGGGCAACGTCAGCATCCACGGAAGAGGAGAGACGTCGCCGTTGTCTTCGAGCCCGGGACTCAAGTAAGGTGAGACCAGGATCACCCCGTTCATCGCGACGCCGAGCTGCGTTTGCAGGTAATGGGTGATCCGCGGGCCGCGATAGCCGCCGTAGCTCTCTCCCACCAGATATTTTCGCGAGCTCATACGCCCGTTCGCCACCAGCCAGTCGTAAATGATGCGCGAGAGGTAATGAATGTCGGGATCGGCACTGTAAAACTGCTTCTTGTTCTCCTCAGGCGTGACCAGCGATCGGCTGTAACCGGTGCCGATCGGATCGATGAACACGAGGTCGGTGAAATCCAGCCACGTACCCGGATTGTCAGTTAATTTCGCCGGATCGGACGGGCTGTCTCCCTCCATGCCGAACTCGATGTGCTTCGGGCCAATGGCGCCGAGATTCAGAAAGACGGAAGCCGCGCCTGGACCGCCATTCAGCGCGAAGGTGACGGGCCGGTCCTGGGCCTCGAGGGTGTAGGCGGTAAGGACTACCTCTCCAATCTTCTTGCCGTTGTCTTTGACCGGCAGGGTACCCACGGTGACTGTGTAGTGGAGCGGCTTGCCTTCGAGTTGAATGCTCTGCGCCACGTGCGCGTCCGCGGGCAGCGGAGCCTCCTTTTCGGCGGCTTTATCTTTGTCCTTCGCATCGGCAGGAGCCGGCGGAGGCGCGGGCTTCGCTTCCTGAGCCCACGCGTAGAAAGACCCAAAAGCCACCATGAGCACGGCGAGCAGGCCCACACTGGCACAGTTACGGATCGAGGGGAGTGAATTTGTATTCATGTGGGAACAATACCATAAACCGGCTGTTTTGTGACTGGGCATGCCCTTAGGGTACAAGGTGTTGGTCTCTTAGGATCGTATCCAGCCCGGCGCCGTCTGGCGATATATCGAAGGGTTTCGTGACCGCGGACTGGGCGCTCCGAATGTCTTTCAGACCATTGCCGGTAATCACCGCGAGAACGCTCTCCTTGCGTCCAATGACGCCGTCTGCAACCGCGCGGCGCACGCCCGCCACCGCTGTGGCCGCGGCGGGTTCGGCGAAGATGCCGGTCAGGCGGCCGGCGCAGCGCATGGCTTCCAGAATTTCGTCGTCCTGCACATTGATCATCGTGCCGCCGGAATCTTGAATGGCGAGCACCGCCTTTTTCCAATTCCGCGGCACGCCCACCGCGATGCTGTCGGCAATGGTCTGCGGCTCGATGGGCTTGAGCGGTTCGCCGCTGCGGAACGCTGTGGTCACCGGCGCCGCACCCGCCGCCTGCACGCCCAGCATTTTGGGAGTACCCGCGATCAGCCCCAGCGTCTTCATTTCGCGGAAGGCCTTCCACACGCCAGCAATCGTGCAGCCGTCGCCCACCGATACTGCCACCCAATCAGGAACATGCCACGCGAGCTGCTCGCAAATCTCCAGTCCCACGGTCTTCTTTCCCTCCACCAAGTAGGGATTGATGGCGCTGTTGCGGTTATACCAGCCCCAGCGCTCGCAGGCGTGCTGGGACAACTGGAAGGCGTCCTCATAACTGCCACGCACGCGCAGGACGGTGGCGCCAAAGATCAACAGTTGTGTAACCTTGGGTTCGGGCGCACGCTCGGGTACAAAAATAACACTCCGCAGGCCCAGTGACGCCGCCATTCCCGCTAGCGAGGAGGCCGCGTTCCCAGTGCTGGCGCAGGCGATGATCTTCTGTCGTTTCTCGCGCGCTTTGACCACACCTATAGCGCTCGCACGGTCCTTCAACGACCCGGTGGGATTGCGTCCGTCATCTTTGAGATACAGGGTTTTCAATCCCAGGTGCTGCGCCAGGGACGCGGTCTGTACAACCGGCGTCCATCCAACCTGAAGGCCCGGCAGCACGGCATCCTTGCGGATGGGCAACAGCTCGCGGTATCGCCAGTGCGAATATTCGGGGCGCTTGGCCAGGCTTCGGCGAGTCAGGCGCTTGGCAATCGCCGGGTAGTCGTATTGAACGTCCAGCATGCCGGTGATTCCACACGCTGGACACGTGTAGGGAACGCGCATCGAATACGTCGCGCCGCAGAATACGCATTTGAGTCCCGTTACGAATTCCATGTGCAGTTTCCAGTCGTTCGAACGCTTAGGTTACCCAAGTTTACGCTGGAAGCCAACGCCATTGGGATAATGACATATAATAGTCAATGCCCTCGCGGGCGTCGGAGGTAACGTGTTTCTGGACAAATCCACAATACAGGCTCTTCCCAAAGTTTTGTTGCATGAACATTTGGACGGCTCCCTACGGCCGCAGACCATCATTGAATTGGCCAAGGACGCCAAATACACCAAGCTGCCGACGGTCGATCCGGCGGCGTTGGCGGACTGGTTCTATCGGGGAGCCTATCGGGGTGATTTGGCCGGCTATCTGGAGGGCTTTGCCCATACCATCGCGGTAACCCAGACACCGGAGGCGCTGGAGCGGGTCGCCTACGAACAGGCGGAAGACCTGAAGAATGATGGCGTGGTCTACTTTGAGACGCGGTTTGCTCCCATTTTCCACACTAAGAAGGGGCTGACCAACATGGACGTGGTCTCCGCCGTGCTCAAAGGGTTGGAACGGGGACGGAGAGACTTCAAAATTCCGACGGGCTTGATCGTCTGCGCCATGCGCAATATGAAAGTATCGCTAGAGATGGCGGAACTCGCCGTGGATTTCCGTGACCGGGGAGTGGTGGGATTTGATCTGGCGGGCGAGGAAGGAGGCTATCCCCCCAAAAAGCATGTGGACGCGTTCCATTACATCCAGCGCCAGAATTTCAATATTACTGTCCACGCCGGTGAGGGCTACGGAAAGGAATCCATCTGGCAGGCCATCCAGTATTGCGGGGCGCATCGCATCGGTCATGGAACCCGGCTGATTGACGACATCGTCGTTGCGGATGGAGCCGGAGTGAAGTTAGGCGGGCTGGCGCAGTACGTCCTCGACAAGCGCATTCCCCTGGAAATCTGCCTTTCCAGCAACGTTCACACCGGCGCAATTCCCACTGTCGCCGAACACCCTTTCAAGGTGCTTTATCAACAACAGTTCCGGGTTACGCTGAACACCGACAATCGGTTGATGAGCCGCACCAGCATGAGCAACGAATTTCAGGTGGCCATGGAGACGTTTGGCCTGGGGTTGGATGATTTCGAAAAAATCACGATCAATTCCATGAAAAGCTCTTTCCTCCCTTACGCGGAGCGCATCCGCATTATCTACACAGCCATAAAACCGGGCTACGCCAGAATTCGTTACCCCGAGAACTTGCCTCCTGCCGGCGGTACTTAGGCCGGATTTCCAATAACCGGGCCATATCTCAAAGAGAGTTCTGATCAAACGGACGGGGAAAGATTTCCGCGAGGTCGAGGGTTTTCCGGAAGCCTTGCGGGTTGGCGAGGATCACCTTGATGTCGCCACAGTATTCCCAGAGGAGTTGCCGGCATGCGCCGCAGGGTGAGGCGGGAGGCTCGCTGGAAGTCACGACAGCAATTTGCGTGAAAGTTCTCTCGCCCTCTGAGAGGGCCTTCCACAGCGCCACGCGTTCGGCGCATACCGTGAGACCGTAGGTGGAGTTCTCGACATTGCACCCCGTGTAAACTTTGCCGCTCGCCGCCAGCAACGCTGCCCCCACTTTGTAGTGGGAGTAGGCGGCGCAGGCGTTCTCCCGCACTTCCAGAGCGCGTGCGATGAGTTCTTCAGGGTTCATGGCCTCTCACCCCCCTTTCTGTAACGGCGGTCTCCGACCGCCGTCGTCGATCGGAGATCAACCCTACAATAATTGCGGCAGGACCTCGTCGAGGAGATCTGCGAGGTGGCGCGAAGCGGCTCGCCCCGCGGCCAGGACTTCTTCGTGCGACAAGGGCTTTCCCGCCAGTCCCGCGGCGCGATTGGCAATCGTGGCGATGGCCAGCACGCGGCATTTCAACTGCCGGGCCGCCATCACTTCCGGCACTGTGGACATGCCCACCGCATCTGCGCCCATGCCCTTCAAGGCGCGGATTTCCGCCGGCGTCTCATACGTGGGTCCGAGCAACGAAGCGTACACACCTTCGAAACACGGCACGCGCAGCTTGCTGGCCGCATTCCGTGTGATGCGGCGCAGGCGGGGATCGTAGGCCTCAGTCAAATCCACGAATTGCGCTCCCCAGCGCGGGTCGTGAACCCCGACGAGAGGATTCACTCCTTGCAGGTGCAGGTGGTCGGAGAAAACCATGAAGCCGCCGGGCTTTGATTTCGAGGCGATGCCGCCCGCAGCGCAGGTCAAGATAAAGGTCTCGACCCCCGCCAGCGCCAGGGCGCGCACGGGAAAAACCACGGTGGCCGGCGCGTGACCTTCGTAACAATGCACGCGGCCTTCGAGAATGGCCATCGGTACACCTTTCCAGGTTCCCAGACGCAGGGTGCCCCCGTGCCCCTGTACGGTCGTCCCGGGGAAACATGGAATGAGTTTGTAGGGAATTCGTACTTGCGTATTCAGCCGGCCCACCACCTCATCCAATCCCGAACCGAGCGTGAGGGCAACCTGCGGTGCGAAGCCGCGAGAGCGAATGTATTTAGCGGCTTGCTCCGCCTCTTCATAACCATGCAGTGTGCAACGATTGTTGTTGGATGTGGGGCGACCCATTGTTTTCACCATTTCTGCCTGCCAAAATCAAGGCGGCGCGAAACTCGAAAATCGAAACTCGAAAATCGCCCACTTATCGAACTTCGAGTTTCGTCTTATGCTCACGTCAGCAGCAGCCCGGCGATAGCCGCCGCCATATAATTGGCTAAAGTGCCCGCGAGGAGCGCTCTGAATCCCAGTCTGGCCAAGTCTTGCTTCCGCGAAGGAGCAAGGGCGCCGATACCGCCGATTTGAATCCCGATCGAGGAGAAGTTGGCAAACCCGCAAAGAGCGAAAGTGGCAATCGTGAAAGAGCGCTCAGCAATATGGCCCTTGAGCGGACCGAGCATGGAAAAGGCTACGAACTCATTCACCACCACTTTGGTTCCCATCAAGTTCCCGATCGTCGTGGCGTCATTCCAAGGAACACCCAGCAGCCATGCCACAGGCGCCAGGGGATAACCGAGCAGGGTTTGAAAGCTGGTGTGAACAACGCCCAAGCCCAGGTTAATCAGGTAAATGAGCGCGACAAACGCTATCAGCATGGCGGCAACGTTTAGCGCCAGATGGAGGCCGTCTGACACCCCGCGTGATGCGGCATCCAAGAGGTTGATGGGCTTATCTTCCTCCGTGAGTTTGACATTCCCTGAGGTTTTGGGTTGGCCGGTTTCCGGAACCAGTATCTTGGCGAGCACAATAGTTCCGGGAGCGGTCATCACCACCGCGGTCAACAGGTGACGCGCCTCCGCTCCAAACAGGACATACGCGCCGAAGACCGAGCCGGCGATATGTGCCATGCCCGCCGTCATGATGGTCATTAACTCAGATTCCGTCAGGTCCGCCAGGTAGGGCCGGATCACCAGCGGCGCTTCCGTCTGCCCCATCAGAATGCTGGCGGCGACCTCCAGGGATTCGGCCCCGCTCGTTCCCAGCAAAAAGGCCATCGCCTTGCCGGTCAGCAGGACCAATGTGGGAAGAATGCGCAGGTAGTAAAGGATGGAAAACAGCGCAGCCACGAAGATAATCATGGGCAGGGCTTGAAATGCAAAGACAAACCCAAATTTTCCTTGATATTTCCCCATATCGCCGAACACGAACTCGGAGCCGGCAAAGGAGCAATTCAGCACTTTCACGAACGCGTTCGAGATCACGGACATTAGCCTATAGCCCAAACCCGTGCGCAGCACGAATAACGCCATGAGGATTTGCAACCCCAGTCCAATGCGCACGGTGCGCCAGGGAATGGCTTTCCGGTTCTTGGAAAGCAGGACGGCCGCCGACAGGATCACCAGCATGCCGAGTATCGGAATGAACCTTGTCATTCTTTAACCTCTCCTCACAATATATTGGCGCAGCCCCTTAATATCCCAGTACTCGCTCCAAAACCGCTGGTGGGGGAGAAACTCGAGCCGGGGAAATGGCCATCGCCTTGCGGATCATTTCGAGTGCCCCGGGGATGCGGGAGCGGTCATTGGAATAGAGAATGCAAACCCGCTCGCCGGCGCGGACCGCGTCGCCCACCTTCTTCTCGAAAACCAGGCCCACACCGGGATCGATGGTGGCGTCCGAACGGTCACGCCCAGCGCCCAGAATCATCGACGCCACGCCCATCGCTCTCGCTTCCAATCCAACAATATAGCCGTCCTCGTGCGCCACGACGGCATCCTCATACTGGGCCTGGGGCAATAGCGAGTAATCCTCCAGGGCGCGCGGATTGCCGCCCTGCTCCGCCACCACGCGGGCAAACCTCTCCAAAGCCCGGCCGCTGGCGATGGTGGAATCGTACAGCGCGCGCGCCTCGTCCAGCGAATCCGTCACGTTTCCCAACACCAACATGTGGGCGGTAAGTTCGCGGCAAAGCTCCACCAAATCGCTTGGGCCGCGGCCCTTCAGAGTTTCCACCGACTCGATCACTTCCAAGGCGTTTCCAACCGCATTTCCCAGCGGCTGGCTCATGTCGGTAATCAAGGCGTGAACGCGCTTGCCGTGCGCTGTGCCGGTATTCACCAGGCTGGTTGCCAGCGCGCGGGCATTCTCCAGCTCTTGCATGAATGCCCCCGAGCCGGTTTTAACGTCCAGCACCAGGCCGTCAATGCCCTCCGCCAATTTCTTGCTCATGATGGAGCCGGTGATCAGGGGGATGGATTCCACCGTGGCGGTGACATCGCGGAGGGCATAGAGCTTGCGATCCGCGGGAGCGAATTCCTCCGTCGCTGCGCCGAAGGCGAGGCCGCAGGCCTCCAGCACCCGAGGGAACTCCTGGAATGACAACCAGGGGCTGAAGCCGGGGATCGCTTCCAGCTTGTCCAACGTGCCGCCCGTGTGCCCCAGGCCGCGGCCGGAGATCATGGGTACGAGGACCCCAGCCGCAGCGGCCGCCGGCGCGATGATCAAGGAGGTCTTGTCACCGACGCCGCCCGTGGAATGCTTGTCGACCTTCGCCGCGGGCAGGGCAGAGAAGTCGAGCACCCGGCCCGATCGCAGCATCGCCTCCGTCAGGTCCGCCGTTTCGCGCCGGTCCATGCCGCGAAAATAGATCGCCATCAGCAGGGCCGAGGCTTGATAGTCGGGGATTTCACCCCGCGTGTAGCGCTCGACGAAGTCAAATACCTCCGCCTTGGTCAGAACCAAGCCGTTGCGCTTTTTCCGGATTAATTCAGGCGTGTCCATGCTCGAATGCGAGTGTGCAAGTCAGGGCACCACCCACAATTCCCTTTTTTAGCCTAGTGGGAATTAGGAGTATACTCCTTTTCATGGATTACACATACGAAGACATTGCCAAAATGATTGACCACGCGTTGCTGACCCCCTCGCTTACCGACCGAGACATGGAATACGGTTGCCGCGTGGCCGTGGAATACAACTGCGCCAGCGTCTGCATCATGCCGTTTTATCTCAAAAGGTGCGCGGAGATTTTGAAAGGCAGCACGGTGGAGGCCAGCACCACCATCGGGTTTCCACACGGCGGCCACACCACGGCCATCAAGGTAGCGGAAGCGCAGCGGGCTATGGACGACGGCTGCCAGGAATTGGACATGGTTACGAACATCAGCAAAGTGTTGAGTGGAGATTGGGACTATGTGCGCCAGGACTTGAAAGCCGTCATCGATGTGGCGCACGCCCGAAACCAGAAGGTGAAAGTGATTTTTGAAAACTGCTATTTGAAGGACGCCCACAAAATCCGCCTCTGTGAGATCTGCGCGGAAGTGGGCGCCGATTGGGTTAAGACCTCGACCGGCTTCGGCACGTCTGGAGCCACACTCGAGGACGTGAAATTGATGCGCGCCCACTCACCCGCGCATGTTCAGGTGAAGGCGGCAGGAGGTATTCGCGATCTCGACCAACTCCTGGCCTTCCGCGCCCTGGGCGCCTCGCGCGTGGGCGCCTCGCGGACCAAAGACATTCTGGAGGATTGCCGGCGGCGGCTGATCAAGTGAGTGAAAAATTATGAATTATGAATTCTGAATTATGAAAGAAGCATGATGATCATTGTGGGCGCAAAGCTATAGGGAAGACTTTCAGAATTCATAATTCAGGATTCGTAATTCATCATTTCCGAACCTGCCATTCCTTCTCGAACTCCTCCCGATCCGGAAACGATTTCTGCGTTCCCACCCGCGTGGTCGAAAGGGCCGCGTAAAGGCTGGCCCGACTCAGCGCCTCCTTGTCCGGCAAACCTTCAGCCAGGAACGCGGCAAAGCTGCCGATGAAGGCATCGCCGGCGCCGGTGCTGTCGACCGGGTCGACCTCGAAGGCGGGGATCAATTCCAGGCTTTGCGATGTCGCCAGGAGCGAGCCGCGCTCGCCCAGCGTAATGACAACGCGCGAAAGCCCCTGCGCGAGCAAATAATCCGCGCATTTCTTGGCATCTTCGAGGGTGTGGACGGGGATCCCCGTGATGGCCTCCGCTTCGCTCTCGTTGGGCACGAAGTAGTCCGCCGAGGCAGCTTCTTTGAAATCCAGGGGCAGAGCGGGGGCAGGATTCAGGATGCAGCGAATGCCCTTCGACTTGGCGAAGTGAATCGTGTGGTAGACGGTGGCCAACGGGATTTCAAATTGCAGCAGGATGGCGTCGGCCTTGCTGAGCAGTGGGGCGGCGGCATCCACATCTTCGGGAGAGAGCATTTCGTTCGCGCCCTTAATAACCAGAATGCGGTTCTGCCCAGTCGGGTCCACAAAGATGGGCGCGACGCCGGTGGAGATTCCTTCCGCGATCCGCACGTGACTGGCATCGATGCCCAAGGACTCAAAATTCTTGATCGTGGCCGGACCAAATAAGTCACTGCCGACCTTGGCGACCATGGCGACGGAAGCGCCACAGCGGCGTGCCGCCACGGCTTGGTTGGCGCCCTTCCCACCAAAGCCCAGGTCGAATTTCTTTCCGAAAATCGTTTCGCCGGGACGCGGAAACGTGTCGTTGAAAGTAATCAGGTCAACGTTGGCGCTTCCCACCACCGCAATCTTGGATTGCTTCACCATAATTCCTCCGGGATCGGGGCACGGGACACGGGATACGGGATACGGGGCATGGGAACGTCACACGGACCTGTTTCGTAGTTCCGCGGCTTTTCACGGAACGTTGACCTGAGAAGCAGGCCTGCACTACGGGCGAGAGGTTGGCCCTTTGCCGCTCGCCCCGTATCTCATATCGCGTATTCTCATGTCCCGTACCCCGTGTCCCGTATCCCGATTTTAGGACAGTTCCTCACCGGCCGGCAGGTTCGCCCGCTTGGGCCGTCCGGGCAGAACAAAGTGCTGTGCGCAGCGCGGCCGGTAGGCATCGCCGGGCATCACGGTGGGACTCTCGTAGGAGGCGGGTTGGCCGTTGATGAGCCGCTGCGAGAAGAAAGCTCGCGCCCCGCATTCACAGTAGGCGATGCACCACGTCACGTTTCCGCCATAGGCGTTCACGAGCCATCCCAGCGCCAGCATGTCACCGAAGGGATGGCCGCGGAAATCCAGGTCGAGCCCCGCGGCGAGCACGTCGTAGCCCCGCTCCAGGAGCGCGCGCGCGCAGTCGAATAATTCATGCACGAATTGGCCCTCATCGATGGCAACGCAATTGACCGGTTTGCCGATGACCCTCTCGCGTTCACCCATAATGGTGAACATCTCCCAGGGATTGGAGGAATCGAACTCCACCGCCTCCATCTGCCGGTGGCTGAGCTGGTTGCGGCTTTGCACCACCCCTTGCCCGCTCTTCGTGTCGTCCTTGGGTTTGAAAAGGATGACGGATTGGTGCGCGTACTCCTCGCGCATGGCGACGCGCCGGATCAACTCCGCGGTTTTGTTGCTGCGCATCGGGCCAATCACCACTTCGATTGTTCCCGGCATATCATGGCCTCCTCGTCGTGAAGATGGCGACAGTCTATTCCAAAACCAGAAATGGCAAAAGTTTTTTCGCACGGGCTCGTGTTAGTTATCCTGTTGGAGGGTTGGGAAGTAGTTCTGTGCAGCAAATCTTGCTATTTTTAGACATTAGCGTACAGTGAGCTTATGAAGGTTTCACTCAGTCGGCAACTTCAGGGATTCATAGAAAAACAGGTCAGCACCGGCAGATATCAAACGGCCAGCGAAGTCGTCCGTGAGGGGCTGCGGCTGATTGAAGATCGGGACACTCAGCGTGCTTTGCAGTTACGGCGTCTTCGTGAGGAAATTCAGGTTGGGCTGGATCAGATTGAGAAGGGTCAGGTAGCCCCCCTGGACGTGAAGAAGATAAAAGCCGAGGGCCGAAAACGGCTCGCTGCCCGCAGGCGCAAAGACGTTGGCTAAAATCGAGCGATCTTCCCAAACTCAGCGCGACCTCGTCGACCTCTGGCCTTATATTGCCAAGACAAGCTATTGCTATGAAGCTCCGCCGGTGGGGACTCAGAATGATGAACCGAGACGAACCTATAGTGGATTTCAAAACCAAAGCGGGAATCTCAAACCTCTTAACGGAAAGATACGGCGAGCGGGGGAAAGCTGCGGCCGAGCGATTGCAGCTTTGGGTATCGGGGGCCGTTCCCATGGCCTTTCCCGACATCTTGGCCAAGCATCTGGAGAAAGAGCACGTGCCTCTGCTCTTCGACGCCTTTTGGCAGGTGCTTCCCTTTGGCACCGGGGGGCGTCGCGGCCGCGTTGGCTACGGGTCGAATCGCTTTAACCCTACCACCGTGGCCATGACCGTGCAGGGCCACTGTAATTACCTCTCGGCGGCTTTCCCCGGCAAGGAACTCTCCGTCATCGTGGCCAATGACGTTCGCGTGTTCAACGATTTGGCGGGCGTTTACCGCTTCCTGGGAAGTGACCACCCTTTGCTGGGAACCTCGTCGAGGTCGATCGCAAAACTGGCATGCGAGATCTATGCCGGCAATGGAGTGGTGGCGTATCTCGCGGAGCCGGAAGCCGACCAGTCGCTGCTGAGCACTCCCGAACTGTCTTTCTTCATCCGCAAACTTCAGGCGCTGGGCGGGGTTAATATCTCGGCCTCGCATAATCCTCCTGACGATAATGGCATCAAGGTTTACGACGAGTATGGCGGCCAGCCGATCCCACCCCACGACCAACGCCTGGCAGACGCCATGGATCAAGTCACCGATGTGCGTCGCATTCCCTTCGCTGAGGCGCTCGGCCGTGCGCTGATTCGCGAAATACCGGTGGGCCTGCACGGCGAGTATATCGACGAATACGTGCGCTTGTATGGCCACGTCTTCACTCCCCGCCCGGACATTCCCGTGGTCTACACGCCTTTGTGTGGGTGCGGGCTGCGTTCGGCTGGCGCGGTGATGCAGAAATTGGGCTTTCCGATTTTATCGCCGCCCGATCAAGGTCCGGATGGAACTTTCGCTCCCATCCCCTTCAAAGCGCCCAATCCCGAAGTTTCGGAAGCAACCGTGCCTGCGACTCGCTTCGCTGAATCCGTGGGCTCGGGGGTTGTCCTCTCGAGCGATCCTGACGCGGACCGCGTGGGCTTGGAGGCCCGCCTCGCCGATGGATCCTGGTATCACTTCGACGGCAACAAGATTGCCACACTCCTCTGCTATTACCTGATGCTCGATCCCGACGGCCCGCAGCGTCGAGGTCTGGTGATGGAAACTTTGGTGACTACGAAAATCCTGGGCCGAATCGCCGCGACGGCGGGCGACTCCTGGATCATCGATGACCTGCTGGTAGGGTTCAAGTACATGGCAAACGTCCTCAAAATCCTCGAGCAACGCGGGCGATGGGGAAACGTCTGTACGCGGCCGGAATCGCTGGTGCTGGCCACGGAAGAAGCGCATGGGCTGATGCTGACCTCCGCAATTCGCGACAAGGATTCCGCCCCGGCGTGCATGTTCCTCGCCGCCCTCTATCAAAAGGTGCGGCTGGAGGGACGGAACTTGTTGGACTACTACGTCGAAATACTGGAAAAACTCGGCGGATACGCCGACACGGGGCGCTCCATCGTGATGACCGGAGCCGAGGGAGGCATCCAGCGGGACCGCATCGTCGCCTCGCTGCGCGCCTCTTTGCCGAAAACCCTGGGTGGCCGCGCCGTCCGCAAAGTGGTGGATTACTGGAATGAAGATCTATTCGGCAAGTTGCAGAGCAGCACGGATCAACTCTCACGCAATGTTCTCCAATTTTTCCTGGACGGCTGCATCGTCACCATTCGTCCTTCGGGCACTGAGCCCAAGTTGAAATTCTATTGCCAGCTCGTACCGTTTGAAACGCCGCAGGGTCGAACCGCGGGCCCGGCGCTACGGGGGATGGAATTGATGCGCGATTTGACGCAACAGGTCGAAACCCTGGCACGCGCGGTTTATCAGGAGTTACTGGCCCGCCTGGATCTGCGCCTGGGAGAGCCGGCACTGCTCCTCCCCGACATCATCGACATCGGCCGCAAACAGGAGTTTGAGCGCAATACCATTCCGAAGCTTCGCGAGGCGATTGCGCAAGGCCGCTTCCGGAACCTGGCTGACCTTCTGGATTGGCTGAGGGGCGAAGTGGCCGCCATGACTCCCGGAGCCGATCCTCTTCCTGCCTTGAGAGCAGGCGTGACTTACCTCTGCCGGGAATGGGAGAACGAACTGGGAGGTGCACCGCTTCTCGCCGAATTGGCAGCGTGGGCAGGGCCGCGGCAACACGCGTAATGGTCACGTGACAGCTCAATTCCGGCAACCTTATTTCCCGGGCCTTACCTGCGCTTCAAAATGCACCGAGCCGTGAGGATGGCTCCATTCGAGCACGGTGCCATCGCCCGCGACACTCGCTTGCGAAGATTTGTCAACGCTCGCCACCCTTTGACCTTCAGGCAGCCGACAATGCAGGGTTGCGTGGTAGGGAACCTTGCTCGCGGGGAAATCAATCACTCCGGTCAATTTCGATTTCGTCGAATCCAGCGAAAAGCGATACGTCAGCGTACCAAAATGGGTTGATGCGCCTTGAATCCCCACCTCCTTGCCGGACGCGAGCCAAGTGCGTTCGATGCCGCGGGCGAGGTGCAGATGATCGCCTTCTTCCATTACCAAGGCATCCCGCAGAAAACGAACCACGGCCACCGGGGTCCACAAGTGTTGGCGGTCGCCGCTGGTCTTTGACGTGTTTGGTTCCTGCCCGCGCTCTTCGCACCAGGTATAGAGAGGCGTGCCGTGATTGAGTGCGGCGTAGAGCAAGCTCATGGCGGCATCACCCTCGTCCCGCGCCAAATGCGCTTCCGCCACGTTGTCGAGGGCAATCGCCACCCACATGCCGTCTTTCATCCACCCGGTGTGTACGGGAATCCCCCCCGGGCTCATATTCCGTTCAATGTATTTAAGGGTCCCGTCAATCAGCTTGTCGGAAGGGGAAAGCAATTCCGTGGGAAACAACGCGTTCAGGACGCCCCAACGGCTTCCCGTAGCTTTTGCCGGGACGGCGGAAATCCATCGCGTTCCGTCGCTCTCGGTGATCGCTCCCCGGTCGAGCGCCACCAATAAATCATCTTTCCCGCGCCCGTAGATTTCCTCCAATTCCCTGGCGTCTTGCGTCCGGTTCAGAATCCGCGCTGCTTCCAGGGCCAGCTTGTCCGCATACACAGCCCAGATATTATGCGTGTAGAAAACGCCGTACATGTCATTGCCATCCATCAGTCCGCCGTCACCCATGCCGCGCGGCATCAGGCCGTAGGTCAGCGGGCGTTGCCCGCCGGCGTCAAGGATGCGGGTGCGGGCGCGCTGTTTTTCCTGCCAGCGGGAACTCGCCAGCATTTGGGGATAACGCTTCTCCAGGAAAGCCATGTCACCGCTCAGCCCGAAGTGTTCCATCACCGCCCAGGCCTTGAATCCCGAAGTGCCCCACATCAGGTGCGACCAGTATTTCGGCTCCGTCCAATCCCCATCCGGTTCCTGAATATCGAAATCAACGCGGTATCCAAGCTCTGCCAGGTCATGAAGCCCCACTTGATCCAGGGCCACCGCCACAATCGCCGCCTCAAAGGGATCGGTCGCAGCGCGGTAAACCTCCGTGCCCGGGATCGTGGCGATGTAACCCCTGGCAATGGGCTCGCGCATGATGAAGAGATCGGCCAGGCACGCGTAAAATGCGTTGTGGACCTCCGGATCCGGGATAATCACGCGGCTCGCGCGGTCGAGCAAGTCCACCCATTCCTTCTCGGCGCTTTCGAACTCACTCCCCCAGTCCTTCTTCCGTAACGCCGCAACATCATCCTCATCATTCTTGTACGGTCGGATCAACCAAGCCACGCGGGTTTCGCCCGGCTGGAGGTTCCACTTCATGGTCAAAACTGAGGCTGCCACAACCGGATATTCGTCCGCGCCGATTCCCAGGATTACCACTTGGTCCGCGGGCGCCTGCCAGCCCGCCAGCAGGTGGTCGGCGGCGGCCTCATGATCCACCCAGGCGGGGTTATAACCGGTCCAGTTTCCGGGCACCTCACAACGCAGGGTGATGGTCTCCTTATGGGTGCTGGAATTCGCCAGCGTGATTTTGCCAATGGCCGCCGCAGCTCCGCCCGCAATTTCCAACGTCAGAGCGCCGCCGTCATCGTGGTAAGTGTTCCTCAATACGGGCAGATCGCCGCGAACTCTTTCCCATTTGCTCTGCGCAAAAGGACGGCCGTCAAGCTGGGGCTGGATATTGATTTTCCATTTCGTGGGTGGCGTCAAGAATGAATTAAAGGAATAGTAAATCAGGTTTTCATACGTCCACGACATCAGCAACTTCCCCGGCATCGCGTCAAGCAACGTTTTGTTGCTGCTGTCCGGAAGAGCTACGGTAATCCGATGCGGCGGGGCAAAGGCGTAATTGAAGCTAACTGTAGGGACACTCTCCTTCGCAATTCCCGCGGCGCAGGCAAGAACCAGCGCCAGCAGCAATTGCCATGGCCGGCAGATTGCGTTTTTCATTGTGAAATGCCTTTCCAAGCGAATTACAGTTTACTGAGCCCGAAAGATCAGAAGTTCGGAAGTCAAATTTCCTTCCAGGCGAATGGGGATCCCCGCTTGCAGCAGCCGATCACCGGAGATTGCCAGCGTCCGGCCGCTGGTGGAAAAGGTCACATGGTAAGTCTTGCTGAAGTCGAGGCCGCGAGGCTTGAACCAATACGTGGGATCGCCGGATTCGGCAGTGCGAAACACCCAACCCAAATCTGCCTGGGAATCCGGCGTGGCATACTCCAGCACCACCCACGGAGTTCCCTCCATCGTAGGTGTAAGTGGCGTGTGGTGATACACCCGGCAATCTTTCAAGATCGGGCGAATCACCTGTTTATAAAGATTCACTTGGCGCAGGATCTCTTCCCTCAGTAAAGGGTTGAATTCCTCCTGCGATGGGCTTAAGCCGCGAAAGATGGGGAGGACCATCGTGGTGGCTCGCAATTGGGTTACCAGATCCGCATCGGAGGGGACTCCGCCGGTCTCCGTGCCGAAGCTTCGGAGCAGAATCTCCGGAGGTAATATCCAGGTCATGCCGTTGATAATTTTAAAACTGCGGGGAGCGCGCATCCAGTCGGAGAGCTCCGTGTTCTGAAAACGGCGCATGATACCCAGATCGAGCCTGCCCCCGCCGCCCGCGCAAT
>JBEKNU010000043.1:0-32860 GCA_049522495.1 Terriglobia bacterium
AAACCAATATCAATAGCCTCAGGATTTCGGTGGCCGAGCTCGCTGGGGTCGTCAAAGATTCGATCAAGATCAGCGACGACCGCTTCACCCGGCTCGACGACCGTCTGACCAATCTGGTCGAGGCGCAGAAGGTTGCGGAAGAACGTTCTGCGCGGCTCGACCAACGGATGATGGAGTTAACGGAGGCGCAGAAGACCACCGATGAACGCCTCAACGCTTTGATCAGCATCATGGAGAGGCACATCAGCGGCCCCGACCATGCGGCCCGGCCCTAATTCGATTCGGCTTCCGATCGCCGATGGTCAGACCGGCAGCAGTTCAAGAGTTGAAAATTTTGCAGAATATCCATAAGACCCGAGAAACTCGTGTTATCGTGGGCCCTCAAATTGGATGGTGTACCTTGGGAATTTCTCCGACCCCCCCGAAAGATCTGATTCCCGTCACCGATTACGTCCTGGGGAATTTTGTTCCCATCTCGCGTCTCGCGCACGAGTGGGAATTTCATTCCGCACTCACCCTGAGTCCGGCGGAAGAGCGCGCCATGGTGCGCGAGCCGGCGCAGGCCGTTCCGGCGGCGATTGCCCAGCGCTTGGGAAAACTGCGGGTGCTGGCGGTGGCTTACATTGCCTGCCTGGATACCGGCGACGTGGTCAGCCGGCTGAAGCCCCAGGGGGAAGCGCACACGGCCGCGTGGGTGGAGGCCCCGGAACGCATCAACCTGCTGCTCGCCTGCCGTGAGCTGGACGCCCACGACACGGGGTTTGAACTGCTGGGGAGCGTGGCGGAATTGCTCCGCCCGCGCCTGACCCACTCCGAGGTGGTGGCGTACAGCCAGATTCTGGAGGAGGAAGCCCGTCACGGAGTGCGCGGCGAAATTGATGAGGATGCCCTGAATGCCAAACAAGCCTACCTGGCCAGCCGCGCCGGACGCCGCTTCCGCGCGCAATTCGAGCGCTACCGCGATGTTTCCTTCATCAGCACTGCCGCGGAGTATATCCACGGACTGTGGCACGACGTGCAAATCCGCGTCGGCCCGGAGCACCTTCCCGTCGCGCAATTGCGCCGCCGCATGGACCTGATGGCCGAGCTTTTCCCGCCCAACCCCGGGTATCACGTGTTCGATGAAACGATGGAAAAGGCAGAGTAGTTGATTCGACCGGCCTTCCTGCTTACAATTCCCCCCGAGAGTTTAAAGAGCGTGATCCCCACCCTCGCCTCTCTGTGACTCCGCCGTTCCGGCGGAGAAAGCGTGCCGCGCCGATGAGACTGGTCTTCTCGGGTCTATTGATCGCCGTAGGAGTTCTCACCGAAATCGTCTTCGTCCACCGGATGTATCCTGACGTTAATCCGTTCGATTGGAAGCTGTTTGGTCCGTGGATTGTGGTCCTGGTGGTCACCGCGTATTTTCTCTTCCGAGAGCGCAGTGCGTGGGTCATGAAGGATGGCGTCTTGACCTACCGGCGCAAAGACGAACTCGTTGCAGACACCTATCACGCCCGGAGGGCGCTGGAGTTGAGGGACCCGGAAAGCAAGGATGCATGGTACCTCATCGAACTTGACACCGGGAAGGTGCTTTGCTTGTGGGATGACCTGCCCAGTGGGCCTATGGGCGTTGATCCAGCGAATCCCTGGATCCGGCGATTCCCCTGCACGGAGTTCACGGTTCTGCACCATGCGGTGGAAAAATTCACGGTTCAGGTCAACTGCGCCGGGGAAGTGATTAAACCCGTGACCGTGTCGCTGCACGATAAGTTTGAGAACTGGCTCTACGCCTACCTTCCGGAGGATGGAGATTTCATCCCGGACAAAACCTTTGATGAGGTGCAAGCGGAATTGCAGAAGGCAATCGAAGGTCCCGGTAGCGGCGAGGCTTCGTGACCGGCATGGGAACCCGCCGGCCGGGGTCTTAATTCACCGCGGCGGAAGCCGGCTGGGAAGGCTCTTCTTGCAGATGAAAGATGGTGCGGACGACGTCGATGAATTCCGAGCGGTCCGGGCGCAGGGCCGCCTGCTTGATTTCGGTGAAGGGGGTGTGAAGAATTTTGTTCACCAGGCCTTGCGTCAAGGCCTCCAGCGCCCGCTCCTGATCCGGGGTGAGCTCGCCGAACATCCGCCGCATGCGCTTCATTTCCGCCTGGCGAATCTCCTCGACGCGCCGCCGTAAGGAAACGATGGTGGGCACGACGTTAAGCTGCTCCTGACGCGCGCGGAAGAGTCCGACTTCTTCGTCCAGAATCTGGTCGGCGGCTTCCATGGCCTTTTGCCGTTCGCGCAGGTTGTGGTGGGCCACTTCCTCGAGCCCGTCGATGTTGACCAGCGTGCAGCCGGCCACTTCGCGCACGGCCGGGTCCACATCGCGGGGGACGGCGATATCGATCAGAAAAATCGGGCGGCCGTGGCGCTCCGCCATCAGGCGCTGCATGTCGTCGTGGGTGATGATAAAGTGCGGGCAGCCGGTGGAGCTGATCACAATGTCGGCGTCGCGCATGGCTTGCCAAATCTCGCTGAAGTGAACCGCCAGGCCGCGCAACTCCTGCGCCAGGGCGATTGCCTGCGCGTGCGTGCGGTTGCTCACCAGCACCGTGGCCACGCCTTTGGAAACCAGGTGACGCGCCGCCAGTTCGCCCATCTGCCCGGCGCCCACGATCATCACCGTCTTGTCCTGCAAGCCGCCGAAGGCTTGCTCCGCCAACTCCACGGCGGCGGAACTCACGGAGACCGGAGCTTCCGCCACGCGGGTTTCCGTCCGCACGCGCTTGGCGGTGTTGAACACGCATTGGAAAATCGACTCCAGTGCGTTGCCGCAAGTCTCCGCTTCCTTCGCCAGAAAATATGCCTGCTTGACCTGGCCCAAAACCTGGGGCTCGCCCACGATCAGTGAATCCAAACCCGAGGCCACGCGGAACAAGTGGCGCACGGCTTCCTCTTCGCGATGCACATAGAAGCAGTGCGCGAACTCATCAAAGCGCATGCCGTAAAACGCCTCGGCAAACCGGCGGAAACCCGCCATGCCATCCTGCTTCTCGAAGGCGACGAGGACGAACTCCACCCGATTGCACGTGGAGATGATGACCGCTTCTTCGATCTCCGGCTCGCTCTGAAGCCGGCGCAGGACTTCCGGGATGATTCGCTCATTCAGCGCAAAGCGTTCGCGAAGCTCCAGGGGCGCTTTTTTGTGACTGATTCCTACGACTAGCAGATTCATGAGTTCGCTTCCTTGACAAACCCTTATAAGGCCTTAAAAGGTGCGAATAAGACTTAAGGTCGCATACTTAAGGCTTCCGCAGGCAGAAAAGGGCAAGCGCGATGCCATTCTGGGGTCGAGGATGTGAGTAAAAATTCCACAATGTCTGCATAGGATTCATCCTTTGTGTTCATGAAGTTGAGCCAACGCGGTGGTTGGGTGACAAGACGTCTCATGCCAGCGAAGCCATGTTGGCTGGGTCATTTCCCGCAAAAGTGTCAGAGATTTCGCGCAAATGGTTTCCTTGCAATCAGGTACACCCATACACTGCACGCTAAGTTTTGCAATATCCTAACTGTACAAAATTTTTACAGTGCCCTCCAGGTGGTATTCAGAATGCTCCCATGTATGCCGGGTGTGTCCCATGAATGACAGTTTGTCGGTCAATGCCGCACACTTCACTCGAGGAGGTTCTAATCCCATGAAGCTAATTCGGACAGTATTACTGATAGCATTCGCCATTGTTATGGCTCTGCCCTATGGTATGGGCAAGGCCGAGTATGCCAAGAAAGAGGATAAGAAATGCACCTTCTGCCATCCGCCGGGGAAGTTCAAGGAGCTCACTGACGCAGGGAAATACTACAAGGACCACAACCATTCCCTGGAAGGGTACAAGGCGCCATCCGGCAGTTAGTTTGGAACCATCGGTCGCGAGGGTTAGGAAGAACAGCCTGTAATCCTGCCCTCGCGGTCCGAAATTCGGTAAGTTGGCGGAGGTGAACCCTGCGGGCATCCTAAACCGCATCGTGCGGGGCAGGTCGTCGGTGGTAGAATACGCCTCGCCTTTGTGGCAAGTGAATCCAAGGGCAAGAGAGGACTTTGGTTTTGCCGGACCCCATCAGAAAAAATGGCGAGGACGTTCCAGGCAAGGTGCGCGAAAGCCTGGCGATGTTGATTCGTCCGGCCTTCTTTCTGAGTCAGAACCTGATCAGCCGCACGGGGGTGGTTTTAGCCACGACCTCGGGCATCACCCTGGTGATTGCCTTCGCTTCGCTGATTATGGGTTTTCACCCGAATCCCTATGCGGGGATTCTGGTCTACATGATTTTGCCCGCTGTCTTTGCCATGGGGCTGGTGTTGATTCCGATTGGGATCATCCGCGACTATCGCCGCAAGGGCCGGTTGGGCGAACTTCCGGCGATCTACCCCAGCGTGGATCTGTCCCACCGCGGGGTGCGCAGCACCGTCATGTTCGTGGGCATCATGACGGCCATTAATGTTCCGATTTTCGCCATTGCCAGTTACAGCGGGACGGTTTACATGGAATCGACCCAATTCTGCGGCCAAACCTGCCACTCGGTGATGGATCCGGAATACACGGCCTACCAGCGGTCTCCCCACGCGCGGGTGGCCTGTGTGGAGTGCCACATTGGGGCGGGGGCGTCGTTCTTTGTGCGCTCCAAGATTTCCGGCAGCTACCAGGTTTTGGCCGTGAGCTTTAATCTCTATCCCCGGCCGATTCCCGTGCCCATTCACAATTTGCGCCCGGCGCGCGAAACCTGCGAGCAGTGCCACTGGCCCGAGCGGTTCTCGGGTGACAAGCTGGTGATCAGGACGAAGTTTGCCGATGACGAAAAGAATTCCCAAACCAAAGACGTCCTGCTGGTCCACATCGGCGGGCGCAACCCCGACCTCAAGCTGGTGGGGATTCACGGCCGTCATCTGGGTTTGGTGACTTACCTCGCTGCCGATGCCAAGCGGCAGGAGATTCCCTGGGTGAGCTATCGCAACGAGGACGGCACGGTGACGGACTATGCCTCAACGGAGACCCCTCCCAAGGCGGATTTGGTGGCGCACGGTGAGCGGCGCCGGATGGATTGCATGGACTGCCACAACCGGCCCACCCATACCTTCGACCTGCCGGAAAACGCCGTGAACCGGGAGATGGCGGCCGGCCGCATCAGTTCGAGTCTCCCCTTCATTCACAAGGTGGCCGTTGATCTTCTGAAGCGGGATTACCGTAGTCGACTGGCGGCCCAGACCGAGTTGCCCCAAGCCTTGCGCGAATACTATCGCAAGAATTACGTCGCCGTTTACAATTCCCAGCGCGCACAGATTGAAGAGGCAGCGAAGGGGATTCTGTATATTTATCAGGGAAACGTCTTCCCCGAAATGAACATTACCTGGGGAACCTATCCCAACAACCTGGGGCACAACGATTTTCCGGGCTGCTTCCGCTGCCACGATGGCAATCACAAGTCGAAGGGCGGCGGCGAGATTACGCAGGATTGCAACGCCTGCCACGCGCTGCTCGCCATGGACGAGCCCGACCCCAAGATTTTGCATGAGCTCACGGGGGGGAATTAGCCGGGGGGAAGAGAAGGGAGCAGTAAGCAGTAGGCAGAAGGCAGTAAGCAGAAGGCAGGGGGCGATTCGCGATTTCCAGCCCTCTCCGGGGGGTTGAGCTGGCACCTAGAAGAGGCCCGATGCATTTGGCCTTTTGGGACCTAGAAGAGGTCCATTGGACTTTGGGGCCTCGACGAGGCCCGTTGGATTTGACCTTTTGGGACCTCGAAGAGGTCTAATATCATTAGCCGTGGGTGAAACCCACGGAAAGAATACGGCCCGATGATCGACCAACCCCGAAGGGGTTGAATGTGATTTGTTGGTTTCCCCTACGGCTAATAACATTCGACCCCTTCGGGGTCGACAGGCGCTCTTGTTGGATGGTCCTTGTCCGTAGGTTTCACCTACGGCTAATGATATTGTTCCCCTTCGGGGAAGCAAGAGAGATTCGACCGCTGCGGGGTCGATCGGCGTCTTGTTGGGTGGTTCGTGTCCGTAGGTTTCACCTACGGCTAATGATATTGTTCCCCTTCGGGGAACAGATAGGCTGTTCCCACTCGGGGAACAAAGCTAAGACCAGGCCGTAATAGGAGTAAGAAAAATTATTCGTTACCCAAGGAGGGTTCCATGAGGTTGTTTCGAGTTCTAGTTGCACTTGCCATTCTGAGTGGTTCGATGATATCCATTTCCACCGCCAAGCCCGCGTACGCCAAGAAGGAAGGCAAGAAGTGCACGTATTGCCATGTCACCGCGGGGAAACCCGACCTGAACGACACCGGCAAGTGCTATAAGGCCAACGATCATTCGCTGGACAAGTGCAAGGCCCCCGCGGGCAGTTAGAAAACGTTTGGGCAATGAACACGAGCGATCATCTGACCGACGCGCAGGCGTCGCGGCGCGCGAGGTGTGGTGTTATTGAGCGCGTGTAGCGCGGACCTGGTTTGCAGGTCCGCGGCTTTTCCTTGCGTGTGGGGAACTTATAGGCGCTGTCATTCTGACCCAGGTGGAGAGAAGGGAGCATTCTGATGTCCGTGCCCGAAAAACCGGAAGAGGTCGCACAACCTGGCCGTCGATGGGTGAACATCCTCTTGGGCAGCGGCTTGGTGGCCTCGGTGGTTTCCTTTCTTTACCCGGCGATTCGCTACATCATTCCCCCGGCCATCGCGGAATCCACCAGCCGGTCGGTGGTGGCGGCAAAAGCGGATGAACTCAAGCGGAACACCGGCAAAATCTTCAAGTTCGGTTCCAAGCCCGGCCTTCTGATACGGACTGCGGATGGCGAATACCGCGCGCTTTCCGCCGTCTGTACGCACCTGAACTGCACGGTGCAATATCGCGACGACCTCCATCAAATCTGGTGCGCTTGCCACAACGGACTCTACGATCTGGAGGGGCGCAACGTGAGCGGCCCGCCCCCCCGGCCCCTGGAAGTGTACGAAGTGCATGTCCAGGGCGAGGACGTGGTGGTGACGCGGAAAGCATAGCCATGAGTGGTCTCTACCGAAGTGCTCTTACCTGGCTCGATGAACGGTTTGGCGCGGGGAGTATTGAGGAGTTCCTTCGCCACAAGACCATCCCCATTCATCGCCATACGATCTGGTACTACTTCGGCGGCATGACGCTGTTCCTGTTCATCGTCCAGGTGCTCACCGGAATTCTCCTGCTGCTCTATTACCGGCCCACCCCCAACGACGCCTTCGAGAGCGTGCAGTACGTCGTCACCCAGGTGCGCTTTGGCTGGCTCATCCGGTCCGTGCACAGTTGGTCGGCGAACCTTATGATCTTCACGGCGTTCGTGCACATGTTCAGCGTCTATTTCCTGAAGGCCTACCGCAAACCCCGCGAACTCACCTGGGTGAGTGGCATGCTGCTGCTCTTCATCATCATGGGGTTTGGCTTCAGCGGCTACTTGCTGCCCTGGAACACCCTGGCGTTCTTTGCCACCAAGGTGGGAACGGAAATGGCCGGCTCGGTTCCCGTGGTGGGAAAATGGTTCCTGGTTTTTCTACGAGGCGGCGAGGAAGTGACGGGCGCCACCCTGACGCGATTTTTCGGATTCCACGTCGCGGTTCTCCCCGGGCTGTGCACGACCCTGCTGGCCATCCATCTGATGTTGGTGCAGCAACTGGGAATGAGCACGCCTCCGGGGGTCGAGCGGGCCATCGCCGACGGGCGCGAGTCGAAACGCATCATGCCCTTCTTCCCCAATTTCCTTTTGCGCGACATGATCGGCTGGTACGCCGCGCTGGGCGTCCTGGGAGCGCTGGCCGCAATCTTTCCCTGGGAACTGGGAGCCAAGGCGGACCCCTTCGCCGCGGCCCCGGCAGGAATCCGCCCGGAATGGTATTTCCTGTTTATGTTCCAAACCTTGAAATACCTTCCGGCCAAGGTGCTTTTTATTGACGGCGAATTGTTGGGAATCTTCGGGTTCTCGGCGGCGGCGCTGGTTTGGGTCGCCGTCCCCTTTCTCGACCGGCGAATCGGTTTCGGACGAACCACCCGCTTTTTTACGGGCGCGGGAGTCTTCGTCATCGGGTACATGATGGTGTTCTCTTGGCTGGCGCTTCGGTGAGGTGGCGCGCAGTGAGGTTCTCTTGTTCGTTTTCAGTTCTCGGTATTCTGGGGAAGAACAAGTCAAAAGGCAAAGTGCCAAAGGCAAGAGTAAAAGGCCGTAAGCCCGCGGAGCGGGCGTCATCATTTCGTGGGGGGGTGATGGCAGAGCGTAGATCTCATGAGCCTTCGGCCCGCCACGAAAGATGAAAATGTCCGGATGATTCCCCACCTTGTGAGCTAAGCTAGAGATGAAGCGGGTGAGCGGAAAAGAAAGTTCTTCTCGCAAGGGAAGGTTTGAAGGAGCAGAAAATGAGCCCTAAAAGGAGTTTGTCTTACAAGCTGTTCCTTGCTGCGCTCGTTTCTTGCATGGTGGTGATCTCTGCGCTAACAGTTGGTACGAACGCCACGGTATTGGTGACCGGTCAAACTGCCTTGCAGCATCGCGCCGGGACGCCTGAGGATTGGAGTCACCACCACCTTATTTTCTCCAACCCCGGCACGGCCGCCCAAGCGCTGGCCAAGGGCCGGTTCGAGAAGTGGTATCGGCTCGTCAACGACCCCCGCTACGTTTTGCAGCAGATGAAGCGGGGGGGGTGGCCCCGTGGCCCGGTTCTGCCACCCCACCGCCCGCCCACGCCCCTGAGGCGAGACTGGAATTTCTCGCTCCAGACAGCCCTCACTCAAGGCGGCGTTGCTTGGCTAAGGTATCCGGCAAAATACACGTTTAGCCCGCTCGCCGCGGCAAGTTGCGCCAGCGACTTTGTTATTTATGGCCTCAACACAGCAGGCGGCACCAGCCAGGCGAACCTGGTTGGGGTCAATAATCTTTACGTGGGCGCCACCGGCACCGGCTGTCCCACCATCACCGGCCCTCCCACCGGCGGCGGCAGCGGCTTGGCGCCGACGCCCCAAGTTAAGTGGGCTTTCAACGTGGCGGCGAGCCCCATTAACACGTCTGTGGTGTTGAGCCTGGATGGCACTAAAGTAGCCTATGTAACGGGCGGGACTTCACCGGTGTTGCAGGTGCTTACGCTGGGGAGCGGCGGCGGAACTGTAACCGTTCCGGTCAGCCCTTCCACCACCTGTGGCGACCCCGCGCCATCGATCTGCAGTGTTAGCCTCACGAGCTCGGGCACCGACACCTATTCCTCGCCTTTTGTGGACTATACGGATGACGTCGCTTACGTGGGCGACGACACTGGACATCTTTATAGGATCACCGGGGTGTTCACCGGCACTCCGGCACTCGCTGGGAGTCCCTGGCCGGTAAGCGCTGGCAGCACGCTTTTGGGCCCGCCGGTTTACGATGCGGCTACGGGCACGGTGTTTGTTGGTTCTCAAGACGGCCATCTATATGGTTTCACCAGCAGCGGAAGCCCCATCAGTGGTTCCCCGCTTACGCTGGCCGCAAATGCCACCGCTAGCGGTGGCATCCTGCCGGCCGCGCCCGTCGTGGATTCCACCAACTACGTTCTCTATGCGTTTTACGGCGACAATTATGCTGGCACTAAAGCCGGGGTGGCCCAGGTGGTCTATACTTCGACCCCGACATTCGCCAGTAGCACCACGGCCGCTCTTACGGCTGCCGGGACAAACACGGCGGAGTTTTTGAGTACTAGTGCCGACTTTTCTTACATCACGGACGGTGCCTTTAGTAATAGTTATTACAGCAGCGGTCCCTCTGCTACTTCTTGGTTGTACGCCTGCGGAACCAATTCCGTAACAGATCCGGTTGGCGTTACCTTGCAACAGTTTGGCTTTAGCTCCAGTGGCATACTACAAGCCACCGTCCATACAGTGGCCCAGGTCAGTACTACCCTCACCGCGACCGCCATCACCACTCTGGGCATGGGAATATGCTCGCCGCTAACGGAGTTCTATAACACCAGCACGTCGACCGACTGGTTATTCTTGAGCGTCCCGGCGCAGGTCTCGTCCAATGTCCTAAGCTATGACATAACCAGCGAAGGCTTAGGCGGCGCACTGATGACTCCGGCTGCCGCTGCATCGGCGTCTGGCGGCGCCAGTGGAATCATTGTGGACGGTGCCGACTCTTACGCTAATGCGTCAAGCATTTATTTCACCTCGCAGACGCCCACGTACGCGAGCTGCACCACTAGCGGCACCGCCTCTCCCGCCAACGCTGGGATCGGCAACGTTCCCGCCGCCGTTTGCGCCTTCAAGTTCACGCAAAGCGGACTGGACTAAATTGAACGCCTGAGCTTTTTCCGTGAAAGGAGCTTTTCTATGCAGAATGATGACACGCCGAAGCGCGCTGCGGCCCTAAGCGGGAAAAGGCCCTACTAGAAACCGGCGGTGCGCTCCGAGCGGGTGTACGAGAACAGTGCACGAGCCTGGGAATTTGACAAAATGCCACGTAATGAAGGAAACGAGAAGTGGGAACACGTTGTAGGGTAAAGGTTGAGGGAGCGACTAGCCCGGATTTCTCACTACGGGTTTGAAGGGCGGGGCGAGAAATGGGAACCAAGGGGTGGTGGGAAAATCGGCCATGCCAGGCCCCCTCTTAATCCCGGATGGGAATCTGCCATGAAAACTGCGGCTGCGACAATCCTCGTATTGATGTGCATGCTGGGCTCGGCGGGGGCGGATTCCGGCAAAAACTCCTGCGTGAGCTGCCATATTTTGCTGGAGGACGCCCGGTTGCTGAAGCCCGCACAACTTTTCGAGGGCGACATTCATCATCAAGCCGGATTAACCTGCGTGGATTGTCATGGCGGCAACCCCAACGATGACTCCCTGGCCGCGATGAGTCCCGCCAAAGGTTTTCGCGGGGTACCGAAGAAGGCCGCCATCCCGGACTTCTGCGCCCGGTGTCATTCCGACGCCACCTACATGCATCCCTTCAACCCCAAGATGCGCGTTGACCAGTTGAGTGAATACCTCACCAGCGTGCATGGCAAGCGGCTGAAGCAAGGCGACGTCAAGGTGGCCGCTTGCGTGGATTGTCACGGGGTCCACAACATTCTCGCCGTCGCCGACACGCGCGCGCCCGTCTATCCCTCCAACGTCGCCACCACCTGCGGCCGGTGCCACGCAGACGCCGCCTACATGAAGGAGTACAAGATTCCCACCGACCAGTTGGCGCACTATCAGAAGAGTGTGCATGCCGAGGCGCTGGCGCAGGGTGACACTTCCGCGCCCACCTGCACCACATGCCATGGCAACCATGGCGCCACCCCGCCGGGCGTGAACTCCGTCGCCAATGTTTGCGGCACGTGCCACGTTTTCTTTGCCCAGCTCTTTGACAAGAGCCCGCACCAGGCGGCCTTCGCCCAAATGGGATTGCCGGGTTGCGTCCAGTGCCATTCCAACCATGAGATCGTGAAGCCCACGGACAGTTGGGTGGGGGCGGGAGCAAATTCGGTTTGCTCCTCCTGTCACACTGCCGGGGATGCCGGCCTCAAGAGCGCGCAGGGCATCGCCAGGGATTTGGCGCGGCTCAACCTCGCCATTGCCCAGGCGGACGCGGTTCTGGATACGGCGGAGCGCGCGGGTATGGAAGTGTCCAACGCCAAGCTGGATCTGGCAAGCGCGCACGAAGCGCTGATCAAGGCCCGTGTCGACGTTCACACCTTCCGCGACGCGGAGGTTCAGAAGGTGACCGACCCTGGCCTGGAAACCGCCAAGAAAGCGGACCAGGCGGGCGTCGCCGCCCTCCAGGAATTAAACTTCCGCCGCAAAGGCCTGGGAGTCGCCCTCATTACCATCCTCGTGGCGATCGCCGGGCTGTACCTGAAAATCCGCGAGATCGAATCCAAGCCGTGAGGTGGCACAGGCACTCCTGCCTGTGCCACCGATAAGAAGCCGCGCCCCGATGGATTGGGGTGCCACCTGCGCTTGCCAAGAAACCCTGATGTGACTACAATGTAATCACGAGGTCACTGACGGTCATGAAGGTTGCACTTGTGCGTGTTGGAAATTCGCGAGGTATCCGAATCCCCAAGCCCCTCATCGAACAGTGCGGCTTCGAGGATACCGTTGAACTTCAGATCGAAAAGGACCGTCTGGTGATCACACCGGCGCGTCTGCCACGCGAGGGGTGGGAGGAAGCATTCCGCGCTGCCGGCTCTTCCGCCCACGATGAACGGTTGCTCGACACTTCCTCGAATCGGTTTGATCGGGAGGAGTGGCGGTGGTAGGCGACTCACCGCGCCTGGACGAGGTCTGGTTGGGATCTCCAGATCCAACGCAGGGGGCGGAAATCCAAAAAACCCGCCCTTGCCTGGTTGTCTCACCCGATGAGAGCAACCGCCACCTCCAGACCGTTATTATCGCCCCCATGACCACCGTGGCCAGACCTTATCCGACGCGTGTGGCGCTGACCTTTCAGGGTAAGCAAGTGCAGGTGGCGCTTGACCAACTCCGCGCCATCGACCGGCAACGCCTGGTCCGCAAATTGGGCAGGATCTCCCCGAAAGCGGCAGCCGCAGTTTCGACCGTGCTGGTGGAGATGTTTATTCGCCAGAAAACATAGACCTCGTAGTGCGGACCCCCGACCTTGAGGTCCGCGGTCTTTGGGTGCCGCCGGCGAGAAAAGCCGCAGACACATCCCGCTCGGAGCTGGACAAGTCCGCGATGAAGTAAATATGTGCGGGCAGGGGCAATCGAAATGCTAAAATGGTGTTCGGAAGCAAGGGTTGTGAAGCAGAGGTAAAACACGTGAGCACAACAATCAAAGCACGTTACTCTGGTGGCGTTCTGGAGCCATTGGAAAAGCTTGAGCTCAGAGAGGGCCAGGAGGTCACGGTGACGATTTTTAGTGTGCCCTTGATGAGAGACGCGGACTTTCTCACTCGCACGGCCGGCGGTTGGGCAGGATTGATTGATGCAGAAAGACTAAAGCGTGAGGTTAATGAAAGCCGCTTGGTAACGACGCGCCCGGAACCCCACCTATGACGCTGGCTTCCTTCCTGGTTGACACCGATTGGGTTATTGACCACTTCAACGGAGTCGAGGCCGTAACCCGGCGCCTGCAAGCACTCCGAGCGCAGGGACTGGCTTTGAGTATTATCTCCGTTGCTGAATTGTGGGAGGGTGTGCATTTTTCCAAGGACCCCGCCCGGAGTGAAGCGATGCTCACTCAATTTCTTTCCGGCGTCGTCATCCTGGGCATCGACGAGGAAATCTGCCGGCGTTTCGGGCTGCTCCGCGGCTCCCTGCGCAGCGCCCGAAAACTTGTAGGCGATTTTGATCTGCTTGTTGCGGCTTCGGCATTGCGTCATGACCTAACGCTGCTTACAAACAATCGCAGGCATTTTGAGAGGATCGAAGGTCTCCGAATAGAAAGCGCTCTTCCCTAAGCAAGCGTAGCACAGATGAAGTACCGCAGAGTTACAAACCAACTCTGCGCCAGCCCCCCGCACGTTTAAGATGGATCCGTAGCTTTGGAGTGCGGGAGCCGCGATTCCCGCGACCGGCGGAATCCGCATCGTGGAGGTTTACTTCTTGACGGGAAGACAACGCATTCTGGCCGCATTCCGCGGGGAAGAGCCCGACTTCGTACCCTTTACCCCCAACATCTGGCAGTGGTTCTATTACCATCAAACCCATCACAGCTTGCCGCCTGAGCTTGCCCAGGCTCGCCATCCCCTGGAGGCTCTCCGTTACCTCGGCGCCGACATCCTGGCACGCTGGGACACGCAGCACTCCACCCGCACCGTCTACACCGCAGGGGAGTTTTCCGAGGAGTACGCGGGCGCGGGCGATTGGGATGAGCCCATGGTGACCTCGTTCAACCGTTATCCGCCCCACAAGAGCCAGCTCCGCCGGAAGTTCGTATGCCCGGAGGGCACGCTGACTCAGACTTGGGAATACACGCGCGAGGCGGGGGCGGATTTTGAGGCCGAGCACTGGTGGAAGTCCTGGGACGACTATGCGGCGTTGCGTTTCATGCTGGAAGCGCGCGACTATGCCTTTGACGGGAGCGATTTTCAAAACTGGGTGGAGCGAGTCGGCAGCGATGGCTTGGTGATGGTGCACCTCACGCAATCCGCCTTGAAAACGTTTCACTGGCTGGCGGGTCCGGAGAATGCCTCGCTCTTTATGCTCGACCATCCCCAGGAAATGCAGGCCTTGGCGCGGATTCACGAGAAAAAGGCTCTGGCGTTGCTGGAGAGGATTGTGGACAACCCGCTCGCCGAGATTTTTGTTTCCCTGGACAACCTGGACTCGGTTTTCTACCCGCCCTATTTTTATCGCGACTATTGCCAGAGCTTCTTTTCGCAAGCCGCCGAGATCATCCACCGCCGGGGAAAATTCCTGGTGGTCCACGCTTGCGGCCACAGCCGGGTTCTATTGCCCATAGTGGGGGCATCCCATGTGGATTGCCTGGAGGGAATCACTCCCCGGCCGCTGGGGGACGTGGAGTTGAGCGAGGTGCGGGGACTGGCTGCTTCCGAAAGCTTCACCGTGGATGGCGGGATGGATGCGCATCGACAGGAAACCCGCCAGGACGCGGAGACACGCCTGCACGAATACACTCGCCGCCTGTTTGAATCCATGGGAGACAAACGGCACTTTATCTTTGCCTCGAGCTGTAACACCTCTTACCTGGCTCCGTGGGAGAACCTGACCTATTTCCGTGACGCCGCCCGCGCCTATGGGCGGGTGAAATAGCCGCACGCTTTTCCCACAAGAAAACCGCCCGGCTCGGGCGATGTGGGAATGCGGGGGACATTCACAATTTCGATTTGCCCGTTTGATCCAGCTTCCACTCCACTTGCGCCAGAACTCCTCCCAAGATGCGCGCCTCGCGGGAGGTGAGATCCAAATCGAGTAACAGGCGGCGCAGCTTCCTCAACATGGCCGCGCGACTTTTGGGCTGGAGATACCCCGACAAATCCAGCAAGTGGGCAGCGCGCTCAAAGACGCTCAGGAGAGTCTGCTGATTGGCGGGCTCGGAGGGATGCGCGGCGAGGCGTGGCGGCCGCACGGACACAATGTCCGAACGGACCATTTCATACGCGCAGACCGCTACGGCCTGCCCCAAGTTCATGGAAGGGCAGTCCTGCGTGGTGGGAATACGCACCAGCGCGTGGCAGTGGCTCATTTCTTCATTGCCAAGGCCGGTCTTTTCCGAACCGAAAAGCAACGCGGCTCTTCCCCTCGCTTTGCGGCGGCGCAGCCAGGCGGCGAGTTCGGGCAGGGGCAGGAGCTCGCGGCCGAGGTTGCGGCGGGAGCCCGTGGTCGTGCCCACCACCAGCGTGGCATCGCCGATGGCATCGGCGAGGGTGGGCACCGCGCGCGCCGCCGCGATCACCGTCTCAGCGCCCACCGCCGCCGAACGCGCCTCCTCCCACGTGGGTTCAAAAGGGGCGACTGCCACCATTTCCAGCAAGCCGAAGTTCGCCAGCGCCCGCGCCGCCGCCCCGATATTCAGAGGATTCCGCGGGCGCACCAGCACGATGCGCCAATGCAATTGCAGGGGTTTCATGGGGGGAATTGTACCAGCAAGGGGCGGCGGAAGGTGAATGGGGATATCCCAACTCATCGCCCCCCCCGCTGCCCGCGTTTATTTCTTGGGTGGAGTGGCCGCCGGGGTGGTTTGATTCTTTGGTTTGTCGATCGATTCCACCGTCAGGATGCGCCCGCTCGACTTGAATTGTTTATAGTCAGTGTAGCGAACGATTTCCTTCATGTGGATGGGCGCCCCCTGGGAAAAGTAGAGGGTATCATCGGCCATGGTGTAAGTCGGAAACCAGAACTTGCCGTCCACCTGCTCGCGCCAGGTCGTAAACCGCGGGAATAGATTCTCCTGGCCATGGCTGGACTTGGCTTGGGGAACCTGTTTGCCTTCGCTTTTGACAATCTGCAAGTCCCGGTCGTCAACATACACGACGCCTTGGAAATATTGCCGGCCCTTTTCAAATGACTTGGGACGGATTCTGAACACGTACGCGGTAATTTCATCCACCTTGACGTGGCCCAAATAGGTGATTTCGTAATCCGGCAACTCGTCGGTAGTCAGCACAAAGGGTGTAATATTGCGAAAACCTTCGATGTCCTCCTTGGTGATGATCAAGCCCTTTAGCGTGTTCAGGGGCGCATAGGTGACCTTCTCGATGCGTTTGCCGGAGTCGTCATAGAGGATGTCCCACTCCTGCTCGTAGGTGCCCACGATTTCGTTCTCGCCGCCGAATTCCTCAACCTTGTTGATCTGGTGGTAGACGTAATTGTTGCGCGCCTCGCGAAAGACCTTCTCCTTGGCGGCAAATTCCTGGATGATGTGCTGAATTCCTGCCGCGTCGGGGTCCTTCAGGGCCGGGGTGGTGGCGATAACCGGGGTCTCCTTGGGAGCTTCCTGCTTCACATGCTCATGCAAAACCGGCTCGGACGATGACGGTGAAGCGGGGGCCGGGGAAGGAGCGCTCGCCGCAGGTGCGGCTTCAGACGTCCGGGTATGCAAAACCGGCTCCGAGGATGACTGCGCATGCGGCGTCGTGGGGGCTGCCGGGGGTGGTTCGGCCGCCCGAGGTTCTGGGGCATCAGGGGCATTGGGTTTGCCCTCCGGCGAGGGTTCCGGCGTGGAGGCCGTGGACTGCCGGGTATGCAATACCGGTTCCGAGGTTGACGGCGCAGTGGGCGTCGTGGGGGCAAGCGTTGGCCTTTCCGCCGCCGGGGGTTCCGGAGCCGCGGGGGAACTCGGTGGGGCCGCTGCCGGGGGCGCGGGAGCAGGCGCAGAAGGAGCAGCAGGTGCGGGGGCGCTCACCTTGGCCGCAGCGGCCTTATTTCCTGCCTTTTGCATGGCATCGATCAATTCGGCGCTGGCCCCCTGGTCGTGGAACTTCTTGGCCAAGTCCGGATTCATTTGGAAGTCTATGCCCCGCTGCTCGACCATTTGTATCATCTTGCTCGTGGGGGAGCTTGCAAGCAGGAGCAGCGTGATATCGTCCTTTGACAGCGGCTGGTCCGCGGGGGCCGCGGCCACACTGAGCCAGCCCGCCATCATCAGCAGGGCTGCCCCCATCACGATTTTCTTTCCAAAGTTGGATTTTGATTTCATCGCGGAGTATCCGTCCCTGGGCGCGCTTCCCATCCTGCGGAAGCACCTATATTCATAGAGTCGTCCATGAGCGCAAAAGTTGTATGGCCGGCTTTTTCCGGCCGCCGGATCACCACAGTATTACGCTGAAGAGCTCACCGCCGCGATGGAGGTAAGTCCGGGCGCGGGAGCGGCCACGGGTTCGGTGGGGTAACCGAGCTCCACCCAAACGTCAAATCCCCCCAGAAGCGGCCAAACCTCACGGTAACCTTTCTCGATGAGTAACCGCGCCATCCTGGCGCTGGTGGCTTCGTTGGGTCAAGTGCAGTACATCACCACCGGGCGGCCGGGCGGGATTTCCGTGTAGCGTTCCTCGAAATCCTCGGGGGGAATCCACAGGGCTCCGGCGATCTTGACGCCATCCCCATGGTAGCTGAGGTCAGAGCGCAAGTCGACAATCACGATGGCGTCCCCCCGCTCCAGGCGCGCCTTGAGTTCGGGCGCGGAAATTCGCGAGCGCTCCAGCAGGCGGTAAAACTGCCATCGCTCCGCCCACTTGAGCAGGAGCCAGCCCGCCAAGAGCACGCTCAGAATTAGCACGCCCGCCCGTCCGAAGGCTGCCAGCCACTCCATGGCCCATTCGACTTCGGTGCGAAATACCGTGCCCAGGGCCATCGCTGAGCCCGCCCACAGCGTGATCCCGGCAAGGTCCACGGCGATGAAGCGCCAGGGCGCGACCTTCAACATCCCTGCCAGAGGTGGGGCCACGGTGTTTAATCCGGGCACGAACTTGGCCACCAGCAGGGACTTTGTTCCGTATCGTTGGAAGGTGCGCTCCGTGCGGTGGACACAAGAGTCCGGTGATAGCGAAAGGGAACAGAGCCGCCGCAGAATGGGCCGTCCACGCGACCGGCCGAGCTGGTACCAGATTCCGTCGCCTCCCAGCGCCGCGAAAATGCACACCATGAAAATCAGGGGCAGGCGGAGTTGCAGTGGGGCGGCCAGCGCAGTCGCCACGAGAATGACCGGATAGCTGGGTACAGGAAGACCCAGGTTTTCAGCAAAGACGGTTAGAAAGATAAAGGAGAATCCGTATTGGCGGAGGATGTGGACCATCGGAATGCCCGCATTGCCCTTTAAGTTCAGATTGCAGAATTGGGGATTGCGCCCTGCTGGCCCGGCGCGGGCCAGGTCAATAACACTCTTCCCTCGGGGGAATGGCTATTACCACTCCCTCCGGGGTCATCCCGTGGTCTGAGAGCTTGGGTTACAACTCTTGTGGCCTATTGCCGTTTAGCGCGCCCGCCGGCGATTCTTCAGGCGCATCTGGCGCAGCTTGTTGGGCTTTCTCTTCGGTTTGGAGATTGCGAATGTTACCGTTCCCACTCGGCGGACTTTCCACTCCTGCGCCGTGGGTGTGCCCTGTTCCGTGTCCATAAGTTTTTCCCGGTCCTCCCGAACGACTCACCACAACGAGTATAGCGGATATTCTCCGCCGCTGCCAGGTTTCAGCGGCCTGAAACCCTTTAGTCCCCAGCGACGATGGAGGTGACCGAGATGGTGTCTCCCTTGAGCGTGCCTGTGACTTTCACCTTGGCGCCGGCAAATTGCTCGGGCGTTTTCTGGTCGCTGAGTTGGTAAAGCTTCCCGCTGGGGTCGATGAGGATGTACTTGGACCCTTCTTTCTTTACACATTCCAGCGTGCACTCCTTGTCGGTCCCGCCCATCGTATGTTTGGCGCCACACATGGAATCGCCGATACTCCCCACAAAAGTCTTTTCTTTGCCTGGCGCAGCAAGACTGAGGCCTACTGCCAGCAGTAATCCCAGGACTGCAAGAGTCAATCTCTTCATGCCAACCTCCACAAAGTTTGGTTTTCGTGATCCCCAGCCGGATTTCAGATTGTCCCGCAGTGCTCGCCACTCCGGACGCGGCCATGCCAGACGCATTTTAGATGTTCGGTGAGGGTTTCAAGTTACGCGATTGCCGAAAATCATGAAGTCGGCGGCACTCGCCTTCCCGCTCTCCATGGCTCGCCGGAGGCGCAACGCCAAAAGACAAACGGCCACTCTCCGGTCGCGAGTGGCCGTTTAATCTTGAATGTTGGTGGCTGAAGCCCCGTAACCCTACATTGTCTTCTCAGCTACGCTCGCCACCGTAATGCTGGTACCCTTAACACTGCCCGTCACCGTGACGCTCTTCCCACCCAATCCCTTGAATTTGTCTTGGGCGTCAACCTGGTAGATTTTTCCATTGGCAACCAGGACATACGATTTCCCGCTGGAAACGCAATGCTCCACGCAACCCGCAGCGGAGTCACTAGCGGTCGCGTGTTTCAACCCACAACCCGAGTCACTCACGACTCCGGTAATGGTTTTGGCTCCCGCCAGAGATAGACTGCCGAACACCAAGAACGCAAAAACCAAGAGCCCTAGCTTCTTCATCGGAACTCCTCCTTTGGGGTTGTTTTCTCTCTCTGAAGGCGTTGCCGAAAAACGCCATGGGAATCTGCGCCCAGTTCCGCAGCCCCCGGAACGAAAGCGCGGACGCCAAAGCTCCAGCTTCCTCACGCCTCTGAATAGTCTTTTTGCAACCCCGAACAGCAGGTATTCTATGCCAAGAGATGACGCCGCGCAAGATGTTAGATGATATTTGTTGGATTTAAGTCGAGGATGACCGGGAAGCCCCCGGCAGGAAACGTGCAGGGGCTGGCATGGAGCGCGAGGGCGTTCCTTGGCCGGGAGCCGCGATTTTGCGGTTCAAACGGCGCCCGGAAAAATTGTTGCACAAACCTGCGAGCAGACCCGGAATATCGTCTAGAATCCGGACATGCGAAGGCTGTTCCTTGCAGGGATGATGTTAGCTGTGTGTTGGACTGCTGCCGGTGCGGACGCTAACCGGTTCGAGGGCAAGCATTATTGCGGGCGCGGGGATGTTGGATACCTGCAATTGTTGGACACGGCGCGTCGCATGTTTGAGCCCGACCCGGAATTTCAGAACGTGTCGATGCTCTACACCCCCCTTTGGAATGGCCTGGTCGAAGGTCCCACCTGGAACATGTGGTGGATTCAAAACAGCTATGGCACAACCTACTGCGCGCTGCCCTTTTATCAGGAGCCTTTTATCACCTTTCTGCAAAATTCCCAAGATTTGTGGTTCGACCAGATGGGGGATGGGAAGCGTGCCGGATGCCCCAGTAGCCCGAGAAATTCCTGGGTCGCTCCCGACGGGCAGTTGTGTGACGCCGCCGCACCCGGGTGCATCATCTATAGGCAGGGCGATGGCCGGACGCAGATACATGATTGGGGATTGGAGTTCACCGCGGCCGGCGTTCTCATGCAGGCGGAGTTGCTGCTGATTAGCCGCGACCCCAAGGCGATCGCGCACTACCTGCCCAAGCTTGAGCGCTCTGCCAATTTTCTTGATACCCGGCGCGATCCGAAAAACAACCTCTTCTTGGCGGGGCCGGCGGCCAATCTGCTGGCCCCCAGTTACGCAGGATGGGCGCGCCCGGACGGCACTTACGGCCAGGCCTATCTGGCGGGGCTTTCCATTACTTACATCGCGGCTCTTGACCGGCTGATTGAGCTCGAAAAGCTCGCGGGCGCCTCCCGCCAGGCAGAGATGTACGCCGAGCGGCGCGAGTTGGCGCGTAAGGGTCTGCCGCTTCTCACCACCGGCGAGGGATACTTCATCAAATCCCTGGACCCGGACGGCACCCGGCACGGCGTGTTTGGCGCCGATCAGCACGGCTACTTTGAGGCCTCACCCAATCACGACGCCATTGCTTTCCGCGTGGTGGATCAAGCCCAGGCGGAAAGAATCTATGCCAAGATCGCGTCCATACCCGGCCTTCGTCCCTATGCGTTCATCATCCCCAACTACCCTTCGCTTGACGACATGTATGAGAAACCCCAGGGCCTGTGGCGCTTCGGCGAATGGGTAAACGGCGGGGATTGGTCCACTTGCGAGGCCCGGATGATCCTGGCCTATTACCGCTTGGGCAAATATGAAGACGCGCGCCGCTCGATGGAAAAGCTGCTCACGTTTGCCCGCCGCTTTCGGATGGACAATCCTCTGACGGACTTCGGCAACGACGTCTACCAGCCGAAGCAGCCCACGAATATCACCTACGACGCGTTCGGCCCACCGGCGGCGCTCATTCGGGGATTGTTCGAGTATCTTTATCGCGCCGACGGCCTGGAACTAGTCCCCCACATTCCGTCCGGAATCACCGAACTTCAACAGCTCGATCCCATCCGTTTTGGAAACAAGCGACTTTACTTGTCCACCGTGGGCAGCGGTCCGATTACTTCTGTCCGGGTGAATGGACGGCGGTGGCGGACGTTTGACGGTAGTTCGGTTTTTCTGGCTTACACAGCGACGCCTGATGTGGCGCACATCGTAATCGCGCTGGGAGGGAGTTCCAGCGCGCTCCCCCAACCCACAAAAAGCGCGCCTAGTAGTGTTATAGCAGCAGAGGGTATGGAGGGGTCGTTTGCGGGCATCGCCGCCCTTGACATCAGTGCGGCGCATGTGCGGGCCTTCCTGGCCCGACTGGCGGCGGCAGGATTCGGTGAAAGCTGTGAAGCGGCCCACGCGCGGCTCATGCTGGAGGCCGTCCTTGCCGTGCACGAGCGGCAAGGCCTTTTGATAGCGGGCAAACTCTCTCCCCTGCCGGAAGTCTCGCAGGCTGCCGCGGACAAATCCTACGTGGACACCGCAGCCAGGTTACATGATGGGCTCGCGGTGTCGATGAAGTCCTATGAGAAGTCTTCGGACGAACGTGCGCGGAAGATATGGGATCTTTGGAGCGAGGCAGGGAAGTAGGGGGACAGGCGCAAGAGGAGGAATAAATGACCCACAAAGAAAGGTTGCTGACCGCCATCCATCACGAGGAGCCGGACCGCGTTCCGATCTGCGCGTGGTACACGCCGGAGGCGGAGAGGACCGTGCTGCGCCATCTGGGTGTGGAATCCACCCAGACTGAAACTTACAAGGCGGCGGGAGGTCCCCTCCCCATCCTGATGGACCACGATTTTCTGATTTCCTGGGTGGGGCCGTGTACCGGTTATTATGCTGACCCCGCGGAAGAGTATACGGACGAATGGGGAATCGGCTGGAAATGGTTCAAGTTCACCGCCAGCGGTTCTTACACGGAGATGGTGCGGCGCCCTCTTGCCGACATTGTCGACCCGGCGGATTTTTCCATGCCCGACTTCACGCGCGAGGACCGTTATACCGGCGTTTGCCGGCTGGTCTCGGAATATGGGAAGGAATTCGGCATCATGGGCGGGTGCGCGTGCACGCTCTTCGAGCTGTCGTGGTATTTGCGGGGCATGGAGCGAGTGCTGGAGGACATGGTCGCCAACAAAGACTTTATGCACGCTTATCTGGACCGGCTGGTGAAGTGGATTGACGAAGCGGGCGCCCGCATGGTCGGTTTGGGCGTGGACATTATCTGGATTGGGGACGATTTTGGCATGCAGGACCGGATGATCATCTCGCCGCAGCTTTTTCGCGAATTCTTCAAGCCGCGCTACGCGCGACTGTTTGCCAAGTGGAAGGCGCTCAATCCTGCCGTGAAGATCGCATTTCACTCCGATGGCAACATCTACCCGATCATTCCCGACCTCATCGAAATCGGGCTCGATATCCTTAATCCCGTCCAGCCCAAGTCCATGGATCCGGCGAAGCTCAAGAAAGAGTACGGAGATAAACTCACTTTCTGGGGGACAGTGGATATTCAGGAGGTTCTGCCCTTCGGCACGGCTGAGGATGTGGCGAACGAAGTCAAGCTGCGCGTGCAAACGGTGGGGAAAGGCGGCGGGCTGATTCTCTCCCCCGCCCACAACATCCAATGCGAAGTGCCGCTGGCAAACATCCTGGCTTTTTACGACGCGGCGAAAAGTTTCGGGCGTTACCCTATCACCGGCAACTGATCCCCTGCCCGCTAAGACGTATGGTGAGAAATGTGCGCGGAAGGCAGTGACGCTTGTGGGGTCATCTATTCATCTGCCGCCGTAGGCGTTTGCAATTCTTCTCGTAGGTCGCGTTATCGGGGGCGAGGGTGCGGGCCGTGTCGTATTCTTCCATGGCACCCTGGCGGTCGCCTGACTTCTCCAGGACGACGCCGGTGTTGTAGTGAGCCTCGGCATAATTGGGATTCAAGCGCAGGGCTTCCTTATATTCCGCGATCGCGCCCTGCCCATCGCCCGTGGCGGCGAGCGCAATGCCGAGGTTGTTGTGGGCCCCCGCGGAATTGGGATTCAAGCGCAGAGCTTCGCGTTCCTCGGCGATTTCTCCCTCCCAATTCCCCTTTTCCCCGAGCGCAAGTCCCCGATTATTGTGGGCACTAGCATAATCGGGATACAAGCGCAGTGCCTCGCGGTATTCCCTGATCGCGCCCTCCCAATCGCGTTTGTCTGCGAGCGCAAGGCCAAGCTTGTTGTGCGCAATAGCATCATAGGGGTTTACGTTTAGTGCCTCCTGGTATTCCGCGATGGCACGCTTCCCGTCGCCCATTGCGCGCGCATGGTCGCCTTGATCTCTGAGCGCAGCATCGAGGTTGCCCTGCACCCAGCCGTCTTTCGGGTCCAAGCGAAATGCTTCCCGGAATTCCGCAATGGATCCCTTTGTGTCGTGTTTGCTGTCGAGTGCAATGCCGAGGTTGTTGTGAGTAATCGCAGAATGGGGATCCAGGCGTAGGGCCCCCCGGTATTCCGCGATGGCACCGTCATCATCGAGCTTGATTTTAAGCAAGAAGCCGAGGTTGTTGTGGGGCGTCGCGGAATTGGGATTGAGGCGCAGGGCCTCGCGGCATTCCATGATGGCACCTTCCACGTCGCCCTTCCCCACGAGGGCAGAGCAGAGGTTGTTGTGGGCGTAGAAATCATGGGGGTCCAGGCGCAGGGCCTCCTGGCACTCGGCGATTGCACCGTCCGTGTCCCCTTTGTCATCGAGCGCCGCGCAGAGGTTGCTGTGAGCCTCGATGAAATGTGGTCTCAAGCGCAGTGCCTCCCGGAATTCCGCGATCGCACCGTCCCAGTCGCGCTCCTCTTCGAGTGAAGCGCCAAGGTTAAGGTGAGCCTCCGGATAATTGGGATTGAGGCGCAGGGCCTCCTGTTCTTCGGCGATTTCCGCATCGCGGTCGCCCTTATTCCCAAGCACGAAACCGAGGTTGCAGTGCGCCTTCGAATTTCCCGGGTTCAGGCGAATCGCCTCGTGATACTCCGTGATCGCGCCCTCCCAGTCTCCCTGCCAGTAGTGCACGAGGCCGATGCCGAGATGCGCCACGTCATCACGGGGGTTCAGACGCAGCGCTTCTTGGTGCTCGGCAATTGCCCCCTTCATGTCCCCGCTTAGCCGAAGAGCCAGGCCAAGGTTGTCGTGGGCTTCGTCATTGTTGGGGTCCAAGCGCAACGCCTCGCGGGCGGCCGCGATGGCATCATTCCCCCTCCATTGACTGTACATCACAAAGGCCATGCTCACGTAAACGTCGGCGTTTTGAGGGTCATCCCGCAAGGCCACGCGGTATTCCTGCTCCGCCTCCGCGAACCTCTCTTTTTGGCAGAGGGCCGCTCCGCGCGCTACGTGTTGATGAACTTCGGCTCGCCGGGCCTCCGCCGCCGGATCAACGGCCGCCAGTTGCATCACCTTGGCGCTCTTGAGCGCTGTTACCAGATCGTCGTCACCGCCCCCCAAACGCACTTCCTGGAGATAATCATCCTGTGGCTTGAAATCAAGGCCCCGCTCGTTCACTAGTATCGTCACGCGGTGGTTCGGCATCTCCCCCGCCAGCAAGGCCAGAATTTGAACTTGATCGAGCGGCTTGCCGGGGCTCGCTGGCTCGCCCGTCATCTTCAACTCCTCCGGGTTGACGGGGCGAAATGAAGTGGCCGAACTGACAGCGCAAGCCGTCTGCGGGCACCACCCCCAGGCAATGACACCCATTATCAAAAAGGACAGGGAAAAGCGAGGCGAACGATGAATGGACATGACGAACCTCTAGGAAGGATTCCCTGCGGAGGGCAGACCCGACGGTCTGCGGAAAGGAAGACATAACAGCTACTACACGCTTCTAAAGTCCAGGCCCGGATACGACGCTGGGTCGGCATTTCATTGGTCGCAGCGACAATACGCTTGGCAATACCTCATGTCAATGGTATTGATAGTCTATGAAAATTTTGTCGTTGTCTAAAAGACCTAGGGGGGAGGGAGGAAATCGTGCCCACTCCGAAAATCCCCCCCTCGGGCAACCCAAAATATCCCGCTCCAAAACGAGAGTGGATGCACTATACTACTGCTACCAGTTAGGCGAGCAAGAAAACCAGGATTACATTTCCAGTTTGGCGAAGGCGACCAATGCCCGTTTTGAAACTTTGCTTTGGGGATTCGGTTTTGAAGGAAGTTCCGATTGGAGAGGACCCTGTAGGGATTGGGCGGGCCCCGCAAGGTGACATTTTCATTGATAACCCCGCCGTGTCGTTTCATCACGCGCGAGTCATCTGCTACGACGGAGTTTATTACGTTGAGGACCTGGGCAGTCTGAACGGAACGTTTCTGAATGGGGCGCGGGTTACCCAGGCCCCGCTCAACCAAGGTGACGTCATCACCGTGGGCAAGCACACCGTGCGCTTCTCACAAGAAGGCGGGGGAGTGAGGCCAAAGCCCCGCGCAACGCGCCTGTACGCGGAAGAGGAAGCGCCCAAGCTCGATGGCACCATGGTCCTGGATACAAAACGGCGGCGGGAAATGCAGGAGGCCTTTGCCAAAGGCCAGACGGTCGGACCAACACCTACCCCCGCCGCGCGGGTGGGCAAGCTGACAGTGCTCAAGGGCAAGACGACGGCGAAGGAATTCCTTTTGACTTCCCGCACCTCGATCATCGGCAAATCCGACCAGTGTGCCATCCGGCTGAAGGGCTGGTTCGCGCCAAAAATTGCCGCAATGATCATCAAGCAGGGCGAAGCGTACCAATTGTCGCCGGCGGCCAAGAAAGTTTCCGTCAACGGCCTTCCCCTGACCGCCAAGGTCGAACTCCAGGAGGGTGACTTAGTGGCCGTGGGCAAGGTGCTGCTGCAGTTCGGCCTGGTGGCATGGTAGCGGGCGCCGCCGGCTCCCGGAACGTGGACGGATGTTCTATACTATTGTGACGAGATCGGGGAGCAAGAAAATCTGCATCAGGATTCCAACTTGCCGAAGGTGACCCATGCCTGTTTTGAGACTTTGCTTTGGGGATTCGGTTTTGAAAGAACTGGCCCTGGGTGTTGACCCTGTGACGATTGGGCGGTCCCCCAAAGGTGACATTTTCATTGACAACCCCGCCGTGTCGTTTCAGCACGCGCGAGTCTTCTCCCAAGTCGGAGTCTATTACATTCAAGACCTGGACAGTTTGAACGGAACGTTTCTGAATGGGGCGCGGATTACCCAAGCCCCGCTCACCTACGGCGACGTCATCACTGTGGGCAAGCATACGGTGCGCTTCGCACAAGACCGCCCGGGAGCGAGGCCGCCGGCCCCCGCCCCCGCACCGAAGCAGGACGCGGAAGAGGATGTGGCGAAGCTCACGGGCACTATGGTTCTGGATACAAAGCGGCGGCGTGAGCTCCAGGAGGCCTTCGCCAAGGGCCAGACGGCGGCACCAGCAAGTGCGCGCGCCACGCGGGTGGGCAAGCTGACGGTGCTCAAGGGCAAGACGACGGCGAAGGAATTCCTCCTGACTTCCGCCACCTCGATGATCGGCAAATCCGACCAGTGCTCCGTCCGGCTGAAGGGTTGGTTCGCGCCGAAAATTGCCGCCATGATCACCAAGCAGCGCGAATCCTACTACTTTTCTCCAACGGCCAAGAAGGTTACCGTCAACGGCCTTGCCGTGACCGGCAAGGTCGAACTCCAGGAGGGTGACTTAGTGGTCGTGGGCAAGGTGCAGTTCCAGTTCAACTTGGTGGCATGGTAGCTGGCGCCGAAGGCTGCCTGCTGGTAACCTGCCATCGCGCCGTTCAGGGGCCACTGAACGGTTTGCCTCCTGCCTTCTGCTTACTGCTTTAAGGGGGACTTAGGTTTGCCAGCGACCGGGGCCACACTCTTGGCCACCGGGATGGAAGGAACATTGGCAGGGGGTGGATTGGCGGGTGGCTTGGGTGTGGCCACTTCCTTTTTCGGAGGTTCAGGCGATTCTCCGGGAGGTGTCGTCTGAGGGATGGGTTTGCTCGCCGCAGGCTCCACCGTGGGGGACACTGCCGGCGCCAGCAGGCGTTCCGGCGCCGCGCTCGCCAGAATATCCGTCACCTGGTCGGGGGTTTTTAAGAGGGGCGAGTGCGGGAAATCCTCCATAGGTTTGTCCTTCAAAATTTGCCCCATGAAGTCCAGCCAGATCGGCAAGGCCACGCGGGCGCCTTCTTCTTTTTCCCCGAGGGTGCGATGGTCATCAAAGCCCACGTAAACTCCGCAGGTCAGTGAGGGCGTGAATCCCAGAAACCACGCGTCAGTAAAATCATTGGTGGTTCCGGTCTTCCCCGCCACCGGATACTTGGCCGCAAAGGCTTTTCCGGATATGGCGGTGCCGGAGTTGAACACCTCGCGCAACATGGAAACCATGATGCGCGCCGTGGAAGCGGGAATGACGTCGGTCACTTCCGCCGGATAATCATCGATCAGCCGGCCATCGTAATTGGTTACTCTCGTCACCATACGCGGGGCGATATGGACCCCGTCGTTGGGGAAGGTGGTGAAGGCCGAGGTGTGCTCGAGGAGGGTCAGGTCGGAGGCGCCCAAGGCCAGGGGCAGGTTGGGGACGAGCCGGGAAGTGAGCCCGAATTTGCGGCAAAGCTTGATGACCTTGTCCACTCCGACGCGGGCGAGGGTGCGCACCGCGGGAACATTGCGTGACTCCGCCAGGGCGTGCAGCACGGTGATGGTTCCCTCGAATTTTTCGTCATAATTGTGCGGCGCCCAAATCCCCGAGGACGTCGAGTAGCTGACCGGCGCATCCACGACTGTGTCAAAGGGAGAGGTCCCGTCCATGACCGCCTGGGCGTAGACATAGACTTTGAAGGACGAACCCACCTGGCGCTCCGCCTGGACGACGCGGTTGTACTTGCTCTCCGTCCAGCTGTACCCTCCCACCATCGCCTTGATCTCGCCGGTGGAGTTGTCAAGGGCTAGGATGGCGCCTTGCACATCGGGCTCCTGATCCAGAGTGGCCTTGGCGGTCGTTCCCTTGACCTCCTTGATCACGAAGAGGTCAACATCCCCGGGAGCGAACACGTCGGCGGCAAGCGTCTTTTTCGTCCAGGAAAAGTCTGGCGGCGTGATTCGCGCCGTCAGGTCGCCGAAGCGCACGTCGGCGTGATCAGCCTTCACGTCCATCACCAGGCCGTGCACCAAATCCCCCGGCGACAGGGCCTCGCTCCAGTCGTCGTCCACATAGGTTGCCAGGTTGGCGCGTTTGCCGTCGGGGGCGGGGAAGTGGCCCGTCTCAATGTTCTTTTCCGGCCCTCTCCAGCCGCGCCGCTTGTCGTCGTCGCGCAAACCCTTTTTCAGGGCTTCTTCCGCCACATCCTGGGTTTGGATGTTGAGCGTCGTGTAAACGCGCAAGCCTTTTTCGCGCACGGCTTCCGGCCCGTATTTCCTCTCCAGGAATTGCCGGACCTCTTCCACAAAGTAGGGAGCAATCGCATAATTCCAGGGCTGGATGTTGAGGCCGAGGGGAGCAGCCGTGGCGTTGTGAAGCTCGGTGGAATTGATTTTTCCCGTCTCGAACATGGCGAGCAGCACCTGGTTGCGCCGCCGGCGCGCCAAATCGGGATGCACGATAGGGGAGTAAGCCGTGGGCGAGCGGGGAATCCCCGCCAGCAGCGCTGCCTGCGGCAGGGTCAATTCATTCAGATGCTTGCCAAAGTAGAATTCCGCCGCGGCCTCAAACCCAAAGTTCCCATGGCCCAGATCCACCTGGTTCGCGTATAGGGTGAAAATTTGCGACTTCGTGAAGTAGCGCTCAATCTGGATGGCCAGCAACATTTCCTGAAATTTTCTCCGGAAGCTCTTGTTAGGGGTGAGGAAAAGCATTCTGCTGAGTTGCTGGGTCAAGGTGCTGGCGCCCTGGGTCTTGCGCCATTCCAGCAGATCCTTGCCGGCGGCGCGGATGATCCCGAGGATATCCACTCCCCAATGGCTCTCAAAGTTCCGGTCCTCTATCGCGATCACCGCGTTGCGAAGGGCGGGAGGGATCTGGTCGTAGGTCACGATGACGCGGTGCTCCAGGGCGAAGCTGCCGATGGCTGTGCCGTCGTCCGCGTAGATTTCCGTCATCACATCCGGGCGGTAATCCTGCAATTCGCGCACCTTGGGGAGATCGGAAGAGTACACAAAAACCAGTCCCCCCAGCGCCCCGGCTCCGGCGGAGAGAAGAAGTAGAATGAGGAAAACGAATTGGCCGAAGATCTTCCGGCTGCTCATGCGAGGCGGCGGGTCATGAGGCGGGGGCACGGAAAGGTCGGAATAAAATTCTGAACCCATCGGTGATTCGTCCGAAATTCATTTTATGCGCACCCCGCGTAGCAGTCAAACCGGCGATGACCAAGGGGGTGGCGCGGAGTGAAGGGCGTCCGGTTTTTGCTATACTACGCGGTCGAATGTCTACGACATCCGAAGCTGTTTCCGGCAAGCGCCCCCGCATCGAATCCATCGATATCGTTCGCGGGGCCGTCATGATCGTCATGGCGCTCGATCATGTGCGGGACTTCTTCGGCAAGCCGGGCTCGAGTCCCACCGACCTCGCCACCACCACGATCCCCCTGTTCTTCACCCGCTGGATCACCCACTTCTGCGCGCCCGTTTTCTTCCTGCTGATGGGGACCGGCGCCTATCTCTCGCTACGCGGGAAATCCAAAAGCGAGTTGTCGCGCCTTCTGTTCACGCGCGGCCTTTGGCTGATCTTCGTGGAGCTGGTGCCGCTGCGCGGTCTGGGTTTGCAATTCAACTTCGACTACCACGTAACCCTGCTCTTTATTTTATGGGCGCTGGGCTGGGCGATGATCGTGCTTTCCGTGCTGGTTTACCTGCCGGACTCCGTGGTAACGGCATTCGGCGTGGCGATGATTGTCACTCACAATCTGCTCGACTCCGTGCAATCGCGCAATCCGCTTTGGAGCATCCTGCACGTTCAGAACGTCATCCTGGCAACCCCGCAGCACGTTATCTTCGTCGCCTACCCGCTCATTCCCTGGGTCGGAGTCACGGCCGTCGGCTATGGTCTGGGGCGAATCTTTACCTGGCCGGCCGCTCGCCGGAAAATGTTTCTGGCGCGCCTGGGTGCAAGCCTGATCGCGGCCTTCTGCGTTTTGCGCGGAATCAATGGCTACGGCGATCCTAATCGATGGGCCACGCAGAAAGCGACGGTCTTCACCGTGCTCTCCTTCCTGAATACGACGAAGTATCCGCCGTCGCTGCTCTTCCTGCTGATGACGCTGGGTCCGGCAATGCTTTGCCTGTGGGCATTGGACGGAAGGACGCCGCCCGCGCTGCGCCCGGTGCTGACCATCGGCAGCGTACCGATGTTCTACTACGTCCTGCACGTACCGCTCATCCATGTGCTCGCGGTTATTATCTGCGGTGCCCGCTACCGGCAGGTACACTGGATGTTCGAGTCGCCGAGCCTTCGCAACTTCCCCTTTACTCCTCCACCCGGATGGGGATTTTCTCTTCCCACGACCTATATGCTCTGGGCTGTCGTCGTACTCGCGCTGTATCCCGTGTGCCGATGGTTTGCCGCTTTGAAACGCCGGCGGAGCGATCCCTGGCTCAGTTATTTGTGATTGACTCTGAAGGGCGTGTTGAATATGTTGAACACGAATTTCCCACGGGGAGGAACAAGCCATGGCTGAACAGCGCAAAGCTGAACGACGCAGGGCTGAGCGACGCGTGGCGCGGCCAAAGCTGAAAACCACCCGGGAGGAAATCAAGAAAGTGGCAAGGGACTTCCACTGGGCCGGGCAAATGCCGAACTGGACGACAGTCGTCGAGGGGCGGGAACTTCCTGCCCGGCCGCTGGTGCTCAAAGCAGCACGGGTTTCTGATAAGCATCCTACCAATTCGGGTGAGGCCGCCGTGATCCTCAGCGACCTGGGATTTGAAGTGCGCTATAAGGGCGCCACCATACCTTACGAGGACTTGCCGGATTAATTTCAGGGCCCTTTGAGGCGCCGGCTACCGCGAGCCTCCCGGCATTGCCGGGGGGCATGGTTATTGGCTTCATCGCTCTTCGTGTGGGCAAGGCCGGCAAGCTCCCTGGATTCAATGTGAACGAAGTAAGGCGCTATGAACCGCCGTTGGATTGTCCTCTCTTTGGTTTTTTTCGGCATCGTGATCAGCTACATCGATCGCGGCAATCTCAGCATTGCGGCGCCATCGATCATGCGGGATTTCCGCATTGAGCCCGGCACGATGGGGGTGCTCCTCTCCGCCTTTTTCTGGACGTATGGCGCATTTCAAATCCCTGCCGGCGCGGTCGTGGACAGGTTCGGCATCCGCCGGGCTTACGCAGTTGGTTTCCTGGTCTGGTCACTGGCATCGGCATCCATCGCCCTCTGCCGCGGAACACGCGACATCATTGGCATGCGCGTGTTGCTGGGGCTTGCCGAATCGATAGGTCCGCTGGCCAGCCTCTCCTTCATCCGAAATAATTTTGCTGGGAAGGATCAGGGGCTGCCCACATCGATCTATATCTCCGGCCAGAATTTCGGACCCGCACTGGGGGCGCTGGTGGGCGCCATTCTGTTGGACCGATTCGGATGGCGCATGATGTTTGCCATTACCGGATTAGGGGCGATGGTTTGGTTGCCCTGCTGGTTGCTCGCCGCCCCCTCCGACGGAACCCGTGCCGTGCGTCAAGCGGAAAAGGCGGCTGACGATCTCGCCGCTCCCAGGCGATGGACCTGGCGCATGCTCCTGACCAACCAGACCTTTTGGGCAATGTCTCTGTCTATCCTGCTGTCCGCCTATTATTGGTATTTTGTTTTGACCTGGGTGCCCAGCTATTTGATCCTCGCCCGAGGGTTCACAACTCGGGGAATGGGGCGGGTGGTTTCGACGGCGCTCTTTACCATGGCCATCGTGAATGTCCTGGCAGGCTCGGCGGTGGATAAACTGGCGGCCCGGATCGGAGTATTCCGGGCACGTTTGTGGTCTGCGGTAGTGGGATATGTTGGGACGGCGGCAATCTTACTGCTGCTGATCACACCGGATCAATCCTGGGTCCTTCCCATCTTCACGATTTCGATGTGCGCAACCGGAATTGGCAATTCTAACTTTTGGACGATTTCACAACACGTGTCGCCGAAAAATCTGGTAGGGAGGACGATCGGATACCTGAACACCCTCTCCCAGACAGCAGGGATGGCGGCGCCCCTCATTACGGGATGGATCCTTGGGCCACAAAAGCACTTCGGACCGGCAGTTCTCGTGGCTGGCGTGTGCCCGGTTCTGGCCGCCGTGTGCCTGCTGGTCGCAGGATCGCAGGGGCTGGGACGGATGAAAGCGCTGCTCGCGGGGGAAGTGGGCGCGGGCGCCTAGTGTCCTGAGTCCAGAGTTCGTTGCAGAAATCGCCATAGTGCAAGTGGAATTTCCAGAGCCCCGTCAGGGGCGATATCATGCCACTGCTGTCCAAGATAATCGCTAGCCCTGTACGTCGCCATTGCAGGGAAAGGCTTTAGGACAGGGAGAGTCGAGGGTTGGGGAGGAGGTCGGGGTTTCATAAGTTGGTTCGCCTGTCCAAA
>JBEKNU010000044.1:0-32686 GCA_049522495.1 Terriglobia bacterium
GGACAGGCGAACCAACTTATGAAACCCCGACCTCCTCCCCAACCCTCGACTCTCCCTGTCCTAAAGCCTTTCCCTGCAATGGCGACGTACAGGGCTAGCGATTATCTTGGACAGCAGTGAAACGACGACGCCCGCTTCGCGGGCTTTCAGGCATCGCTTGCCGTTAAGTTAGCGCTTATGGGAAGCTAGCCTGCCCCCCCACAATCGCAGTTGCGCGCTTACTTCGCTGCCGACTCGGGCTCCTCGGCGCCGCGATGGCACGTCCAGCAGGTGACGCGCATGTGGCCGTGGAAGTTGTCGGTATTAATCTGCCGCGCCATCTGAATCATTTTCCGCGCGGTTTGTTTCTCGCGCTTGTCGTCCTTATCAAACGCCCCCTCGACGTGGCAGAACTCGCACTTCACGCCCAGCGAGCGCGTGAATGACCGCATGGCATTCAACAACTCGGGGGCCGGCACGCCCTTAAGAACCTGGATGTTTTTGTAAACTTCCTCTGCGGGCTTGGGCGGCTGGGGTGGTTCCCAATCGGCCTCGGGCTGCTTCTCGTAGACAATCGTATCTTCGCGGGGCGGACGGTCGCCCATCATACTGCTCGCATGGAAGGTAAGGGTTTGCCCGTCCGGGGATAAGGTCCACATTTCGCTGCGGCGCATTTCGCCGTTATCCGTGGTGGCGACGGAGTCCACGGCCAACGCCCCATCTTTCCACTGCACTTTGCTCTTCACGGAAGTACCCATCATCTGGTTCGTGTTGTCGTCCGAACCGATGGTGTAGTGGAATTTTTGGATATCCTCGCCCGACTCGCGCATGACGCGGGTCGTTATGGTCAGGTCAGATCCCTGCTGCTCGATCTTGACGCGCCGGTTGGTGACGGGCCGGGGGGAGGACGCGTGACTCTTATCCGGGTTCCACTTCCAAATGCCGGAAAGGTTCGGAATGGATTCCTGCGAAATTGCCTGAACGGCCCACAACGCCGTCAGTGCCAACAGCAGATAGCGAAACTTCCAAATGGGGTGTGCGAGTTTCCTCATGAGCTGCTCCTAAGCGGAAATGAGCTGCAGGCATTGCGCAGCTTCTGAACTCGTTGGGGGGAACAAGGTTTCCCTTCCCCCAAACTCTCAGTTTTGTGCTTGTGGCGGTTTCGATCCCGGCTCCGTGGCGCCTCTGTGGCACGTCCAGCAGGTGACGCGCATGTGGCCGTGGAAGTTGTCGGTATTAATCTGATGCGCCATCTGAATCATCTTCCGTGCCGTTTGTTTTTCGCGCTTGTCGTCCTTTTCAAACGCCCCCATGACGTGGCAGAAATCGCACTTTACGCCGAGGGACTTGGTGAATGACTTCATGGTATTCATCAAGTCGGGAGAGGGCATGCCTTTAAGAACCTGGATGTTCTTGTAGACTTCTTCCGCGGGCTTGGGGGCCGCGGCCGGCTCTTGCGCAATTGCCGGAACGGCCCAAGAAACCGTCAGCGCCAAAAGCAGATAGCTAAACTTCCAAATAGGGTGAGCGAGTGTCCTCATCGTCGCCTCCTGGGCGGACATGAACTGCATTTATTGATTCAAGACCTGGCCCAATTCTCGTAAGCAGTCAAATCCTAGCATTATTTGCCCGCGGGTGCACCTGGATTCAAGCGCACGGGTTGTAGGGGTACAGCCTGAATTTGGTTTTGGGTGACTTTCCAGGAAGCTGACTTTTCATTCCCAATCCCTGGCAGCGCCGGAACTATATGAGCGGCCATGACTTGCACTTAGGCGAGCGAACAAGTCAGAGTTGCCACACGTGCATCTATCAGACTAGCATGCAAAACTGCGTTACTCGCCATCCATCGCAGTGCGTGCCATGCCAGCACAAAGTTTCTCGAAGACTTCGGGACAGCCAGGAAACGGTAAACCTCGAAGAGTATGGTCTGTCCGGTCCAGCAACGCCCCATCACTCAGAATGCGGAAAGATATCTTCCGGGCAGGGGATGGCCAGAGCTGTAAAAAGGCCGGCATTCTTCATATCCTCAAAGGAATCGCCTAATTTGCAGGTGTCGACTTCTGTCCTTCACGGGATCCAAAACGCAGTTCCATGGTAGTGTTCTTAGGGAAGACGACATTCGTGCCGCGGGCCACGATGTGGGTGTAAACGCTCCAGCCCGCTCCGTAAAATGCAAAACAAGCACTCACCGGCCGGTAGTGGGCCACCAAGCCGACCACGCTGCCTACAAGCCCGAAGCCTGCGCCGCCCCTCACGACTCCTCCACCCACGTCCGGCCCTTGGGATCCCCGCCCTTCTTCGATGCGCCGGCGATTGTGCGGGTCGAGGCCGTCCAGAGAAGAGGTGGCCAAAAGCACATCAATGGCGGGAGCGATGAACTTGCTCTTGGGGGTGATGGAATGAGCGCCACCCTCCGCGTCGAGCTCGACGTGACTGTCCGAAGCAGCGTCAATGCTTTCCAGGGTCCCGTGAACCTGCCGGGGGGCTCCGGAAGCCAATTCCATTTCCCGGAAGGTGAAGCGAAGTTGTCCATTTCTGCTCAGGCGGCGCGCCGGATGCGCCTGGGTCACGATGCCTTCCAGCCGCGCCCCCTCGGGAACAATCAACTGCTGGTCGGGGGAAAAGACCGGCTCGGACACCACGGCTTTAACCGGTGAGCCTTGGTGGTCGGTCGCCGAGCTCAAGGGTGTGACCAACCTCACATGCACGGAGCTTCCCGGCGGTATCTCCGCTCCCAAACGTTCCCACTGCTTGGGCGAGGGGTCTTCGCTGCCGAATTCCAAAGGAGTCGTGAGCTCGGCCGTGAAGTGCGTGCCCGCCGCGAGCTTGGGCCGGTGATAGGGGAACTCGGCCCACAGCCGCGCCTTGACCCGCTGAATTTTCCCGGGGGCCCTGATCTCGTTTACCGTCTCCTGCTCTCGGGCCTTGGCCTGCTGCCGGGCTTGGTCTACCGCTTGGCTCACCCGTCCCTTCTTCTTACCTTGCTCGCCTGCCACCAGGTGAACCATCCTCGGCGCTCCCTGCGTCACCACGGTGTGCACGGTGAGTCGCGTCCCGTCCTTGAGTGCCAGCGTATGGAAATCTACCTGCGCTTTGCGGAGGGGTGAGAAGTTGCCATTGGCAATGGCCAGCCCCCGTTGCTTGCGCGAAGCGCTTTCCACCTTCGTCACTCTCCCCAGAACCCGGCTACCGCTGGGAATAACCAGGTGGTCGAAGACGAAGATGGGGTCGATGACCTGGGCCTCGACGGGCACATCGGGGTGCTTGATGGGCACCGGTTTCTCCAGTACCACATGCAAAGGCACGCCCGCCGGCACGGCAAGGGGGATAACCTCTGATACTGTGGGTTTGTCTTGCGCGAACGTTATGCGCCCACATACCGAGGCGAGTGCAAGAAGTGCCACGAAAGTGCATCTCCGTGTCTTCATGCGCAGTCCTGCCAACCGCTGAGGTCAGTTCCTATGGGGTGCCCAAGGTTTAGAATGGTTCGATCCCTTACCGGCCATAAACCAAAACGCGGAACGTTCCCGGAACGGCCATCCGTCGGGGACCGCGCCCGCCCGCCGGGGGGGTTGCGGGTGCGGCAAAATCCGCGGTGTCCACAAACAGGTGGTGCGCCTTGGTGTCGAGTCCCATGGTTTTGGCGCCGTACTCGGTCTCGATCGTCTCCACCTCGCTGAATTTTTCTGGCGAGTCTTCGTGGAAGACGTGGATCTTCCCCTCACGAGTCGAGGCGAAGATCAGGCCGGTTTCCGGCTCATAAGCGGCGGCATCCACGCCCCCCGAGATGCGGAACGACTGGATAACCTTCCCGCTGTCGGCATCCATAGCCACCAGCATTTGAGGGTTACGGCCGGCGCTGAACAGCCGCCGGTGCTGGGTGTCCATCGCCAGGGCGGTGGGCCCTCCCGCTGGGGCAACCGGCCAGCGCGACTTGATTTGCAACGAGTGGGTATCAAGGGCGACGACCTCGTTTTTGCTTTCCAGGTTGATATAAAGTTTGCCCCTCCCGTCGGCAACCGCGAATTCCGGCGATCCGCCCAGGTCGATGGTTCCCACCACGCTCCCACTCTTGGCATCGACCGCCGTCGCGCTCTGGGGGTCTCCTTCCATGACAAAAACACGCTTGGAGACCGGATCGTAAACAACGCAGTCGGCATCGTCGGCGGCTTTCGCCTCGCCGATCACCTTGAGGGTCTTCAGATCGAAAATGATCGCTTTGCCCTGGGCGCCGTCGCTGATGAAGCCGCGGCCAAACTCCTGGGCGATGGCAACGCCGTGATCTTGTTTTAAGCCCGTAATGTTGCCGATCAGGGTGCCGTTATCGGCGTTGATGACTTTAATCTCCGTGCCATGCGACAGGTAAACGCGGCGCGCAGAAGAATCCACCGTAATGTAGTCGAAATACTCCCGCGTACTACCCTCGGCCGCTCCGAAAGGGTATTTCTTGAGCAGGTGATAACCACCGGTCGCCGCCGTCGCGAGAGCGAAAGCCCCCAGGAGAAAATAAACCACCACGGTTTCCAGACGGGCGAGGCCATTTAGTGACTTCATTGGAAGATCTCCCTTCAACTGAAATCCGCACCTACACTTACTTGGTCATCCCCTAATTGGGGCTCTATTATAAACCCCATAGGTTCTGCTGCAAGTCTTTAGCCCTTGAGAACCCTGCAATGCCGCTGTTCGACGCAAACGCACGCAATATTTGCAATCATCAGGCGGGCCTGCCGCAATCGCCGATATTTACCGGGCGTGGTCCGCAAACCTCGCTCGAGGGAATAGCTCCTCGGTCATCAACTAGCATTGGCCGTCCTCTCTCGACCGGTTTACTCCGGAGCGGGTTTACCCTCCGGACTGACTCTCACTTCAGACCGCTTACTACCGTGCTGTACCTGTGCTTCATACGCGACGACCGTCGCTCCGTGGACAACCGACTCCACCTTCAAAATCTTTCCGCCGCCCGCGGCCTTTTCAATTGCCGACTTGGCGCTGGAAGGAATGTTGTCAAGTGGGACCTCTTCCTCGACCTCGATAACCGTCCCTTTCTGGTCCATCGAAATGTCTTTGCCATGCCCATTGATGGTCATTTCGACCTCGTAAGTGGTTTTCCCATTTTCAACTTCCTTCGCGTATCCGCGAACCGTAGCACCCTTGCTCTGCTCTTTCACCGTGGCCTGCACGGCCAGGGGAAGATCGGACAATTTCACGCGCTGCTCCGAGGCCCAGCCGAGTCCGGCAGTCGCACAGAGCATGCAGACAACGACTAAGGCCTTTTCGCATATTCTCATGTCTATACCTCCTGATGAATCTCTCTCCATGAAGTTTACCAATTCGGCCGACCATTAGTAGCAGACGATCGGAGTTTGACCTCGTTCTTCCATTCTAATATGTCTGGCTTATCCATGATCGTGTGCTGAATGCTGAACTTCTTCGAAGGGGCCTTCGGGAGGGCGAGGGATTGCAATTCTGCGAGTAGGGCGGCATATGCCAATTGGCGGCGCTCAATAGGCGTGAAGCTGACCTATCAGGTCGAATCCCATACAGCGCCGGAATTGGTTGAGCGGCAGCAGCTTCCGGCGAGGCGGGCCAATAGATTCCTCCGCAGACAACTGGTTATCGAGATGCGGCTCAGGGCATATCCTGTTGCGGCGGCGTGGATTCCTTCCAGACCGCCGCTCCCCAGGGCGACCGTCTGATTCGGCGCTTCGAGTCCCTGCGCAGGGCCTCGCGCATCGACCTCTCGTCCTCAACGACAAGGATCCCACACGCGCGCGTCGACTTTCAAAAGGTAAATTTGATCTGCGATTCCAGGCGGCGGTTGTTGGCCGTTTCGTAGAAGCCTTCGCCATTTTGCCCGCCGGCGATCTGGTTGGCTAATCCGAAGTACGGCGACGTGATGTTCCCAATAATCGGGCCGGGATTCGTGTGGTTCAGCACGTTGCGGATGGACAGGCCGATGCTCAGGTTGAAGCGGTGCGACGTTGTAGGGGTACCGATGAGGCCGCCAAGGCCGCGGCCGGTGGCGATTTGCACTGGGTTGCTAGCCCCGCCTCCGGGGCGCGCATCGGCGGGAGCGCCGCGCTCCCTGCCGAACCCGATGACCTTTGCGATGCGAAGGTTTACGGTGTATTGGCCGGGTCCGCGTCCGAAATTGCGCGGCAGGAGCCGTTCGCCGGGAGCCGGGTTGGGATCGAGCAGGCCGTACGAGGTCTGGATTAGTCCTGGTTTGTTCGGATCCGTGGCGATTCCGGGGCGCGCGTTGAATAGAGTCGTGCCATAAGAATCGTTTCCCGCGGTGATATCGAATGGGGCGCCCGATTGCATCACTACGAAGGGACTAATGCGCACAGCCCACTTCAGGTTGATCGATCCGCCGATCGTCATGCGATGATGGACGTCGGTGGCCGCCGGACCGTACTCACCCGCGAAATTGTAAGGGTTGGCTGGAAATGTGCCGACGCCATCGGTGTTGCTGAATGCACGGTTGAACACATAAAAACCGAACAGCGTCAGGCCGGAATTCACCCTGGCCCTCACATTGGAGATTACTTGGTTCTGATTGTAGAGCCCGGCGGATTCCATCAGGTCCACGGCTCCGGGGTGTCCCAACGGAAAGGCGCCGCTATTCTGTACGGCAGGGTTATAGGTGCCGGGCAGCGGCGCATTGATGTCGTTCGAGATCAACTCATGCAGCCCGTGCGAATTCGTGTAGGTGACGGCGAGCGTAGTATTTCGCGGCAACTGGCGCTCCACCGTAACCGCCGACTGCATAATGTAAGGCGCCCGCAGACGCGAGCTGATCTCCTGAATCACTGGCGTCGATTGGAAACCGGCAAGCGCTGCCAGCGAAGGAAGATTCGGATAGAAATCGGGATCGGTGACCACGGATTGCTCCTGCACGATGCCGTTGTACCGCTCCGCGGCCAGGGTGTCGGCGAGCGGGAACCGATCATAGAAAATTCCGAATCCTGCGCGCAGCACGGTCTTGGCGCGCTTCCCGCCGCCGGGCGCCCAGGCAAACGCTATACGCGGCGCGATATCGCGGTAGTCGTGAATATTGCTCTGCGTCTCGTAGCGCAATCCCAGGTTCAGAGTGAAGTTCGGCCGCACCCGCCACTCGTCGCCCGCAAAGATGCCGGCATCCACCTGATGCACATTAAGCCCCGCCATGCCGCTGGTGATGCTGAACTGCGACGCTCCGCCGCCCAGGGCGCGAATTTGCGCTGGAGTGTACCCGAGTTGCTGGAGGAGGGTCGTGCGCCGGTAGCTCTCGATGGAGGTGGTGGGCGTCATCTCGGGCTGACCCTGGGCATTCAGCACGGGCTGGTTCTGCGCGTCCAATACCGGCGCCAGCGCCCCGCCGGCGAACGTGAAGGTGCCATTGAAATTCTGCGGTGAAACGTTACCGTCCGTCTGCCTGCGCAGGCGAACGCCGAAGCGCCACGAATGCGCGCCCTTGACCATCGAGGTGTAGTTCTGCAGCTCGTAATTGTTCTGCGTGTCGTACGTGTGGCCGACGTTTGCGCCGCCGTCGTTGAACGATTGCAGCACCATGACCGCCGGTCCGGGGCTATTGGCTAACGCCTGCGTGGCGCTCCGGAAACACTGGAAGCGCGTTTCGTTGACCGCCCGGCCGATGAGGACGGTGTCGGTCGCCTGCACGGTCTGGTTGGTGAACTGCGTGTGATAGCCGCGCGATGCCAGGTCGAATCCGCCGATCCCGTTGTCCTGCACGTCGGAGTGGGTGATGCCGTAGCGGAACATCAGGGTGTTGTTCTCGCCGAGCTGGTAGTCAATGCGCGGGCTCACGTTGGTATAGCGCCCGGGGGTGACGAACACGCCAGCGAACGGCTGGATGGCCAGCGTCTGGGGATTCAGCGTAACGGCGTTGGTGATCGAGCCGTTGTCCACCATGTTGCGCTGCGCATCGACTGTGAAGGAAGCCTTCTTCGTCAGCGGACCCCCAGCGTTGCCCTCGAACTCGTTGAGGAGGAAATAGGCTTTCTCGGGGGCATAGGGATTGCGGGTGTTCCAGAAGTCGTTGGCGAAATTCCACTGGGCCGAGCCGCGATACTTGTCGAAGCCCGGCTTGGTGAAGACCTCGATCTTGCCATATCCCAGCATGTCGTACTCTGGCGAGAAAGGATTCTGATTGATGCGAATTTCGCGGATCGATTCCTTGGGCGGCAACTGCCCGCCGCTGAATCCATCGACGTAAATGGACCCGCCATTGGGGCCGGCCGAGGGGCCGGCGAGCGCTTGCAGATCCGCCGCGAGATCGTCCGGATCATCGGAGAGGGCTTCAAGATCGGCGCCCTGCAGCACTACTGCGCTCGCGTTGTTCGAGGAATCCGTGGTCAAGGCGGGGGAGGCATTCTCCTGAACCGTTACCTTCTGCGACATCGACGCGACTCTCAGCATCAGGTTCACCACCTGCGGCCCGGGTTTGAGAGTGACCTTCGTTGGCTGGGCTTGCGTCAACTGTGGCGCCGATGCCTGGACCGAATAGCTTCCGGGCGGCACGCCAGTGAATGAGTACGAACCTCTTTCGTCCGCGATGGTGGTCCGGACCTGCCCAGGAGATCTGCTCAATGTCACCGTAGCTCCTGGAATGACCGCACCGCTCTCGTCTGTCACCTGGCCGCGCAACGTCGCGGTCTGCGCGAACAAGCGAGGTGCAACCAGCACGGCGAGAAAAAGGTACGGAATTATCTTCATATTGTTCATGTGATGGCTGCCCGCTGAGCGATGAAATGCACTTCAATCCACCAAGCTGATCGATCAGCACGGTGCACGACAGTTGGAGCGGGGTGGCCTCCTACGTTGAATAATATACTAGGATTCTGAAGAACCGGTGAACGTCCGGTCAATCTTGTTCGCTGGATCCGCTTCAGTTCGCTGCAAAGGCCAGCGCTGGTGGCACCGGGTAGGCGGTTAAGAGCAGCGCGGTGAAGCTTCACATAGGCCCGGCCCCGCAACCAGCTTTCCGCTGCTGCTCCCGCGATTCGGAATGATAAAGGCCCATACTGGAGATTGGCCAATCTGTCCCACTTCCTAACTTCAAACTCTACCACCAATAATTTGCGCTGGTGCTCGCGGCGGGAATTGCTATGATATCTTCTCGCAATGTGAGAAACGATTGGCGATTGCCAATTGTCGGGCGCCGATTGACAGCAGGGGAAGATTTACTTGTTTTCAATCGTCAATCGACAATCGGCAATCGACAATAACCTGGGGGAAGCTTATGTCCTATCCCAAACCCATCCGGCGGTCCTGGGCAGAGCCCTGGAAGATCAAAATGGTCGAGCCCATTCGCATGACCACGCTTGCCGAGCGCGAAAAGTTTATTGTGGAAGCGGGCTACAACACCTTTCTGCTGCGCTCCGAGGACGTTTACATCGACCTCTTGACCGACAGCGGCACCAATGCCATGAGCGATCGCCAGTGGGCGGGCATGATGCTGGGCGACGAAGCCTATGCCGGCAGCAAGAATTTCTACAATCTATGGGAGGCTGTAACTCGGTTTTACGGGTATAAGTACCTCGTTCCCACGCATCAGGGGCGCGGTGCGGAGCACATTCTCTCGCAGGTCATGATTCACCCGGGCGACATCATTCCCGGCAACATGTACTTCACCACCACGCGCCTGCACCAGGAACTCGCCGGGGGCACGTTTGTCGACGTGATTATCGATGAAGCGCATGACCCGGGAAATCCGCACCCCTTCAAGGGCAACGTGGACCTCGCCAAACTCGAGCGCGTCATCCAGGACGCCGGCCCGCGCAAGGTTCCCTACGTGTGCATCGCGGGTACGGTGAATATGGCGGGCGGACAGCCGCAGTCCATGGAGAACCTGCGCGCCGTGAGAGAACTGTGCCGGCGCTATGAAATCCCCGTGGTGCTTGACGCCACGCGCGCCGTGGAGAATTGTTATTTCATTCAACAGCGCGAGCCGGGGTACCAGTCCAAGAAAGTGGCCATGATCTTGAAGGAATACTGCTCTTATACCGACACGTGCACGATGAGCGCAAAAAAAGACGCGCTGGTGAATATCGGAGGCTGGCTGGCCACCAACGATCAGGGTCTTTTTGAAGAGGCGCGCGGCCTGGTGGTGGTCTACGAAGGCTTGCACACTTACGGCGGCCTGGCGGGGCGCGACATGGAAGCCATGGCGCGCGGCATCGTGGAAAGCGTCGAGGATGACCACATCCGCACGCGCGTCGGCCAGGTGGAGTATCTCGGCAATCACCTGCTCGACTGGGGCGTTCCCATCGTCAAGCCCATTGGCGGGCACGCGGTCTTCCTGGACGCCAAAGCGTTCTACCCGCACATTCCCCAGTCTCAGTACCCGGCGCAGGCGCTCGCCTGCGATATCTATATCGACTCGGGCGTGCGCACCATGGAGCGCGGCGCGGTCTCCGCCGGACGCGACCCCAAAACCGGCGAAGAACACTTCCCGAAACTGGAACTGGTGCGCATCACCCTTCCCCGCCGCGTCTATACGCAAGCCCACATGGATGTGGTGGCGGAATCGGTGCTGGAAGTTTACGAGCACCGCGGGCAAGCCCGCGGCCTGCACATGACCTACGAGCCGAAATACCTGCGATTCTTTCAGGCACGGTTTGAGCGCGTAATGTAATCCCTGGGCGTGGCCAATCATCGGTATCGCTTGGAAGAAAGGCTGCGTCGGCAGTAGAATTGAACCATGAGCAAGCCCAAAACAGCGGCAGCGCCGGATACGCGGACACTCGATCGGCTCCTGGAAGAATTTCGCGAGCTCCACGCCGGCGTGGGCTCGAATCTCGCGAAACTTGCCAAGGCCACCCGTTTTTCCGACGCCTATCACGAAAGGCTCGCCGTCCTTTACTCGCAGCTTACGCTCGCCAAGTTCCTCGCGGAAGAATTGCAAACGGAGATGAACCGCCTCGATGATCAACTCCCGGAGGACTAATCGCCAAGGAGCTTAACAGTGAAGCAACAACAATCTGTAGGGGAATGTTATCTCTGTGGGAAGCGGTTTGGCAAAGGGGCCATGACGCGCCACCTGGACAAGTGCAGCCAACCGGAAGCTTCGGCGACCCCTGGGGGACACGACACTACCCCCGCCTTGCACATCGTCGTGGAAGGAAGATGGGCCAAGGCCTACTGGATGCATCTGGCTGTGCCCGCGACGGCCCCACTGAGCAAACTCGATAAATTTCTCCGCCAAGTTTGGCTGGAATGCTGCGGACACATGAGCGCATTTGAGATTGATGGCGTTCGCTACGCTGTGTCCCCCATGGAGGATGAAAGAGGGATGAAGGTGCCGCTTAGCCGCGTCGTCGATGTCGGGACGAAATTCCTCTACGAGTATGACTTCGGCTCGACCACCACCCTCAGCTTGAAGGTGGTGGAGCTTGGGGACCGAACCACGCCGAAAAACGCCGTGGAATTACTGGCCCGAAACGACCCGCCCCAGGTTAACTGCGATAAGTGTGGGACTCAGCCCGCCACGCTGATCTGTGCGGGATGCGAGGGGATTTGGCTTTGCGAACCGTGCTCGCATGGCCATGATTGCGGCGAAGAGTACCTCCTGCCGGTGGTCAACTCTCCGCGCACCGGAGTGTGCGGCTATTCCGGGTAATTAATCCCCGCCAAAACACGCTATCGCATTTTCTGAAATGCCTCGAGGCTGATGCCAAGCTGGGGCAGGATTTTGAAGAAGGGTAGCGGCCCAATCTCCTGGCCGCCATGCAAGGGAATGGTCACAGCGCGGCCGTCGGGGCGATTCCAGCGCTCATGACTTCCGGTTTGTCTTGATCTGGAGAAACCTAGGCGCGGGCTGCTTCCTGGAATTCTCGCGCGGTTGCGCTAGGCATGAACAATCTCAGTGGTGTCAGCGGGGAGTGGCAGGCCCTTCTCGCGGTATTCTTCGGAAATCATCTCGAAAACTCTGGTGAGCTCGGCAAGGGCTTCTTCGCGAGTGGGCATCAAGGCGTTGCAACCGGAGATGGCCGGAATCTCCGCCACCCACGAACCGTCTTCCTGGGAATACAGAATGGTTTTGTAATCGTCAATCTTCACTGCCCCTCCTCATTTCTCTTCCCAAGCATAACATAGCCCCCCCGCCATTTTACGACGCGGCGTCTCCGTCGTGCGCCAGAACTTTACGGCAGATGCGAATCAAGCGGCTGTGCGGGATCGCTTGGTCGGGGTTCAGCATCACCAGTTCACCCTGGCGGAAGCTGCTGTAATACCAGCGCGCCAGCAGGCTGAGGTGTTCCCACGGAGGCATTGCGGGCGGGGCCGGGCGGCTGGCTTCCCCGCTGAGCGACTCCATCAAGTCGTGGAGTTGGCGGTCGAGCGGGGTAGGATTGGGCTCGTTTTCATCGAGCGAAAGCGTCGAGGGGCCGCGAATCTCACCACCCATGATGCGGAAGAAGACCACCGATTTTGCCTCGGCCCCCGGCAAGACCATCACGGCATGGAGGTCGCGAAGATTCCTTACCAGGTCGGACCTTTGGCGCAACACTTCGTTCAGTTTTTCGATCCGGTGGTGGATTTTGGATGCTTGCTCGAATTGCAGCGACTCGGATGCCTGGGCTCGCTCCGCTTCCAGTGAGCGCTGGAGGGACTTGCCTTGCGAATCCAGAAATTCCACCACCCGCTGGACTTCACCCTGATACTCGGAATCCGTGCATCCGGCAAAGCAAGGCGCCAGGCACATGTGAAGCTGCGAGTAAATACATCCGGGATGAGAAGGGTCGGGATTCAACTCCTCCACGCAGCGGCGGATTTTGAAGAAATCCAAAAACTCGCCGGCAAAGCGCTCCGCCACGGCCAGGGAGGGAAAAGGGCCGTAATAGAGCGAGCGGTCCTTGGCCATTCGCCGCGTCGGGTAGCAGCGCGGAAAGCGGTTCTGCATTTTCAATTTCAACAGCGCCGGAGGCTTCAGGCGCAGGCGATCGCGGTACTGCCGTGAAAAGTAATGCCGGTTCAGCCGGTAAAGAAGCCACGTCCCCTCGAATACCGAACCCACGGGTTCATATTCAATGCGCGCCGCGATCTCGCGCAGATTCAGCATCTTGGATGCTTGCCGCCGGGGTGAGAGCAGCCGATTGAGGCGGCGGCGCAAATCGCGAGTCCGCCCTAGATAAGGCTCGGAAGGAACTCCTTCGCGAGGAAAAGGAAACAAGGCGAACACCGCCGGGCGGGGAGGGAACCTTTCCAGGAAGCCGTCCGCTTCGGCGCCGGCTTCGAACGGAGTAGTAAAGCGAAGATGCATACTCGATCCGGTAAAGAGGAATTCTAGCGGTGGGAGAAAGCCCGGGTCAAGGATGGCCGCTCAGGGGCTTCGCCCAGATGGGCGGCAAACACATCCCATCCCCGGTAGGGGTGCAGTTCGGTGTTGTAGCGGCGAGTTTACCTCGCCACATGGCGGCGTAAAGCCGCCGCTACATCAAACTGCACCACTACCCCATCCCCAAAGCGGTGGACATCCTCAAGATGTTTTGGTAGGCTGGCTATGGCGTTGTAGGTCAGGGGTTTAACGCCTGTCCTAAGCGAGGTGCGCACGCCCATCAACAAGTTGAACTTGCCCACTCAGGCAACCACCCTCCAGGAGTGCGGCGGTGCTGAATGCGAATCCGATTTTGGGGCGTAAGAGGCTCCACCCCCACTCCTGAGCCTCGAAATTCCCGCTACGGCGGCAACACCTGTTGCATCGAAGTGCGTCTCGCCGATAACACCGTGATCATCCTGGATTGCGGGAGTGGGATGCGAGGGCTGGGCAAGAGCTTGCAGGACGAGTTTGGCGAGCGCCCGATCCACGCTTCCCTTTATCTAACCCACTTTCATTGGGACCACATCCAAGGGATCCCTTTCTTCCTGCCTTTTTACCGGCGCGGGAACCAGTTCATGTTCCACTCGGTGATGCGAACGGGCGCGGGGCTGAAGGACACCATCGAAGGTCAAATGGCCAATCCTTACTTTCCTGTGAACATGGGGGTCATGGGGGCGCAGCGCGACTTTTCCAACCTGGATAACCTGCCGGCCAGCTTGAAGGGAGCCACCCTGCGGTCTACCCCGCTGAACCATCCCCAGGGGTGCATGGGATACAGAATTGAAGCGGACGGCGGAGTGTTCGTCCTCGCCACCGACAACGAACCCAGGTCTCCCGTCCACGATCAAGGCCTCCGCGATTTGGCCCGAGACGCTGACGTTATGGTGTACGACGCCCAGTACACTCCCGAGCAATTGGCGGGGGAAAAGAAAGGTTGGGGACATAGCTCCTGGCTGGAAGGGGTGCGCATTTCGCAGGAGTGCAACGTCAAGAAGCTGATCCTTTTCCATCACGACCCGGATAGTGATGATGCTTTTGTCGATGGGCTGGTGATGAGGGCCCAGCAGGAGTTTCCGGACACTTGGGGCGCGAACGAGGGTTTGACGATTTCCCTTCCCGACGGGGTTATGTCCCACACCAATCAGATCGGCGGCAGCGAGCGCCGAATCGATCGCCGGTATCATGTGGAGTTGCCGTTGCGCGTCATGTGGCGCGATGCGGATGGCAATCCGTGCGAGGCCGCCGGGGTGGCGAAGGATATTTCCCGGACCGGCATTTTCTTCGTCGTCCCCAACGTGCTTCGCGCCGACGAGCCGGTGCAGTTGGAACTGGTGCTCCCCGACGAGATCACTCACCAGGGCGAACTGCGGATAAACCTTCAGGCCCGGCCCGTGCGGCAGGAACACGTGGCGAATTCCCTGCGCGAACCGGCGCCGGGTGTGGCCGTAGCCGCGTCCCTCGACAATACCGGCGGGGAGCCGCCTATTCCCCCACCTTCGCGCCGGCGCTAATGCCATTCCAACCAAAAGATTGTTTAGGGGGAGCGCGGAAAGAAAGCGGCGAGTTTGTCGTAAGTGGCCAAAAGGTCTTCGGGCTGCACGCGCGTTTCCCCCACCACCGTCATGAAGTTCGAATCCCCCGTCCAACGCGGCAGCAGGTGAAGGTGCAAGTGATCCGCCACGCCTGCCCCGGCACACCTTCCTAAATTCATTCCAAGGTTATATCCCTCGGGGTTATAACATTCTTTTAATGCCGTCTGGAGCCGTTGCGCAAGCCCCATCATCTCCACCAGGGTATCCGGTGTGACCTGATCGAGGTTGGCGACATGGGCATGGGGGGTAACCAGCATGTGGCCGGTAGTGTAAGGATAGAGATTGAGCAGGATGAAGTTGTTCCGCCCGCGATAGAGCACCAAATTTTCGCGGTCGTGGGCAGGGTCCAACGCCAGCTTCTGGCAGAACGGGCAACCTTCACCCTTCCCTGCCTGGCTGACGTATCGATATCGCCAGGGACTCCACAAGTAATCCATAATTTCCGAAAGCCCCGAGAGGGGGGACGCGAATTTCTATGGAGTCGCCGGGTTCGGGGCCGCTGGCGGGAGAGGAGGTGGAGCCGGGGAGCTCTCCTTGGACGGGTGTGCATTCACCAGGTCTTTCAATTCCTTGCTGGGTTTGAAATAGGGAATTTTCTTAGCCGGCACGTCCACGCGCGCGCCGGTCTTGGGATTCCGCCCAATGCGGGGCTTACGTTGGCGCGTACGGAAACTTCCGAAACCGCGGATCTCAATTTTGTCCCCGGCCTTGAGCGATTTAACGATACTGTCAAAAATGGTCTCGACAATGATCTCGGAGTCTTTGCGGCTCATTTCCACGACACGCGAAACATCCTCGATCAATTCTGCTTTCGTCATAGTGATCTCCTGCTGCGAGGATTCCTGGTAATTCGCACTGCTGCTTCTGATTATAGTACCGTTGCGGTGTTCTCGCCGGATGCTTTGCGGGCAAGCCGCACCCTCGCCTCGCCGCCCTCTCGCAAAACCTTCCCTGGGTGCGCCGTCTTACCCGTCAGCAGCCTTGGTTAACTCGTAAGGAGTAATGCCGGCGGAAGACAACGCTTGCGCCATAGTCGACAGGCTCTCGGGTTCTTTCGCTTTGGGAACCACCGGCTCAGGAGGCGGAGGAGGAGCCGCCGGTTGCTTCATGCTTAAGGCAATCTTCCGGTCCCCGGGATTCAAGCGAATGACTCGAAAATCGTGCTCGCTCCCCTCCTCCAGTTTAGCATTCCCGCTGCCGCCTTGCGCGTTTTCCAACTCCGAGACGTGGCACAGGCCTTCAATCCCCTCCTGAAGCTCGACGAATACTCCAAAAGAAACTTGCCGGGAAACTTTGCCGTGAACCACGTCACCCACATGGATTTTAGCAAAGAAACTCTGCCAGGGATCTTCTTCCAGTTGTTTCAGCCCCAGAGCCACCCGCCGATTCACGGGGTCCAAGGCCAGGACGGCAGCGTCAACCTTCTGCCCCTTCTTCAAAATTTCCGAGGGGTGCTTGACATTGCGATTCCAGGAGATGTTGGTCAGATGAATCAAACCATCCACGCCGTCTTCGATTTCCACAAAGGCGCCGAAATCCGTAAGGTTCCGCACTCGCCCCTGCACGACGGCGCCTACGGCATACTTCTCGCCCACCGAGGTCCACGGATCCGGCAAGCTCGCCTTCAGACTCAGGGAGATCCGCCGCTTGACCATATCAACTTCCAGAACTCCCACGTCCACACGGTCGCCCATGTTGAGAATCTTGGAGGGATGGCGGAGGCGCTTGCTCCAGCTCATTTCCGAGATGTGGACGAGCCCCTCCACTCCGGGCTCCAATTCCACGAAAGCTCCGTAATCCGTCAGGCTCACCACCCGGCCGGTGACGTGGTCACCCGCATGGTATGTGCGGGGCACCATCTCCCAGGGGTCGGGCGAAAGCTGCTTCAGGCCAAGTGAAACGCGCCCTTTTTCCACGTCGTGCTTCAGGACTTTGACGCGGATTTCCTGGCCCACCTGCACAACTTCGGAGGGGTGGCCAACGCGCCCCCAGGCGAGGTCCGTAATATGCAGGAGCCCGTCCAATCCCCCCAGATCCACGAATACGCCATAATCAGCCAGGTTCTTGACCTTCCCCACCACCTCGGCGCCCTCGACCAGGCGCTCCGCCAATTCGCTCTTGCGGCGATTGAGTTCCTCTTCCAGGGCCAACTTGCGGCTGACCACTACGTTGTTCCGCTTGCGGTTGATCTTGATGATCTTGCAGGTGATCTCCTGGCCCTTCAACTCGTCAATGCTGCGGTGCGCCCGGACATCGGCGTGCGATGCGGGGAGAAAAGCCGGCACTCCCACATCCACGGTCAAGCCACCCTTGATGCGGTCGATCACCCGCCCGGCGACCGAGGTTTGCTCCTGGAAAGCCCGCTCGATGTCTTCCCAGACTTTGCGCCGCACCGCCTTCTGATGCGAAATCTCAACCCGCCCCGTCAATTCATCATACTGCTCGATCCAAATAGGCACCGTGTCGCCCGGGGCGACGCTGACTTGACCTTCACTGTTCAGGAATTCGGCGAAGGGGGCGGTAGCTTCCGTCTTCAGGCCAAGGTCGATGACGACCTCTCCGTCCGCTACCTTAAGGACCTTTCCCTGCACAACCTCTCCCGGTACAAGCGGAGCCGCCGAAAGCGTTTCCATGCCGTCGAGCAGGCTCAACATGTCAGTGCTTTCGGGTGAGCCAGAGGTGAGCAATTTCATCTCTACAAGTTGTTCAAGATCAGTTCCAGCCTCCTGTGAGCTGCGATGATCCTCCAAGGACATCCGCGTGCCTCCTTCCTAATACCCGACGCAGACTAACAGGAAAGACTAATTCTACCCCCGCATCCAAACCGAAGTCAATCGAACCTCGGGCACGTCCTAATTCCGCGTAGCCCCCTCTTCTTCAGAATTCAATGCGCGCCTGGAAGGCGATCATGCGAGGTGCATTGTCACCACCCAGACCAACCCCCAACAGGCCGGTGGGTGGGGAGGTGGTGTAGGTGAGCGCCCCGAACCCCGTTTGGGTACCCGGGTTTCCCGGAACACCGGCCAAAACCGCGCTGGGGAGCCCAAAATTCGGATGGTTTAATACGTTGAAAAATTGCCCTTCCAAACGCAGCTTTACGCGCTCGGTCAGAGGAATCGACTTGGTAAGGTAGAGGTCGCTCCAGAAAAATTCCGGGCCGCGCAACGCGTTGCGGCCCATAGTTCCAAACTGGCAATTTGTGGGACTGTCGCCGCCCGCACAAGCGCCGGTGCTGGGGTCGACGGCCGAGACAAAGGCTTGCGGATTGAGCCACTGGATCGTACCGGGCTGGGTCACGCCCGCAACCGGCCTCTTCTCATACCAGGGCACTCCAGGAACAACACTCGCGAATTGCGGTCCGCTCCCCTGCACAATGCCTTTTCCTCCGTCGGAATAAGGAGTGCTCACCACCGAGAAAGGTATTCCACTGTGCCAAAACGCCGTGCCCGATGCCTGCCACCCGTTCAATACGTAGCCAAGGCGGTGGCTTCGCACTTTCATCGGCAATTCATAAACATATTGGCCAGTGAGGTTGTGGCGGATGTCATAGTCGCAGGGGCCTTTGTCCCGCCCCAGTTCACCCGGCAGCGGGGAAAGAATCCCCCCTGCGGAAAACTGAAGGAATCCACCATTGGAAACTTCATCCCGGCAACGGCTGAGCGTGTAGTTTAATTGCCCTTTCAGCCCGCGCCCCATGCGGCGGTCCGCGGTCAATTGCAGTCCGTGGTAGTGGCTGTCCGCACCGGTTGAAAGTTGGGTGACAGCTCCGAACCTCGGATCCACCGGTTGCAAGTACGGAAAAGGAGCAAAGCAGCCTGCGCAGACGGTTTGGTAGCCGTTTTCCTGGGTGAGGTAGGGCTGGTTCACCGCGCGAGTGCCGACGTATTGGGCGTGGAAGCTGGACGTACTTCCGAACTGGCGTTCAATCCCGAAACTCCACTCTTGGAAGTAAGGCGCGCGCAGCTCGCCGCCCGGCGCCACGGTCATCGCCACGGGTGGGAGGCACGCTCCGGGGTTGGCTTGCGAAGACGCACAGGAAAGCTCACCGCTCGCGAACCCCGAATTGAAAGCCTGATGGGCAGCCACTGTCGCGTCGATGGCGCTACCTGGAACTCCCGGCGCAATGCCCACCCCGGCTACCGCGCCGAGCAGACCGCCCTGGAACGTCTGCACGTACGGCGGGTTCGTGCCCAGAGTGTCGGCCACGCTTCCCGGCAGGATGTCGCTGAAGATCCCGAAGCCGGCGCGAAGCACGGTGTGCGGTGTAAGCTGCCAGGCAATTGCCATCCTGGGCTGAAGGATGGCCAGAGGCGTGGCAGCGAACAGGTTGCCGAGGTGGGTTTGAATCGCCGCGTTCAGCGGCTGATTGACATCGTGCGAATTGGAGTTGAATGATCCATTCAGGCGCGCTATTTCCCGGTGCGGATCGAGAGGGTTGGAATTGAGCGTATCCCGGATCCCGTAGGTCCAGGTCAGGCGGGAATTAATCTTCCAGGTGTCCTGCGCATAAAGATCCAGATTGAGGAAGTTAAAAGGCTCGTTTGCCGCCTCGGGGAAAGACTTGGTTGCGGTGGACGCGACCCCATGGATGAATTGCGGCAAGGAGGTATAGGTAACCGTAGGCACCGTGCCCTCGCCGAAGTCGTAATCATTCAGGCGAAAAATGCGGGTATTCGTGCCAAACCGGAATTCGTGAGCCCCACGGCTCCAGGCCAGGTTGTCATTAATGAAGAAGCGTGTCGCGCGCCTGCCCTGCGACCACGTATTGTCAAGACCCCCGATCGTCGTGAAGGGCGCATTCGCTCCTTGACCCTGCAAAACAATCGGGAAGGCGGAGAGGGTTTTCTGCAAGTCGGCAGGAGCGAACAGACTCTCGTACCAGGAAAACGCCGGATTGAAATAGTTCACAAGATTCTGCGAAAACACGTGCGTGTGTCCGGCCGCAAAAGAGTACAACGGCTGTGGCGAAACCGCGTCAAACAACGGGTTGATGGGGTCGGTGTAAGCCGCCTGCACACCGGTATCCGACTGAGACCGGAACCAGAGCATGTTCTTCTCGCTGAGGTTGTAGTCAACGCGCGCCGTCTGCACCTGCTCGTGATCGTCGCTGGAATGCGAAATGCTCTGCCGGTTGGCGCAACCGTTTCCGTTAGAGGGGGCGCCCGGGGCCGTGCTGCCATCGGAATTAAAAGGGCACCCCAGGATGGCCAGCGGCGTTCCGCCGGTGTTTCCGTACAGCGAGAACATCTTCTGATCAAACGGAACCAGTTGCGGAGCCGCCGGGTATATTGATCCGGTTATGGAGTCCGTTCCACCCCTCGGCAGTTGCTGCAAAACATATTGCTGGAAGGCCTGGGTGGGGACGGTGGTCGGCGTGACAATGGGCAAGGCGATCCGCACCCATTCGCTGTCAAAGAAGAAAAACATCTTGTCGCGCACCACGGGGCCGCCCAAGCTGCCCCCAAAGTGATTCACCGTCGAGCGAGCCTTTTGACTTCCCGGCGTGGCGTTGGTGAAAAAATCCGCCGCATTCAACCGCGACCCGTTCCAGATTTCGTAAAGGTTCCCGTGGAATCGGTTCGTGCCGGACTTGGTCACATAGTTGACTTGCGACGCTCCGTATCGTCCCTGATCCACGGCATAGGAAAGAGTGTTGACGGTGACTTCGGAAATAGAGTTGAGCCCGAGAACGAGGTTTGTCGAGAGGCCGCTGTTCAGGTTGGTGAGCGGGTCATTGGTCTCGAGCCCGTCGACGATATAGCCGTTTGACAATGCGGGTAGTCCGTTAAATTCCACGTTGCCGTACCCGTTCGTTCCTCCCACGAAATCATTACCGCTCCCCGCCGTGTTGATCAGGGCGCCGGCGGCAAATTGTAGGGGATAGGTCAAATCACCTCCCGGATTAGGAAGGTTTTCAAGGGCGGGCGCGGCCAGGGTGGCGGAGGTGTTGGCGTTTTCCGGGTTGATCAGGGGAGCGACCCCGCTCACTTCGATAGCCTGCTGTATGGATGCTATCTTCAGGACGAAGTTGACCGTTTGCTTTTGCCCCAGGCCCGCCACCACGTGGTCACTCTGCTGCATTTCAAAACCCGCCGCTTCAAGTTTGACGGAGTAGGCGCCCGGAGGCAGTTGCGGAAAATTGAATCGGCCCTGATAGTCCGTCCGCGCGCGACGCTCGAGACCGGTCTCGGCATTCACGATGGTCACGACGGCGCCCGCCATGACGGCGTGCGTTGCATCGGTCACTTGCCCCACGATAGCACTCGTGGTTTCACCCTGCGCAAGCAATCCGGAAGGAAGGGCCAGGTACGCGCCGGCGATGAAAAGGCTGAGAACAACTATGCGCGCCTTTCCCTTGCTGCGGCTTGCCCCTGCGGGCGCGCGGGAGCTTTTGCGTTGACCAGGCATTTCCTGCTTCCCTATCATAGCTATCATATTGTAATTAACTATAGTTAACTATAAGCGATTGCCCGTAGTCAAGCTTTATTTGCTCTAGCAGTTTAACCTCGCCATCTGCTAGATTTGTGGCAGCGCTGGATGCAGAGCGCGAGAACACGCGTAGCGCAGACCTCCGCCATTGAGGTCTGCGGCTTTTTGCGAGACCCGCGCTCCCTAACGCGAGGACATCGTCCGTCTTGGAGACGTGCGGCTTATGCAAAGGAAGAACCGCGGACCCCAAAGACGGGGGTCCGCGCTACCCCCCTCTCTGGGGGAAGGTTTCAAAATCATTGGGGTTGGGCGAGATCAAGACCATGAAACTTACGGTATCCAAAGAGGACTACTTAAAAGCCATTGCCGAGGCGGAGGCTGAAGAGGGGGCGGTGATCGCCGCCACCATTGCCCGCTGGCTCCACGTCAGCGCCCCCGCGGTCGTCTGGGCGTTACGGCGGCTCCGCCGCGACAAGCTGGCCACGGTCGACCGCAAGGGCCGCATCTCATTGACCACGGCGGGGCGCGGGATCGCCGACAAGTTACGCATCCGCCACCACCTCGTCGAGCGGATGCTCCACGAACTGCTGGGAATCGAGTGGTACAAAGTCCACGATGAGGCCGAGCGGCTGGAGCACGCCATCTCCGAGGATGTGGAACGCAGGTTGATCGCCATGCTCGGGGCGGGCGGACGTTGCCCCCATGGCAGCCGGCTCAACAAGGGCGCGCCGGAGTTGCGGAAGCTGGGGTTACAACTTCTGTGGGAAGCCCCGCCCGGCGCGCGCGTCAAGGTGGATAGCATGCACGAGCGAGATCGAAAATTGCTGGAATACTTCGATGGGCTGGGCATCCGGCCCGGGGTTCACGTGAAAGTCCTTAATCGAAATTATGATGGAACCCTCAGCCTGCGCCTGGGTAAGAAGGCGACGACCCTGGGTGAGGCCGCCGCACGGAGAGTTTGGGTGTCGATGGACCGGTAGCCCGTCTTGCTCACCACGGGCATACGAACCGATTTCGGAGTGCGGCGACTCGTCGCTGCTTTCCCTCACCGCAACTCGTTGCGGCGAACCCTAAGGCGCTGACAAGTCAGCGCCCGAAAAAGCGGCAGCAAGCTGCCGCACTCCAAAGCTTCGCTCTGTATGCCAGCAGGAAAGTGCTCTTCCGGCTTCACTCCACCCGGAATTTATAGCCCGCTTGTTTGATGGCCTTGCGGTAGTCGTCGGAACTCATTTCCACGAGCTTGCACATTTCGTAAAGCCGCGAGCGCAGCGTGACCCCCAACTGGTTCAGAGTGTAATCCAGATCGGGGATGTCTTCGCCGGAAGGCTGGCGAACCCCGCGCCGCCCGGAGGCATCGCGAGAAAGCAGGGTGGTCGTGATGAGGGTCACCTTTTTATAGTTATAGCGCCAGTTGATAATATGATGCAGGGTTTCCTTCACCCAGTCACTGGGGTTGGAGCCCGCCAACTCGTCGAGCAAAAGGACCTCCGCATCCAGCACCGGCTGGAGAACCCCGAGCTCCGTGCTCTGGGTTCCGGGATTGTAGCTGTCACGGATGGTCTTCAGCAATTCGTGGAAATCATAGAAGAGGCATTCCACGCCTTTGCGCAATATCAATTCGCGCAGTATGGCCACTGCCAGGTGGGTTTTCCCCACGCCCGTGGTCCCCACAAAAAGCAGGCCAAAATCGGTGGGATATTCCTCCACAAATCGTTGCGCGCAGATTTTCGCCACCGACAGTGTGGTGTTCTCCTGGCCCGTGGCCGTGATCTTGCGGACGTCAAAGTTGGCCAGCTCGCAGTGCTCATAGCGAGGCGGGATGCGCGCCTGATTGAGCAGTTGGGCTGAGCGCTCAAGATTCTGGCAATCGCACCGCGCCACACGCCGGATGCCATCCACCTCGATCGGTTTCCATCCCGTTCCGTCACACTTGGGGCAGTCTTTTTGGGGCATGGGCCTTAATCCTTGGTAAAGGATAAAGGGTACTGGATAAAGGTTAAAGGGTAAAGGTTAAAGGATAAAGGCTAAAGCAAGTGTAGCGCAGACCTCCGCCTTTGAGGTCTGCGTTTCTTCCTGAGACTCACGCTCCCGATCCCGCGAGCAGGCGTCCATCTTTGAGATTTTCGGTTGTTGCCAGGTAAGAACCGCGGACCCCAAAACCGGGGGTCCGCGCTACGATTACTACTTCGAGCCACCGCGGCTGCGAGTGATTTGCAGCGGGTTGACGCGCACCAGGGCATTCTGAATTTTTGCGCGATCCGTCTCCGACCGCTCCAGAAATTCCTTTTGCACAGAGTCGACGAACGCTTGCATTTCCTCCTGCATCAGGCGCATGCGCCGGCGCATATTCAAGATGATCTCGATCCCGGCGAGATTCACTCCCAGTTCGCGGGTGAGGTTCAAGATGGTTTCAAGCTGCTCCAAATCGTCTGGCGTGTAAAGGCGCGTGTTGCCGTTGGAGCGGGACGGAATCAGCAGCCCCTCGCGCTCATAAAGGCGCAGCGTCTGGGGATGGATGTTGTACATCTCGGCCACGGCCGAGATCATGTAGCCAGCCTTGCCGCGAGTTTTCCTGCCACGCTTAGCCATAAAAAATCGAAACTCGAAACTGGAAAATCGAAAGTCAAAAATCGAAACTCGGGGCGATTTTCGAGTTTCGATTTTCGATTTTCGTCCTTCCCTAGTGTTTGCTGCCTGCTGCCTTCAAATCCTTCCGGGGGTCGTCGGTGTTCAAGCGCGCGAGTTCGCGGAGGATTTCCTTGGTGCGCTCATCGGCGACGTGCGGCACCATCACCTGCACTTCCACAAATTCGTCCCCCCGAAGCTCTCCCGAGGACTCCCGCAGCGACGGCGCCCCCTTGCCACGCAAGCGAAGCTTCTGTCCACTTTGTGTGCCGGGAGGAATCTTAATGGTGCTCAAGCCATCGATGGTGGGGACCTCGACCTTGGCTCCCAACGCCGCCTCGGTGATGGTAACAGGCAGCTTGACGTAAAAGTTATCGCCCTTGCGCTCAAACACCGGATGCGGCTCCACTTCGGTGACGATGTAGAGATCGCCCGGCGGCCCCCCCTGAATTCCGGCATTGCCTTTTGCGGGAACCCGGACGCGCGAACCCGTGTCCACCCCGGGAGGTATCCTCACATTCAAGGTTTCATGGGTTTGAATTGAGCCTGTGCCGTGGCATTTGGGGCAGGGCCGACGCTGCTTGCCCGTCCCCCCGCATTGCGGGCAGGTCATGTCAAACTTCATGGAGCCCACCTGCCGCGTGGTTTTGCCCGAGCCTCCGCAAACCGTGCAGGTAACCGCCGGTCCGGGGGTTGTGCCCGTCCCATGGCAATTGCTGCAAGCATCCTCGCGGGCCACGGTGACCCGAACCTGCGCGCCCCGGATGGCATCCCAGAAACCCAAATGCATCCGATATTCAATGTCAGAGCCTCGTGCCGGCTCCTCGCTGGCCGCCTCGCGCTCGCCGCGAGAAAAAATCTGGGAGAAGATGTCGCGGAAGCCGCCGCCAAACCCGCCCGCGCCCCGCCTGGCTTCGGCGCCCGAATCATCCATGTTGGAAAAGTCAAAACCGGAAAAGTCCACGCCGGGTGGGGGCGAATACGCGGGGCCGGCCGGACCGGTGCCGGGACCGTAACCGCCGGGGGGAAGGTTGTCAGAATAAAATCCGTACTGATCGTAAATCTTGCGCTTCTTCTCGTCGCTCAAGATCTCGTATGCTTCCGAGAGTTGCTTGAATTTCTCTTCGGCGCCTTTGTTCCCCGGATTGACGTCCGGGTGATGCTTGCGCGCCAGATGGCGGTAGGCCTTGCGGATCTCCTCCGGCTTGGCGTCGCGGCTGACGCCGAGCACGCCGTAATAGTCTTTTTGTGTGCCAACGGCCATAGCAAATACCTGGGGAAAAAGCTGTCAGTAGTCCGTTGTCCGTAGTCAGTTGTCGGAGGTGTGCGCGCGTGTGACACTTTTGAGATCTACGGCTTAATGAGCTTAGCGACTGACTAATGACAACTGACGACGGACAACGGACAGCTACTTTTCAGTTCTTACTCATCTCCAAAATCGGACCGAGGTGGTCGGGACAGCGCGAGGCGAGCCAAGCCTCCAGATGTTTGCGAAGCTCCGCCCCCACCACCTTATCGAAATCCTCAACTTCCACTTCCAAAAAGTGCCGCCAATTGCAAACCGGGCATTGGACGGGCACTTGGGTACGATGTTCCATAAGATAGTCCAAAGTTTACAGTCGAAAGTTGAAAGCCCTCTCGATCCGGGCGACCGATTAACTTGCGCCCTTCACTTTTGACTTTCAACTTTCGACTTTCGACGGTCAGTTCTTCTTCTTATCGTCGTCCACAACCTCGGCGTCGATCACTTCTCCTTCGCCCTTGGCCTTGCCCTGCGCGCCGCCGTCGGTGGGACCTTGCTGCGCCCCCGCCGCGCCAGCGTCCCCGGACGCCTTGGCGGAAGCCGCTTGCTTGTACATGGCTTCCGCGAGCTTGTGCGAAGCCGTCGTCAGCTTCTCGACGGCCGCGCTGATCTTGCTCGAGTCGCCTTCCTGGATGGTCTTCTTCGCCTCTTCCAGCGCCGCTTCGATCGACTTGGCATCGCCCTCGGAGATTTTTTCGCGATTCTCCTTGAGCAGCTTCTCGACCGAGTACACCATCGAATCAGCTTTGTTCTTGACCTCCACTTCCTCTTTGCGCCGTTTGTCTTCCTCAGCGTGGAGATCGCCTTCCTTGGTCATGCGCTCCACCTCTTCCTTGCTGAGGCCGCTGGACGAAGTGATGGTGATCTTCTGCTCCTTGCCGGTCCCCAGGTCCTTGGCGGAGACGTTGAGGATGCCGTTGGCGTCAATGTCGAACGTCACTTCGATCTGCGGCACCCCGCGTGGAGCGGGAGGAATGCCCACCAGATGAAATTTGCCCAGCGTGCGGTTGTCTTTCGCCATCGGCCGCTCGCCTTGGAGCACGTGGATTTCCACGGAAGTCTGATTCTCCGCGGCGGTCGAGAAGACCTCGGCCTTGCGCGTGGGAATTGTCGTGTTGCGCTGAATCAAGGGGGTCAGGACGCCGCCCAAGGTTTCCACTCCCAGCGTCAGAGGAGTTACGTCGAGGAGCAGCAGGTCCTTGACCTCGCCTCCCAGCACGCCCGCCTGCACGGCTGCACCCACCGCCACCACTTCGTCGGGATTGACGCCCTTGTGGGGCTCTTTGCCTTGGAAGAGATCCTTCACGATCTGTTGCACCCGCGGGATGCGGATGGAGCCGCCCACCAGCACAACTTCGTCAATCTTGTCAGGAGTCACGCCGGCATCTTTCAGCGCTTGCTTTACCGGGCCCACCGACCGCTGGAAAATATCCTCGCACATCTGCTCGAAGCGTCCCCGCGTCAGCTTCATGGCCAGGTGCTTGGGGCCGGAAGCGTCTGCGGTAATGAAGGGCAAGTTGATCTCGGTTTCGAGCACCGTGGAGAGTTCCATCTTGGCCTTCTCCGCTGCTTCCTTCAGGCGTTGCAGGGCCATGCGGTCCTTCGCCAGGTCAATGCCCTGGTCCTTGTTGAACTCCGCGACGATCCAGTCCATCACGCGCTTGTCAATGTCGTCGCCGCCCAGGTGCGTGTCGCCGTTGGTGGACTTCACCTCCACCACGCCTTCGCCCACTTCCAGGATGGAAATATCGAACGTGCCGCCCCCGAAGTCGTATACGGCAATGGTTTCGTCCTTCTTCTTGTCGAGCCCGTAAGCCAACGCCGCCGCCGTGGGCTCATTCACGATGCGCAAAACCTCCAGGCCCGCGATCTTGCCTGCATCTTTGGTGGCCTGGCGCTGCGCGTCATTGAAGTAAGCGGGCACCGTGATGACCGCCTGAGTAACCTTTTCGCCCAGATGCTGCTCCGCCGCGTCTTTCATCTTCTGCAAAATCATGGCGGAGATCTCCGGGGGCGAGTACTCCTTGCCCAGCGCTTCCACGCGCACGACACCATTGGGCCCCGAGATCACTTTATAAGGCACCGTCTTGATTTCGCTCTGAACTTCGTCGAACCGGCGTCCCATAAACCGCTTGATCGAATACACCGTATTCTCGGGATTGGTGATGGACTGCCGCTTCGCCACTTGGCCCACCAGCCGCTCTCCCGACTTCGTAAACGCCACCACCGACGGGGTCGTGCGGCCGCCCTCGGGATTCGTGATCACCGTCGGCTCGCCGCCCTCCATTACCGCCACAACCGAATTCGTCGTTCCCAGGTCAATTCCTATGATCTTTCCCATGTTGCAATCTACCTCCTTCTTAATCGACGGACGACTGCCCGTCTGGTTCAATCCTCTTTGCCCTAGCTAATAGATGCAGAACGCCACCCATTAGTAACGCATTAGAATAAAGGTTGAGCGTGTCATTGTCAATATAAAATTTTTTGTTGACTTAACCTACTTTTTATCAATGATATGGACTTATAAGGTCAACTGCGACTTTCCCTCAGGGTTCGGGAACATCTGGCCATTTGTGGGGATTTTCGCTTTATCCACAATGATCTCCCGGGAAACCGCTGTAAACGAGCAGGCGATTGAAAGGTGCAAACCAAGCTATTTCGGTTTATTCTGAGTGTTGGGGAGGAAACCATGCCACGGAAGACCCACAAACCTGAATACACACCCGAACACGCCTGCGGAGGGGTTCACGCCGAACTGCCCGCCATCGAAACCTGGGAGAACCAGTACCACGGTTACGAGATCACCATCACCATCCCCGAATTCACTTGCATCTGCCCGCGCACGGGGCTGCCGGATTTTGGAACCATCACCATTCATTATCTTCCCGGCAAGCTCTGCCTGGAATTGAAGTCGCTGAAGTCTTACATCGTGGCTTTCCGCAACGTCGGAATCTTCAATGAAAATGCCGTAAACCGCATCCTGGATGACGTGGCGCGCGCCTGCCGGCCGAGGTGGGCCGTGGTGAAAGGTGAGTTCTCCGCGCGCGGCGGCATGCGCACACTGGTGGAAGCTCGTTATCCGCGCAAAAGGTAGTTCACCCCCGATCAGCGAACATCGGAGCAGGGCGCGAAGAAGCTCCCCCTCGGCTTTTACCGCGGGTAGCAAAAATGATGGAGAGGCGAGCGGTCCTTACTCGGGAATTTCAAAGGGAAAGGCGCGGCGAAGGTTTTCCGGGCGCTTGTCGGGATGGAATCCCGAAGTCAGGAAGTCGAGCCACGCGGCGATTTCCTGGGCCTCGACGGAGGGCGCGCGCAAATCCAGTCCGCCGTAACTGTAGCGGTCGCGGCTGTAAGGCACCAGGCTCTTCTTGAAGAAAAATACCAGCGTGTGGCCGGGCTTGGGCGAGAAGATTTTCATCCGGGCGCGATTGGAAAGGCCGTTGGGCAATGGGGCCCGCGCCACAACTTCCAGGCCCGTGCCGCTCGTTTCGATTTCGAAAGGATGGGCGGCAGCTTCCGCCGCCGCCGCCGCCGCGCCGGCGATGGTATGGGCTTCGACTTCCGCGCGGAGCTTCTCTGCGACTGCGGGCTGGGTATGATTCTGGATCATGCCGCTGCCGCCCCGCTGTCCGGCGGCGTCAAGACTTCCGAAGCGGTGATTTTCTTCGGCCGCATCTTCCACGCGAAGTACGGGCGTGCCAGCCAGCGCGCCAGGGCCATTTCGGCGTGGTAAAGTGATGTCGCCATGTTGTGCGGCGCCAGGTAACGCGTGTCACCCGGTTGCACAATCAGGCTCACCTCGATGTTGGGCGTCACATCGATGGGGATATGATTGCGGCGGCAGGCTTCGTACAAGTGGTGAAAGACCCTCAGCATATCGTCGTAGCGCGGCGATGGCCACTGTTCCATGTCGGAGCCGATGGTGGGGCGGAAAATGCATACGGTGGGAAATGCGCCAATGCCGGTGATGTAGTCGATGGCGCGCAGCGTATCTTCGAGGGGCTCGACGCCGGCAATAATTTCGCCCGAGCACGATCCTTTGCCCAGCTTTTTCGCCGTATATTCGAGGGCGCGGAAAAAGGCCTGCTGACCCACTAGTTGCTGCTTGCCGGGCAGGAAGCGCGCGAAGTACTCCGGGTTGTGGAACTCGTAGCAAAAGCTGAAGTGGTCCGCGCCGAGATCAATCAATCGGTCATACTTCCAGAAATCCAGCGTGGGAATCAGTTGCAATCCCACCAGCGTGCCCACGCGCGACTTGACCGCCTTCACGTAAGGCGCCGCCTCGTCCAAATCGCGGTCGGTCTGAAAGCCGGAATTGAAATGCACAAACGTGGCCCCGGACTCCTGCTTGGCCGCCCGGACGACTTCCACCACGTCCTCGATGTCCTTGCGGGCCACCTCGTTCACGCCGACATTCAAGCCGGTGGCGCAAAACTTGCAGTTGACCGCCGGAGAGTGATACCAGAACCCGCACGAGTTCGAGATGTAGATGCCGAGGTAAGTCCCTTGCAGCACTCCGACCTTGCGCATGGGAGTGCCGCGCGAGGTGGGGCGCGTGTACCAGGCAGGCTCCGGAGGAATGCGCACTGCGTAGCGATGGTCGAGCCGCGCATCCTTCACCCAGTATTCACCCTGCTCGCGGACGAGTTCGTAGCACGATTGCTGCGCGAAGTCCTCCTCCACCGGCACATTCACCCATACATCTTTGATGGAACCGGGGATGATTAACTCCAGCCCGCTCCCCAGTCCCGCGCGGGTGCGGGAGATGAACCGCGCGTCGTTTTCGAGCGCGCAGGAAGGGTCAATGCGCATGCCTTTACAAAAAAGGTCGATTTCGAGCTCGCAGGGGTTGAGCAGGTGTTGGCTAAGAGGCTGCGCGGCGCTGGGAGAGGTGACCGCCGCCGCGGGCGCGCCGTTTCTAGCGACAATTTGTCCTTGCGTGGGCATTAACTCACCTTTTAGGCTACCTGCACGCTGCGGGCCAAGGCAAATTGTCAGGTGAGCGGGTAATTGAAAAGGCGAGCCTCAAAACCCCGCAATGAGTTCCAAACCTCACTAAGACCGCAATTCTGGTTCCCTCGAGTGGTAGCCCCGGTCACTGCCTTTGTGACCGCGGGCTTTTCGAACGTGGGAAAGAAAAAGCTCACGGACAGAAGAGGTCGCCGCGGCGACTCCGTGGCTATGCCGCTGGCACCCACAGAATTCAGTTGGTCCTCCAACTCTGGTAAGTTACAATTGGGTAATTATGAGCACTCGAAGCAGCACGAACAGGCCTCCTGCAGCGCTTCAGGAATTCATCCGAAAGCAATTCACACCCGGCGACAAAACCGAGCGTGTATCCCGCGCGCTGGCGGCCCTCAACGAAGAAGAGCCCATAAAGCTCTCCCCGGAACAATGGAAATGGGTTGCCGAGGACGCTGACCTCGAAGATCCAGCCTAACCATGGCGCTTGACACCCTTCCGAATCTTCCCGACCGAAGTTTTGTATTCATTGACTCGAACGTGTTCATCTACCCTGCTCTGCAGGAGGAGCATCCCATGAAGACCATCCAGCAACTTGCCTTATTCATCCTATGTGCAGCGACGATCTATTCCACACGAACCAACGCGCAGACCATCCTCCAGGTGCCGCAGGAGCCAAAGACAAAAATTGAAGCGTTCGAGGCTCAGACCGGCTTGGTGATCATATGCGGTTTCTCAAAGATCGGTTCCATCAACACCGCGCGAGCCGGAAATGTCTCCGTCCAGAGCAAGGAGTTCCTGGACGCAAGCACCGGCAAGCGAGAATACGGGATGACCATTGAAGTGAAAAAGCCAGGAGAAGTAGCGACGGAAAGCACCTCCTACATCGACTACGATGAGATTGATTCGCTCCTCAAAGGCATCGACTACATTTCGAAGGTGGAGCGTTCGGCCACCAAGCTCGATTATTTCCACGCCGACTACCACACCAAGGGAGATTTCAAGATTTCCACCTTCAGCGCCGACAGCGGAGAGACCATGGTAGCGGTTTCGAGCGGCGACTACCCCGAGGTGAGAGTCTTCTTTGGGCTGGCAAAGCTGGCCGACCTGAGAGCGCTGGTCGCGAACGCAAAAGCCAAATTGGATGCTATCCAGTGACCCAACCGCCAGGGGGGTAGCGCAGCGGTATCCGGCGCCCCCCAGCCGGATTCCGCTGCGGCCCTTAAGACGAACGTCCATCCACATCTTTACAAATGCAAAATGACGAAAAGCCCCTGACGAATCCGTCGGCTGACGGATACGTCTTCGCTACCCGCTCAGCGCTTATTGACATAGTCCCACTTCTTGTTAAACTGAGAGTGGGATTTAGAAATCCCCATGGAGAAGACCGTGAATACCAAACGAACCCACATTGTCATTCCTCAGCAGTTGGTTGCTCGAATTGACTTTATTGTGGGCAAACGCGGCCGGAGCAAATTCCTGACCCAAGCCGCTGAAAAAGAGCTCATGCGCCTCGGACAACTCAAGGCCCTGGAAGCCGCTGCCGGTTCCTGGAAAGACAAAGACCATCCCGAATTGGATCACGGAGCAGCGAAGTGGGTGGACAAGCTGCGCCGGCAGGACGAAAAGCGCTTTGAGAAAGTGGTAGCCCGCTGACATGGCCACCTACCTTCTCGATACCAGTGTCATTATTGACGCTTTGAACGGCAAGCGGAACCGGGACCAGATCCTCAAAGAACTTTTGCAGCAAGGGCACCTGCTTGCCTGCTGTTCGATCAATGTGACAGAAGTTTGCGCCGGGCTCAGGTCCCACGAGGAAACTCGGACGAGGGACCTGCTTGAGAGCTTGCGATACTTTCCCATTGTTTGGCCCGTTGCCCGTCTGGCGGGCCTGCTGAAGCGTGACTATGCCCGCAAAGGCATTACCCTGGCCACCACCGATGCCACTATCGCCGCGATCGCCATCCACCACCAACTTACTCTCATCACCGATAATCTTAAACACTACCCGATGAAGGAACTGAGCATCTATCCACTGCCTTGATCCAGCGGCTCTGACAGCCTAAAGCTCTCCGTAGGGGCGGTTCGCGAACCGCCCAGTAAGCCCGCGAAGCGGGCAAAAGAAATCCCGGCCCAAGGTAACGGCACAACGGCATGTTTCTTCCGCTGGCGCAAAGCCGCCCATGAGTCCTCGGCTCGCCACGAAAGATGAAAATGCTCCGAGTGACTCCCCTCCTGGTTCAGGAGGGGTGGCGCGCTGAGCGCCGGGGTGGTTACCCGTCCCGCCCCGGCTGATGAAAGCGCCGGTTGCGGGCCACCCTCTCCCCCAAAGGGGCGAGGGAAGTAAATTCAAATTACCTCTTCGCGGAGGGGGCCCCACGTTTTGCGGTTGGGGGTGAGGGGGGGCGACTCGGGGCCAGTCAGCTCAAGTGAACATCATTGGAGCTAGATTACAATCTTCCTATAGGGGAATCT
>JBEKNU010000045.1:0-32674 GCA_049522495.1 Terriglobia bacterium
TCCACCAGCGCTTTTTGGGGATTGGCGTCTTTTTCGAGGAAGGCGCGGGAGACGTAAACCGGCGCGTAATCCGGGCGTTCTCCACAGACCTCGAACATCTTCAGAGCGTCTTCCTGCCGTCCCATTCCCCAGTAGATCAAACCCAGATAGTAAGTGGCTTTCCAATTTCGTGGTAGTGCCCTGGCCGCCCATTGAAACACCGGAATGGACTCCTCGCGGAACGGAAAGACCAGATACGGTGATAGGTCGGCGGCCTTCTCCAGCGCTTCGCGGCTCTGCTGCGGCGATTTCTTCCGCAGCAAATAAGCCTGCCAGTACCGGATGGTGGCTTGATCCGGAGCCGTTTCCAACACCCGCAACGCATCGCCATCCAATCGCAGATCGGCATAATAGGCGGCGATTTCCAGATAGGTCTCATGCGGGAATTCATTCCGAATCATGGATTTAAAATGATCCAGCGTGGCCGGTCGTGGATCCAGTAAATACTCTTCAAACCGGGCCAAGTGGTTCAGAGGATCGATTTCGAGGATCTTCTGCACAGTCTCGCCCGCCTTTTCCGGCTCCTTCGCCAGACGATAGGTGGTGGCGAGAAGTTGATAAGTCCGGATGTTATAGGCGTCATAATCGAGCGAGCGGTGCAGATACTCTTCCGCCAGCTCCAAGTTGCTCTCCATGACGAAAATCCCGCCCAGCGCGCTGTTGGCGGCTGATCGGTACATGGTCGATCGCGCCGCCCATCCGAGCGTCTCCTTGGCGTCCGCCAAGTCCCCCATTTGCCGGGAAATGATGCCGTAGATATAGTTGGCATCCGGATCGTACATCACGAAATCCAGCGCCTTCGCCGCGTAGCCGAGCGCCTTCGGGTATTCGCCCCGGCGGTAATAGATGGCGGCGATCCGCGTCAGGGAAGAGACGTGCGAGGGTTCTTTCTCCACGTAGGACAAATATTTCCGCAGTGCCGATTCATAATGGCGGCTCTCCATGTCGCGCTCCGCGGATTGATAGAGGCCCTCCAGGCTGCTCGTGTCATAATTGCGGAAGGTCAGCGGGCGCTTCAGGATTCCGGAATCCGGATCGTCCGTGTAGGAGAGCTTGTCGCCGACATCCACCCGCAATTCGCCTTTCTTGACGGACGCCGGAATTTTCTTCGCGTAAACCCCCATCGGCTGGAGAACAATCCGGTCCGTGAATACCTCCTTGCCGTCCGAGCGAATCAGCAGTTTTTCATCGATCTTCTGCAGCGCGCAGAAGCCCACTGTTAAGCCGTCGCCGGTGCTCTGCACATTCAATACCCCATAGGGCGTGGCTTTCACCATGGGGCCGATTTGCTTATAAGGGAAGAACATCTCGCGCCAGTGGTCCGCGGAATAGGGCGCGAAACGCCCCATATCGCTCTGGTCCAACAGACGTCCCGTTTGCGCTTCTAAATAGGGGCCATCGTTGTCCGTAAGCAGGGTTTCCCAGATACCGCCGGCGCGCGAAGGCGCCCACAAAAAGAGCTTCTGGCCGGGCACATCGCCATGCAGCGCCCAGTGACCGTATCCGAAATCCGCATCGTGCCAGTACACGCCGAAGAAATCCTGGAGCGCGCCATCGATGAAAAAGCTGCCCCCCTCCGTATGATTTTTATAAAGGGCGAGATTGCGCCCGTCCTTGGCGATCGGCCAGGGCTGGCTGGGGACTGAGAAGTTATGGCCGATCCACGTCGTTCCCGGAAAAATAAATTCCACATCTTGGGAAAGATGCTGCGCGCTATTCGCCCACACGTAGTAAGACTGATCCAGCGGTTGCGGGTTGTACCAGAGAGTGCGGGCTTCCAGAAAGGCCTTATCGGGCGGCATGATGAATTCGACCCTCCATTCGGTGCGGGAGGGAAGATCCATGGTTCCGACGATGCAGCTCACGCTTCCGTCTGGGTTCTTCCGAACCAGATAATCGACCGGGGTAGCCGTGGAGGGGGCGTGGCCGATGAGGCCGAAGTTCAGCTCGACTCCTCCCGAAGTCCAGGGGCCCCGCATCGAAAGATCCCGGAACTTGAGAACGTGGTTGTAATAGAGGAATTGCTTTTGTGTGCTTTTTTCAACGGCTCCGAGCAGCTTACCGCCCACCCCTGGAAGGATGAACACCTGGATGTACGGGTTCTCCATTCGCACCACGTTCCAGGTCCGATCGGCGCCGGTTAAACTTTCGTCTTCAAAGGAGAAGTACGGATAGATTGCTTGTCCCCCCGGCCCTTCACGTCGGATGGGATCGACCGCCGCAGGCTCGGGATCGGAGAAAGGATAAGTCTTAATGACCTGCTTTTCTTCTTGGATCGTCGCTTGCTGAGCGGGAAGACCAACGGCAAGGCCGAGGAATAGCGGCAATAAAGCAAGATGACTTTTCATAATAAACCCTCCTTTTCAGGTCCACCACATCATAACGACTAGACCTACTGGCGTATAATGAATTAACAGGGGGACAGTTATTCCGCGGGCAAATCGGATATCGACGCTATGACCGTACCTTGAGCAAGGAACTGGCGAGATATATAATCCGCTTAGCCACCGTGGCGCCCAGAAACACGCGTACTGAAATGGTGGCGGCTATTAACCCGGCTATGCTGGCCAATATTGTGGCCCATGTGCCGCTCCGTCGTCCAGGAGTAGTGAAGCAGATCTCCGCCGCCGTCCACTCCATCGTCGAAAACGATTTGGTGACCGGATGAGTACTGGAGTTGGACGGTGGATTTGGCATTTAGTCGCCCCTTGGTGCCACTGTGGGGTTGGAGTGTCTGCTGGGGAGTGACAGAGTTTGCGGGTTGAGGCGTGAATTCCTGCAAGAGAACACGGCGGTATCTGTTGCGAGTCATGCTGTCTCGGCTCCTGGGCTTCGTCATGGTCGGCCTCGTCTTGCCGGCAACTCCGGCCAGGAGTTCAGACTGGGATTTCCTTACAGCCGAAAGGCATTACCGGGCGAAAGAGTTTTCCCAAGCCGAAAAACTCTATGCCCAAGTTGAATCTGGCAACACGCAGTACCCGGTTGCCCAGCTTCGCCTGGGGGCCATTTACTACCTGACCGGACGTCCCGAACAGGCCGCGAAGCATCTCGCAATGTTCCTCAAATTCAAAAAGTCCCCCGAAGCCTATTGCCTCTTGGCGGGAGCACAGTTAAACCAGGGGAAGTACAATCAAGCGGCGAATTCTGACCAACAAGCGCTCCAGCTTGACCCCAAGTTCGACAATGCCTATACCGTTCAGGGAATGATTCACACGGCCGAAAGGGATTTTCCCCGGGCCGACGTGGCCTACCACGAGTCACTCAAACTGAATTATAACAACTCCGACACCTAGTTCAAGTATGGGCGGGCGCTGTTCCTGCACGATGATTTTGCCGACGCTGCCAAGGCCTTCGACCACGCATTAGCGATCAATTCCCAGAGTGTGAGGAGCTACGAGAACCTGGCGCGAACCAAAGACTACGATGGGTGATGTAAAGGGAGCGGAGGAGAGTTTCAAAAAAGGGTTGAACGCCAGTCGAACGCAAAAATATTTCGATCCGCACATTTATGTTGAATATGGAATGTTTCTCTTCAAGCTCGATCGGTTAATGGACAGCCAGGGCATTCTCGAAGAAGGTTCGCGGATTGCCCCTCGCGATGCCGAAACTCACTACGCATTGAGCCGAGTCTATTTTCGAATGAAGCGCCTCAAGGAGGCGGCGCAGGAGGGCGAAACCGCCTTCCAACTGGGTGGCCCTGATTATAAAATCCACTTCCTCCTGGCACAGATTTACACGGCCATGGGGAATTCAAAGGAGGCCGCAAATCACGCCGCGCGTGCCGCCGCGGCAGCGACCAACCCGAACCCGTAGCGTGCCAGAGTTGCTTAGTCTGATACTAATTTGACATCAAACATAGAGTATTAGAGGATACGGGCGGGAGGTCCGCCCATGCGTCTTCCTGCCCGGATCGAACCTTGGCTGTGCACCGAAGACCTGCATGTTTGGGTGCGAGAAGCCCCGGATAAAGGCGCTTATCAGAGGAGCCCGACGATTTGGCTTACCGGAGTTTGCCACCTTCCCGCTCATCGCGTGGCCGAGTCGTTGTTCGTGTCCAAGTAAGCCGTCTGGCTTTGGATCGCCCGGACAACCAGTAAGGGGCCGAGGGTCTGCATGGCGCGGGGCGGGGAGGGAGGCGCTGGGCCTGGATCTTTTGGGAGGAGGAAGCGCGCTACTTGCAGGAGCGGCAGCAGGCTGTCAGTCGGGACCAGATTCTGACCGCCCCGCAACTGCGCGCCGGGCTGGAGAAGCTCACCGCACGGCGCGTGTCGTTGGCTTGCGTCTATCGTCTGCTCCACCGGCACGGGTGGCGTAGGTTGGGACCCCGTCTCCGACACCCCAGAGCCCAGCCCGTGGTTCAGGAACGGTTCAAAAAAAACGCCCCCAGATCCTCCAAAAGGTGATGAATCGGATGACTCCTTGAGCCCGGGTACGCTTGCTGTTTCAAGACGAAGCCTGTTTCAGCTTCATCAGCGATCAGCGCCGTTGCTGGGCCCCTGCGTCCCATCGTCGGTCACCAGATCAGCCGAGAGTTCGTCTACGCTTGGCCGGCGTTAGCCCCTTCGATGGCGACCCCTGCTCGCTTGTCTTGCCCCGGGTGGATACCGAGACTATGTCCCTGTCCCTCGCGCCCACCGCCGCCTGTTTCCCCAACGATCATTGCCTGATGCTGTTGGATGGCGCCGGTTGGCACACCGCTGCGGCCTTACAGGTTTCCCCCCACCCTTCACCTGCTGCTGGTCCTGCCTTACAGCCCCAACTCAATCCGGCCGAACACCTCTGCGACCACCTGCGCGAGAGCTACATCGGGAACCAAGTCTTCTCCTCTCTTGACGCGGTCGTTGATCAGTTCTCTGCCAGCCTCAATTACCTGCACCAACATCACAATATCGTCCGTTCTATGACCTACTTCGATTGGATCAAAACTCCGTCCTTAGGCATTCGGGCGATGGGAACGCCGTCGCATAAAATGGCATACCCGCTGTCCGGCTTGAGCGCAGAATTGAAGTCTCCCGGAACCTCCACGGGAGTCCCATCGAACAGTCGCCAGGGTTTCCAATTCTCTCGATGGATAGCTAGCCGGGATTGGTTTCCGGGCGGAACACGTCGACCACATCCACTCCAAAGCGGTCCAGGATCGGCTGCTCCACTTCAGCGAGGAACTGTATCAAGTCCACAGCGCGGATGGTGGTATGAAGGTTGAGGCGTTGTTTTAAGTTGATGATATGCCGATGCGGCAATCCCCGACTGGTGCGTAGCGCCCAAGTCGATGGGAGCTCGGTCCAGTTGCTGATGGTTGGTGGCACGCATTACCCGTTCCCGGGCTGTCATAAGGCCTCTGCGAACAAATCAAACCCTGCTCAGGCGCCGGCTAGAAGAATTTCCAGTTGAGCACGATAAAACCGGCGATGACGACGGCCGCGTAAAACTTCGGACTACTGTACCAGGCGACGGGAGCAGGCTTGGGAAGGTCGCGGGAGTAGACCAGACCTTTTAAAGTTTCCTCGCGAGGCGGAGTCGTCAGGTAAGTGGCCACGACCGTCACCACCAGGCCGGCGACAAAACCCCACACCGCCGTCCAGATGTTTGAAGCCATGGGAGAGGTAAACCTGAGGACATGCAGGCGGTAAAGTATGTATTCCAAAGTGGCACCCGACAACCCCGCGACCATACCGTAGAAGCCAGCCGTGGCCGAGGGGCGCTTCCAGAACATGCCGAGCAGGAACACGATGAAGAAAGGCGAGATGAAAAGGATCCCGATCAGTTGCATGTAGTCCATCAGGTTGTTGAAAAAGAGCACGATGAAAGAGGACGCGCACGCCACCAGGGTGCCCACCACGGTGGCCGTCTTTCCCACGCGCAAGTAATGCTGGTCAGGCCGCCCCTTGGCAATATAGGTCTGGTAAATATCGTAAGTGAATACGGTATTGAAGGCGGTGATATTGCCGGCCATACCGGACATGAAACTGGCGAGCAGGGCGGTCAATCCCAGGCCTAACATACCACTGTGATAAAAATGGCCCATCAAGGCGGGGAGAGCCAGGTTATAGTTCTGTTTCACCAGGGCGGGAAATAGCGCCAGGGCCAACATTCCCTGCACGGTCACGAGGGCGGGAAACAGCATTTTGGGGACGGCCGCCACCAACGGGGTTTTCTCGGCGGAAGCCAGGTCCTTCGCCGCCAAGGCCCGCTGAACCAGAAGAAAATCCGTGCACCAATAGGCGGGCGCGGCGCAAAGTCCGATGCCCACCACCATCACCCACCAAGGGACGCCCAGCGGATCGCCGGGCCCCGCCATCCCCTGCCACGTGTGGCCGTACTGTTCGGGCAGCTTGGCCAGAAGCGCGTGCCAGCCTCCCACCTCGCGCAATCCCAGGAAAGTCAGGGGAAGAAACCCCAGGACGATCAGGAAGAACTGGAGGAACTCATTATAGATGGAGGACGATAACCCTCCCCAGAAAACGAAGACCAGAACCACCCCGCTGGCCAGCAGCACGCTGACCGGGAATGGCCATCCCAGCATGCTCTTGAAGACCACCGCGAAGGCAAACATGTCAATGCCCGACATCAGAATGGTGACAATGGCGAAACTGGACGCATTCATGAGGTGGGCGCGATAGTCGTAGCGCATGCGCAGGTATTCCGGCACGCTGCGCACCCCATTCGCGTAGTAGTACCGGACCATGAAGAGGCCCAGGAAGACCATCGCCGGAATGGCGCCGATCCAGTACCAATTATTCGTCCGCATGCCATATTTGGCACCGTTGGCCGTGTGCCCCATCACTTCCAAAGCGCCGAGGTTCGCGGACATGAACGCGACGCCGGTGATCCAATGGGAGAAGTTGCGCTTGGACAGAAGGAAATCGGCGGAAGATTTCATCTTGTCTTTCAGCCAGTAGCCAACACCCAAGACGAGCATGAAGTATGCCCCGATAATCGCGAAATCCAGCAGGCTGAGTTTCATCAGCATTGACTATTTCTCCCGAGAAAACCTAGGCATGGCTGCCCCTCCTCAAGTCGCCTTTGCGCGGCGGAATTGCCAGTTGTCCTCCCAAAGTGATAAAGCGGGCCCGGGGTGACACGGGGGCCCTCCACAACCTCGAGATTAAGGTCCGCGCCCAAGCCCTGCGCTGTCGGCATCTCCAGGTAGCCGACCACGAGTTTTGGCCTCCGGGTAAGCAGGTCTTTTTCCCAGGGCACACCGTCCGCGAAGATCTTACGCATCCATCGAGTGACCATCGACTCAATTTGGATTGCGTCCCGCCCGAGAATGGGAGACTTGTTTTCCTGGATCGCCGTTGCCACCGTGCGCGAAAGGTGCTCGAATGTTCCTCCCCCGCTGCCGTGGATGCCTTCCTCCGTTCCCACGTACACAAAAAGCCAGTTCTTCCAAGGATTTCTCGCCAAGTAGGTCTTGATGTCCGTAATCCTCATATGCTGAAGCGCCTCGGGGCGCGAGGGTAGTTCAAGAAAACGCTAGATTACTCCTCGCGCCTCGGTTACTGTCAAGAAGATTCGCTGGTACTCCCTCGAGCGAGAACCATTAGGATGGTTTCCGTAACTGCATGGACTTGTGAGGCAAGGTCAAGAACGAGCGGCCGGACCAAGTACTACATATTAGGCTCCGCAGTCCGGAGATCCACAAATGTCAACGGAACCAGCTCTGTCAGTGTAGTCCGAGTCTGGCCGGAATCCGGCCGCGTCCAAATCGTTCGGGCCCGCATTTCAATGGACTCTTGCCATGAACCTAACCAAGTAATACCTGTGGTTACCAAGAATCTCGTCCATATTGAATCAATTGATGTTGGCGCAGTTCAGCTGGTATGCGATCCTGTCGTTGATGCCGAAACTCGATTCCCTGTCTAACCTGCTCGGGACCTTGTTCGATCTATTGCGGGATGCCCTTAGGCTCATCGGGGTCAGCCTGCGGCAACAGTGTGCCTTGGCGGCTGAGAACCTTTTCCTCCGCAAGCAATTGGCTTTGTATATGGAGCGCAATCTTAAACCTCGTCGGGCGACGGCTGCGACGAAGTTGACTCTGGTCCTGCTTTCCAGAATGTTTGCGTGGCGAGACGCTCTGACGGTCATTAAGCCCGACACATTGATCCGCTGGCATCGGAAAGGCTTTCGACTTTTTTGAGGGTGGAAGTCGAAAGCCCGAGGCTGTCAACGAATACCCGCCGACCTGCAGAGGTTGATCGCGGACATGGCAGCAAACAATGTGACCTGGGGCGAGGAGCGAATCGCAGCGGAACTTCTGCTCAAGTTAGGCATTCGGGTCTCACCTCGGACGGTCAGACGCAACATGCCACCTCCTCGCCCAGGCCGACAATACGGGCCCTCCTCGCAGCGCTGGAGGACGTTTGTTCGCAAGGCCATATTGGCCTGCGATTTCTTCGTCGCAGTGACCGCCAGGTTCCAGGTGCTGTACGTCTTCGTGATCATGGAAGTGGGATGCCGCCGAATCACCCACTTCAATGGCACCACCCACCCCGACGCTGCAGCAGTTCCGGGATGCAATCTCCGGAGAGGAACCGTATCGCTCGCTATGTCTATGGAATTCTGATGACCTTTTCAAAGGAGCAATGAGCCGCGAATGGTTTTGTTGTGGCACCTCCGGGTTCCCGTTTCCGGGTTGCGGACGAGGCACGTGCGTGTACCCGGCGAAATGACTTGCCCGTTTCCCCGGGCCATAAAAACATCGCCTGCCCGGAATCGGGCACACAATCCGCACACAGGGGCAGCGGAGACCAGGTTTTATCAGGGGTATAAAAGGGTGCTACTGATCCGGAAGTCAGTGGCCAAGACCCGGAATAGTCCCCGGAGCCAGAAATGAGAAATGCCTCGCGTCACATCGAGTCCCTTTACGAAGCCGTTTACACACCAAGGCGGTGACTTGCCAAAGACTCTTCGCGACAACGGCGTGCAAATGGTGGACCAGAGGGGGCTCGAACCCTGATTTCTTGGCTGCCCTATAAGGAATGGCTGGCACACGCCGCACTTCAATCCCGCTTCACTTCTCCTGGCATCGGGTCTTCATTCGAAGCAACAACAATCCCTGTTTTGGAACAATTCTGGTACACCATAAGAAATTGGGCCAATCGCCGAGCCGCAACCCCGTGAGTCGTAATAACTTCAATGGTGTAACCTGTGATTTGAAATCAGACCACATGCTTATTCAACATGCGTCCGATAGAGGCAATAAGTCCTTTTCTTTCAAGAGAACAAACATTCTGGCATCAACTTCTCCAGTAAGGACGGCACACTTAGGAGGCTCCGCATTTCTAGGTAAGTTACTTATTTTCAATCGCTTGGAAAGCTGGCGGGGACGACGGGACTCGAACCCGCGACCTCATGCGTGACAGGCAGTATAGGCTAGGGTATCTCGTTGATTTTGCGGCACGCTTGGCAACGCAAGAGCACGCAAAAACACAGCAAGAACACTCAAGTGGTACTGATTTGGTACTCGTTTCGTTCCACCCTTGTGCATACCAATAATTCCGACCGCATTGAGATCATTGCGGTTGGTGCCTTCGGCTGATAGTCTTGCCATCTCATGAAAACAATCTCTCGCGTTTTCCTTCATGCCTTGCGGTCGTGCTTCCGAACCCGGTTGGCGCTGCAGGCGGAGAATCTTGCCCTGCGCCATCAGATCACCGTGCTGCAGCGCGGTCGGAAGCGACTTCCCCTGAACGCCGCTGATCGCTTCCTCTGGGTTTGTCTGTCGCGCCTCTGGGCGGGCTGGCGCTCCGCCCTCGCCATCTTCAAACCGGAAACGGTGATCCGTTGGCATCGCATGGGATTTCGCCTCTACTGGCGGTGGAAGAGCCGAGGCCTGCGGCTTGGGCGCCGCCAGGTTCCTCCGGAGGTTCAGGACCTGATCCGAAAGATGAGCCTGGCAAATCCGCTTTGGGGCGCACCTCGAATGCACGGCGAGCTGCTCAAACTCGGGATCCCTCTTTCCCAAGCGACTGTGGCCAAGTACATGGTGCACACACGGAAGCCGCCATCTCAGACTTGGCGCGCCTTCCTCAATAATCACGTCCCACAGTTGGTTTCTACCGACTTCTTCGTAGTGCCAACCGTAACGTTCCGAGTCCTCTTTGTCTTCGTGGTGCTCGCCCACCACCGGCGCCGGGTGATTCATTTCAACGTCACCGCCCATCCCAACTCGGAATGGGCAGCACGCCAAATCGCCGAAGCCTTTCCCTGGGACAGCGCACCGCGCTATCTGCTGCGTGATCGAGATTCGATCTATGGAGACTCCTTTCGTCAAATCGTCCGAGAAATGGGGACGCAGGAGGTTCTCACGGCACCGAGATCACCCCGGCAGAGCCCCCACGTGGAGCGCCTGATTGGGTCTATCCGACGGGAGTGCTTGGACCACGTGCTAGTGTTCAACGAAGCCTCCCTGCGGCGGACTTTGAAGTCCTATTTCCAGTACTACGGCCGATCACGCACTCATCTTTCGCTTGCCAAAGACGCTCCGGAAGAGCGCGCCGTTCAGCCGCCGGAATTAGGTCCGGTGATCGGGTTGGCGGAGGTCGGCGGACTGCACCATCGTTACGTACGGTGCGCAGCCTGAAGCGCCGGTTCTTTCTCCTCGGCAGTTTTCAGGGTCCCCCCTGCGGGTGAGACGGCACCCTTCGCATTGGCCCTCAACACACTCCGGGAATCCATCGCTGATATCAGTCGAAGCCCGTGCGACTCTTGGAGTGCTCGAAAAAGCCGGGATCGCTTTGGGCTCCCGGTCAGTTCTACGCGGCGGATCGAATTGTTAGCAAGGACACGTCAATCGCGCATCTACTGCCTTCTCGCATGGGCAAAATGCGCCGGATTCAGGTTAGAACGTGTCGCCCCCTTCTCAGCCCTCCTTGCAAGCTTTCCGTAGCTAAAATTCCGAAATGCCTGCAAGAAAAGTTCTTGACTTTTAACCTCGGCCATCCTACGATGCCCGATCAGATCATGATCGATTAGAGTATGAACGATCATTATGAGCGCATTATGAGCCAACTAAAATTGGAAGAATTTATTCCACAGCAGGCCCCTCTAAGGTTACAAGTTGCCAATTTCCTGCGAGATTCTATTCTGACCGGGAATCTGAAGCCGGGCGAGAGGATCGTCGAGCGGAGTCTTGCTAGGTCTCTGGGTGTTGGGCAGGCTACGGTGCGCGAAGCCCTACAGGTTCTTGAGCATGAGGGGCTGATTTTCAAGAAAACCAACACGGCCAGCTTTGTGACCCAGTTGTCCGCGGAGCAAGTCTCGGAGATGGTCGAAATCCGACTCGAACTTGAGCCCAAGGCTTTCGTGCTAGCACACCGTCGGAGGACATCAGCGCATCTCGATGAACTTCATAGCGTGGTCAGCAGGATCGAGGAAGGCGTAGGTACGAATGATTATTACCAAGTCACACGTGACGACCTTGCCTTCCACCAAAAGGTTTGGAGGATCGCGCGTAATCAAACGCTCGAACGGATTCTTTGGCAGCTCTGTGCTCCCTTGTTCCCGTATCTCATGGTTTTGCTCAGCGTGAGCCAAAGTCCGCTGAAGGAGCGTGTGAAGTCTCACCAGATTCTAATGGACGCTTTGGCGGGAACGGATGAGGAGAACGTAATCCAAGCGGCGCGGGATCATATCAGCAATTCGTGGTACCGGTTTCTTCCCCCTGAAGAATAAGGGGAGGAGTTTTGAGCATAATGCGAAAAATAACAACGCTCCTGTTTGAAATACTGCGGTCTGGCGAAGGGTGCTCGGGCCATTCAAGAGGAGGGGGAAATGCCTCTGAGGAGGGCCAATATGAGACGTAAGACCTCGTTAGTTTGCCGGGTGTTCATGACTGTCTGTTGGTCTGCAACCACTCAAACCCTTCCATGCGTCGGCTCTGTAATCGTTAGCAAAACTTCGATCTATCGCTGCCCGAGCGCGGCGACTCCATGGCCGGCGAGGTTCTCGACGTAATGACCTGCTATTTGGACCTTGGTATGGCGATGCTCGTGAACGGACTGGCGCCGTCGGTGATCACCGTCGTGGGCGAGGTGACACGGGCGTAGAAGCGCGTCGGCCCGCTCATCCAGGGCGTCGTTCGAGAGGGCGCTCGCACCCACGCCGGCACCCGCATTGTACGCGCCGACCGGAGGCAGCCGCGGCTGCGGGTTACCATCGCTCTCGTTCTGCAAAACACCTTCGCCCGCGGCTTTTCGCCTGAAACAGCCGCGGGCCATGTGAACCCTTTTTTACCAACCGTGATTCCGGACTATTCGGGAAATGTTGCTTTAATGCGAGCGTGCAACAAATTACGTCTTAAACGAAGCGCGCGTGACGGTGAGTGGCTTCAAGCTGTCCGGCGCGTTTCGCCTGTACGCTTGCGTGCCAGGGCCGGGGGTCATGGGAATCGAGAGTTGAGCTAGTCTCAGCGACTTGATTTCATGAAACGATCATCTTATTTAAGAGTGAGGAGGATGTCATGAAAGGAGGTTTTATGGCAACAAGAACGTGCGAAGCTGGGAGGCTCTCAATCTTGGTGGTTTTCTTGCTCTTTACCGGATCGGCAGTCCTAGTGTTTGGCCAGAATGCAAGGACAGGTGAGATCCGTGGGACAGCCACCGACATGTCGGGGGCAGTGATACCCGACACGAATGTGACCATCACCAATGTGCAAACCGGTGTCAGCACAAAGGTTGTAACGGATTCGGGCGGGGTTTATGACGCGCCTGTTCTCTTGCCGGGAATCTATTCCATTGCTTTTATAAAGAATGGGTTCGCCACTTATGTCAGAGAAGGGGTCGTCTTGGGCGTTCAGGTGATCGCGATTGATGCGCAGCTCCACGTTGGAACGGTATCCCAACAGGTGACGGTCAACGCGCCCACCCCTCTCGTTAAAACTGAAACTTCGGAGAACAGCACCGCACTGACGGCCGGAATGGTTACGACCCTTCCTAACGTGGGCAGGTCGTGGTTTAACTTCGATGTGCTACTCCCTGGTGTTTCGCCGGGTACGGTGGTTGGGATTGGGACGGGTGTGAGAATGGCCGTGAATGGCGCCGCGCCTTTCCATTATAACTGGCTGATTAATGGTGCGAGCGATATCTTCGCATACGATTTGAATCCTGACGTTGCCGGTGACGAGCCCCTCGATTCCATTTCGGAAGTTCACGCCGATACCACCAACTTCAGCGCGCAGTATGGTAATGGATCTTCGGTTTTCAATGTGATGACGAAGACCGGCACGAACCAGTGGCATGGCACCTTGTTTGAGTTTGTGCAGAATACTGATTTGAATGCCCGAAACTTCTTCTCGCCAACGACATCTCGTACGCATTGGAATGAGTTCGGTGGTACCGTTGGCGGACCTATTAAGCACGATAAAGCGTTTTTCTTCTTCTCGTACCAGGGGAAGAGACAGGTGACTTATTCCCCCACGTACTATACGGTCCCGACTGCGGCGATGGAGCAAGGGAATTTCTCAGGCCAAGGATTTCCCACCATCTACGATCCAAGCAGCCTCAGTAATGGGGTTCGAACTCCTCTATTCAACAACGTTATTCCTCCAAACGAGATTGATCCTGTGGCTGCCAATATTCAGACATACTTGCCCCCGGCTAATTACCCGGGCCTGTTCAATAACTATTACAAGGATCTTCCAAGCAATCCGGGGGAGAGTTGGTACAGCGGCAGTGTCGATTACAACATTTCCTCTTCCAATCGGCTCTCCCATACATCGACATTCGTGCATGAATACTCGCCATCTGTTAGCGGGATACCAATAGCAGTCTATAGCGCACGTCCTTACGAGTACCAGGGAAGTCTATCGGATTCGTGGTCGATCAGCCCCACAATCGTAAACCAGTTTAACTTTGGGGTACTGCGCTACAATGGAATCTTTGCTGCCCCGGATGTGGGGGAGGGGTACCCGCAGAAGTTAGGGCTAATTAATCCTGTGTCGGACATGTTTCCGACTGTCAGTATTACCGGCGCAATAGCGGTTGGGATTAACGGCGGAAAGGCAGCAATTGACGTCGAGGGCAGCTACGTGGAGTCCGACCTACTGACCATGGTGAAAGGAAAGCATATCATTAAGCTTGGTGGCGAGTATGACAGTTTTTATTCAAGGCTGAATGGCTCGGGGCTGCAGGAGGGGAGTTTTACCTTCAGCGGTACCTTTACTCGCAATCCCGCAGTTTCAACAAGCGCGGGTCTGGGGTACGCGGATTTCCTTTTTGGCTTGCCACAGACATGGTCTGTCACTGTGAGCCCGTTGACGGGTTCGCCAGGACGGAATGCGCAGCTATTCGCGAACGATGATTACAAGATCTCGCGGCGCCTCACCCTCAATCTCGGCCTACGGTACATGATACTGACTGGATGGAGCGAGAAATACAACAGAGTCGCCAACTTTGACCCTTTTATTACGAACCCGGCCACGAATACGCTAGGCGCGTTGTGGTTTGCTGGGCAAGGGGGACGCACAGCGCTCCAAAATACCGATTACGATGGCTTTGCTCCCCGAGCAGGATTTGCTTGGTCACCCAAAGACGGGTGGTCAATTCGTGGTGCATACGGAATTTTCGACTCGATCTGGGGAGGTGGCAACTACTCATACCTGGCTATCGGTCAGGGGTGGTCGGTGACAGGCAATAAAACGTCGACAGACCTGCTCACCCCAATCTTCACCTTATCTCCCCCGTCGGCAACCTTAAAGGCGACCTACCCATCTTTGGCCCAAGGACCGCCACCGCCTATTTATCCCACTGGAACGCCTTCAGCGACATTGCTTAACGGGGCGGCCCTGACCTATTATCCCTCCGACGCGCACATCCCGTATATGCAACAGGCCCACTTTGACATTCAGCACCAACTGCCGCACCGGTTTTTCGTGGACGGTGGCTATGTGTGGACTCGAGGCGTCCATATCCTGTGTACGCGAGACATTGACCAGGTACCTCTTGGCCTTCTGGGTCCGGGAAACGCCCAACCTAGGCGACCTTACCCACAGTATACGGGAATCACCGCCCACCTCGACGATGGTATGTCGAATTACAATTCCTTCCAATTAACAGTAAAGCGTGAGTTTTCGGAAGGCTTCATGTTTGCGGCGAACTATACGTGGTCGAGAAGTCTGGACGATGGAACTATCTCGGGATTTAGTAATGGCCCTATCGATAACGTTCAAAACTCTTATGACCGGGAGGCCAATTACGGGCTCTCGACCTTTGATATGCGGCACATCTTTAATGGTTACTTTGCCTACGAACTCCCGTTTGGGAGAGGAAGGCACTTCGTGAATCACACCGGGATCCTAAACGGCGTTATCGGGGGCTGGCAGCTTTCCTCGCTCTTCTATGCACATTCTGGAGCGCCTTTTATGCCGATCATGGGGACAGCCAATCTGAGCGGGTCCTTGGCGGGTTCATGGTACCCCAATCGGATTGCGAGCGGGAAACTTTCGAACCCTACCATCCAAAAATGGTTCGACGCCACTGCATTTGTTCAACCTGCGCCGTACACGTTCGGGAACTCAGGACGAGATATTCTGCTCGGCCCTGGATTAAAAGATCTTGACGCCTCATTGACCAAGGGCTTCCCCATTCGCAAACTAGGGGAGGGTGGAAAACTTGAATTCCGGGCAGATGCGCTTGACTTATTCAATCATCCGAACTTTGGTAATCCAAACGTGAGTATCGGGACCTCCGGGGCCGGTGTGATCTCATCTTCATCCACAACCCGGACTATTGAACTTGGCATACACTTGAGCTTCTGAGTTGACCGGCTTGCGGACGCCTGCTCTTCTTCCTCAGGTTAGGCCAGCGGATGGCGGGGCGAGCATTGATCAGTATCCTCGGCGGAGCCAATCAGACCGGTACTGCCGGGATGGCTCCATGGTTGGGTGGCCATAAGTTCGCCATTTGAAACTACGTTAACAAGGGCAGACACGAGGAGAAGTGGTATCCCAAAGGGGTTCTTGCGTAAGTTTGGAGCAAAATGGGCTGCGGCCCCAACGATACTAGTGCTTAGTTGCAGAGGTTAGCGACCTTATTTGTCGGCGGATGGAAGGACGAGGCTTTAGCCCCGCCCTTCCGAGGGCCATGAATAATGTCGCTTATTAATGCAACTATGTACTAGCTGGGTTCTTGACGCACCCGTGGCATTTTGTGGCCGGCACCAGATAGGGGGGATTTTCTTCTGTTAGGATGGCTACCGTAATCATATCGGCAACAAACGGTTGTACGTACTGAAGTAGCGCGTACATCGGGCCGCAAATCTCTATGGGAGCATATGGTCATGTCTGGTTCTAGTACTCGACGCGATTTCATGAAAGAGGCTATGGCGGTTTCCCTTTCATCGCGCTTGTTTCATGGCTTCTTACAGGAAACTCCATCGCAACCAGATAACGCAACAAAACTGATCCCTCAGCAAGGATGGCAGCTCCAGTCCACTGCCTCCATACAAGAGCCAGGCGAAGTGCTCTCGTCATTACGATACCAGCCACATGGCTGGTATACTGTCTCGGTCCCCTCAACCGTTTTTGGAGCGCTCATCGAGAACAAGGTCTACCCAGACCCGTACATCGGGATGAACCTGAGATTGATTCCCGGCGCAGAGTACCCCATTGGGGCCTTCTTCGCGAATTTCCCGATGCCGGATGACAGCCCGTTCAGGGTTCCATGGTGGTACCGGGGGGAGTTCGAGATTCCACCGGGTTATCACGGGAAGAAACTGTGGTTGAACTTTCGAGGGATCAACTACCGAGCCAACATCTGGCTGAACGGGTACTGCGTAGCCGACGTCTCCAAGGTAGTGGGCTGCTTCCGGTTTTACGAATTCGACGTCAGTGGGCTTGCCAAGCCTGGCGAGGTCAATGCCCTTGCCGTCGAGGTATTCGCCCCGGGCCCCGATGACCTTGGCATCAACTGGGTGGATATCAATCCCGCCCCCCCCGACAAGAACATGGGACTTTGGCAGGAAGTGTTCATGGCCACAAGTGGTCCGGTTAGGCTGCGTAATGCCCACGTTATTAGTCACCTCGAGCTACCCTCGCGTGCGACGGCGCACCTAACCGTAAACGCGGATTTGCACAATGCCAGCGACCATCCGGTGACAGGGGTTCTGGCGGGCAGGATGGAGGATGTTGCATTCGAGCAAGACGTCGAGCTCAGACCGCATGAGTGGAAGCGAGCGAGCTTCATTCCAGAGAAGTTCAGGCAACTCAATATTTCTAATCCTCGGCTCTGGTGGCCTTGGCAGCTTGGCGCGCAAACGATACACGAAATGAAAATCGGATTCAAAATCAACGACCAGATTTCTGATACGCAGCAAGTGCGTTTTGGGATTCGCGAAGTCACATCCGAGCTTACGGCGCAGGGCTATCGGCTCTTCAGGGTTAATGGCGAGAAGATTCTGATCCGGGGAGCGGGTTGGTGGGACGACATGCTCCTGCGCTACCAATCCAAGAGACAAGAAGCGGAAATCCAGTATGCCACGGATATGCACTTGAATTGCTTGCGAATGGACGGCAAATTCGGAAACGACCAGTTGCTGGACTTGGCGGACCAATACGGTATCCTGCTCATGCCGGGCTGGTGCTGCGGCGATCACTGGGAAAGGTGGGAAAATTGGAAGGAGGAGGACTATGCGGTTGCGGATGACTGCTTGCGGGATCGAATCCGCTGGTTCAGAAACCATCCGAGCGTGATGTGCTGGCTGAATGGTGATGACAATTCGCCTCCAAGAAAGGTCGCGGAAATGTATCTCAACACTCTCAAGGATGAGAACTGGCCAAATCCTGTCCTTGGGTCCAAAAGTCGCACACCAGCGCCGCTGACAGGAAGCACCGGAATGAAGGGAGGCTGCCCTTACTATTATGTCCCCCCTTCTTATTGGTTAATCGACAAGCATATCGGAGGGGGGTTTGGGTTTAATCCAGAATGTAGCCCCGGCCCGGCTATTCCCGTGGTCGAAAGTCTCCGTAAATTCATTCCTACGGATCACTTATGGCCAATCGACGAATACTGGGATTTCCACGCGGGAGGACGTTTCAAGGACATTAGGTGGATGTTCACTGAGGCGCTTAATTCCCGTTACGGACCAGCTAAGAGCCTGGATGATTTCATAATGAAAGCACAAGTCATGGCTTACGAGGGTGAACGAGCGATGTATGAGGCATACGGAAGAAACAAATATACCTCAACGGGGGTCATCCATCAAATGCTCAACAATGCGTGGCCATCCTTGTTGTGGCAGCTCTTCGACTACTACCTCCAGCCGTCGGGCGCCTACTTCGGCACCAAGAAGGCATGCGAACCGCTTCACGTCCAGTACTCTTATGACGATCAGTCTATCGTCATCGTGAACTCGCTTTATAGAGAGTTCGGTAACGTCAAAATCAAAGCCCAGGTGTTGGATCGTAACCTTAAGGAAAGGTTCTCACGCGAGGTCACGACCCATGTGCCGCCCGACAGCAGCACGAAGGTGCTCGTTATCCCTGAGCTTGACGGGTTGACAACGACCTATTTCGTGCGGCTGTCACTGAACGATTCTGACGGCAAGCCTATCAGCTCAAACTTCTATTGGCTTTCAACGAAACCCGATGTCCTCGACTATGAAACGCCCATCCGGCTTTATACCCCCACCAAATCGTACGCTGACCTTACTGCACTCAGTGAGTTGCCATCGGTTCAATTAAGAAAGACAAGTGAGACCCGTCAGCATGGGAAGTTTACCTCTTCGCGGGTAACCGTTGAAAACCCAACCCGACACCTGGCCTTTTTCATAATTTTGCAGATTCGCAAGGGCAGGGGTGGTGAAGAGGTCTTGCCCGTTTTGTGGGAAGACAATTATTTCTCACTGATCCCCGGGGAGAAGAAGGAGGTAACCGCGACATACCAAACTACGGCTCTGGGAAATGACACGGCTGTGGTGCGAGTGAGTGGATGGAATATTTCCGACGACGAGGTGTCCTAGGGTAATGAGTCGACAGTTGATTTCATAATTTCTGAAAAACGGCTATCGGTAGCGGGTTAGAGTTGGATGAGCATATATGAACAGTGCGTTTAGCCAACGAAAGAAGGGCTTCTCTAACTGCGATGTTCCATAGCCTCACTTCGCAGCAATGATCTCGGACCGTTTCTCTGCTCGGAACTGTGAGTGGCAACCAGTGCCTGCCCGCAGCGGGGCTGCGGACAAAGCCAAGCTGTTCCAAGTCATCCAGAGCGGGCAGGTGCAGAGAAGCAATCTGGATTTGAGGGCGCAGTCAGGCCGACCTGCGATACCAGCACGAAATGGACACCGAGGTTTGAGTTTGAAGCGATCGGGCAGTGGGTATGTGATTGTAGGGGAGACTGGCGTTGGAACCGGGCCTTTCGATTTGCTGCGATGCGATCAATCAGGATTCTAAGTCCTTTTTTTACCCGAATAGTGCCAGGACAGTGTGGGCAGTCGAGTTACGAGGCCTCTTCGTGGCGGAGACTCGGAGGATGAAAAGAAATAACCTTTTTCAGAAAGCGCAATCCCTCAACCAGCGTGGAATTTTTCATTCAACTATAGAATGGGTAGATATGAGCTGGGAAAGGCCTCAATCACCTTTTTCAACGGAAGATCATTGACGACCGATTGAGGCCGGGAAACCACTCGAAATCGATCAGTCATTGACCCCCAATGGCGAAACGGTCGGAATCAACTCTTGTGATCGGTCCGTTGAGACTGCGAAAGGTCTTAACATTGTGGGACCTAATCTTTTACGGCATTGTGCTTATCCAGCCGATCGCTCCAATCCCGCTTTTCGGCGTGGCGGAGAAACTTTCGAACGGCCATACCGTAACGACCCTTCTGATCGCTATGTTCGCCATGATGATTACGGCGTTCAGTTATGGCCGCATGGCGGGGATTTATCCCTCAGCCGGATCCGCTTACACCTATGTGGGCAAGGGGCTCGACCCCTACCTTGGCTTTCTTGTGGGCTGGGCGATGCTGTTGGATTACATCCTGGTGCCGTTGATAAACACTATCTGGATTTCGGTTGCTCTCCACAGCCGCTATTTCCCGCAAATGCCCTATGCAGTTGCGGCCTTCCTGGTGGTGGGCTTCATGACCATTCTGAATTTGCGTGGGATCAAATCTTCAGCGCGTGCCAACAAAATTCTTCTCCTTTGGATGTGTGTGGTGATTGCCGCGTTTTTCTACTATGCGGTGCGGTACCTTTTCCTTACGCAAGGCTGGAATGGCTTGTTTTCGATTAAGCCGTTTTACGATCCAAAGACGTTCGACACGCACCGGATTTGGAGTGCCACTTCGTTTGCCGCCCTGACGTACATCGGGTTCGATGGTGTGACGACTCTTACTGAAGAAGTGGAAAATCCCAAACGAAACGTCCTGCTGGCCACGGTAATGGTCTGTTTCCTGACGGGAATTTTCGGCGGTCTGGAAGTTTACCTGGGACAGCGCGTGTGGCCTAACTGGCACGAGTTCGTGAATCTCGAGACCGCTTTTATGGACGTCTGCAGGCGTGCGGGCGGCTTCCCGCTTTTTGGAGCGATGGGGGGTATTCTGATTCTGGCAAGCCTGGGGAGCGGCTTGACGGGCGGGCTGGGTGCAGCCCGGCTCTTGTTTGGCATGGGGCGTGATGCAGTACTGCCAAGAAAGTTTTTTGCCCACCTTCACTATGAAACGAATACGCCAACTTACAACATTATCCTCATTGGAGTGGTTGCCTTTGCCGGTGCGGTGGCGCTTAACTACCTTGGGAACGCTTATCAGCACGCTGGGGAGTTATTAAACTTCGGTGCCTTCCTCGCTTTCATGGGCGTGAACCTCACGGTGTTCTGGCAATTCAGCGTGGTCAATCGTAAAAGGCGTCGGTGGCACGTTCTGAGTGACGCTCTCCTGCCTTTGTTCGGGTTTGTCTTCTGTGCGATCATTTGGTGGAACCTCAATATCCTGGCCAAGATTGCTGGTGGGCTCTGGTTTTTGATTGGAGTGGTTTACATTGGTTACAGCACGCGCGGATTTCGGGTGAAACCCAAGATAATTGATTTCCGTGAGCCATGATGAGGAGATTGTCATTATCATCTGCCCGGACCGTGGGGCCAACGAATATTTTCGCGTGATCATTCCTGCGCGCAAAGAAAGTGCCTGTCCAGGTGTGTGGAGACATCATCCGCACCAGGGATCTTCTCCACGGAGACAAAAATGGAGTGCTCTTGGTGCCCGAGGGCGTCGAAGAGAGACTCCCACGGGCGGTCGAGAGGGTACGTAGTCGCGAGCGTCGTTTGATGGACTGGGTTCGTAGTGACCGGTTTTTGCTGGATCAGCTTCGTGACTACGTGATCGAATGACAATGAAAGACATTTTCCACGGTATTCTTCCCGCTGTTGTGACACCCTTGACCTGGGATAATAAGTTCGCCCCCGGGCCGATGGAGTCCCTCCTGGAGCGGCTATACACTGCTGGGGTGCACGGGGTCTACGTGTGTGGCATGACGGGAGAGGGACTCTTGCAATCCGTCGCGATGCGCCAAAGCGTTGCCGAGGTGGCAGTGAAATGTTCTCATCGGGGAAAAGTGGTGGTGGTGCACGTGGGGGCGCCGAAATTATCGGAGGCGCTGCCGCTGGCCCACCATGCGCGGCGCATTGGGGCGCACGCCGTCAGCAGCCTTCCTCCACTGGGCGCCCGCAATTTCGCCGAAATCCGCCAGTACTATCAAAGGCTGGCGGCGGCTTCAGAGCTGCCTTTCCTAGTTTATTACATGCCGGCGGTCTACCCCGGCATTGCCACCATTGAACAGATCCTGGAGCTCTGCCATATTCCCAACGTCATCGGCCTGAAGTTCACTGACTTTGATCTCTACAAGTTACATTCTATCAAGAAGGCAAACTACCTCATTTTTAATGGTCGGGATGAGGTTCTGGTGGCAGGCTTGCTGATGGGCGCCGATGGGGGGATCGGGAGCACTTACAATTTGATTCCCGAATTGTACGTCGAGCTTTACAAACTGGCAGGCCAGCAGAGGTGGGAGGCCGCCCGCCGTTTGCAGGACCGGGCGAACGAACTCATTGACATAATTTTGCGGTTTCCGCTTTTGCCCGCGATCAAGGCCATGCTGGCGTGGTCCGGAATCGATTGCGGGCCGAGTTTCAAGCGGCCCCAAACACTCACCGCTTTTCAGCGCTCGCAACTGCGCAACCTTTTGCTCAAGAGCAGCTTTGCCGGTTATCCGTTCGCGGGGTTGGGCCTCCGATGAAGGACTCGCGTTACGCCTGGCTTGTGGTCGCGATGCTTTGGCTGGTATTTCTTCTGAACTATCTCGACCGGCAAGTCATCTTCTCCCTTTTCCCCTTGCTGCGAACGGGCCTGCGACTGCGGGATTATCAGCTCGGCCTGATTCCCACAGCCCTCCTTTGGGTGTACGCCGCGTGCAGCCCTTTGGGAGGCTTTCTCGGCGATCGCTTTGGACGCAAGCGCATCATTGTTTTGAGCTTGCTGCTATGGTCGCTGATGAGCGCGGCAATCGGCGAAGCCCGGTCTTTCCCCCAACTGCTGGTGGCCGTCGCTTTGATGGGAATTAGTGAGGCGTGTTATTTGCCAGCAGGCTTGGCCCTGATTGCTGATTATCACGGTGAACGCTCGCGGTCGCTGGCGACGGGAATTCATCAGAGCGGTGCCTATGTGGGAATGGTTATCGGAGGAATAGGGGGTGGCTGGATCGGAGAGCACTACGGGTGGCGGCCGGTTTTCTTATTGCTCGGCGCCGGCGGATTGATTTATGCCCTCTTCGTAATGCTGGGGTTGCGGGAGAAGGCAGAGCAACAGTCACTACCGGCGACCAACGGAACCCTCTCCTTTCTGCCAGCAACACGGGAGCTTATCAATCTTCCGGGTTTCTTGACCTTGACATTGGTTTTCTCCGCGATGTCCATGAGCAACTGGGTGCTGTACACGTGGATGCCTTTATATCTCTATGAGAGATTTCATATGAGCCTGAGTCGCGCTGGTTTTTCCGCGACCTTTTATATTCAGATCGGCAGTGTGGCGGGAATCCTCCTGGGCGGCTGGCTTGCGGACTACTTCAGTAGCCGTACACAACGAAGTCGGCTCCTCACTCAGGCTGGAGGCCTGATGGCTGCGGCCCCCTTTCTGTTATTCGTCGGGATCACAAGTTCCAGCGTGCTGCTGCTTCTGGCGCTGGTGGTCTTCGGCGTCGGCAGGGGGGCTTACGACGCCAATTGCATGCCAGTTCTTTGCCAGATTGCCCCCGCGCGGCTACGGTCCACGGGATACGGCCTATTCAACTTCGCCGGGTGCATTGCGGGTGGCATCGTGGCGGCAGCCGCGGGGGCCTTGAAATCAACGATGGGGCTGGGCCCGACAATTCAGGTAACAGGTATGCTGCTGCTTGGGGCGGGATTGTTGTTGCTCAACGTTCGAGTTGCAACCGCGCCTAACATAACATGCCCTAACCCGATGCGACAAAATACTGATGAAGCCACTTCCTAGCCAGGAAATTAAGGGCACATGGGCTACGGTGCTCCTTCCGATAGCTCCCGACGAATCGATCGATTGGTCCTGGCTGGCCGATGAAATCCACATTCTTGTTTCGAGTGGGGTGGATGGCCTCTATTCGAATGGGACGGCTGGTGAATGCTACGCGGAAAGCGAAGAGGATCTCCAGAATGACACAAGTAAAAATCCAAGGCCTATTCAATCTCCAGGGCAAGGTGGCTCTAGTGACCGGTGGCGCACGCAACTTAGGGTTCGACATGGCGAATGCGTTGGCCGAGGCAGGAGCGGACGTCGCGGTGACGAGCCGTAATCTCGAATCGGCGCGGAAGGCGGCCCAGCAGATCGTCAAGGATACCGGCCGCAGGGTCATGGGCTTTGCCTGCGATGTCCGTAATGAAGATCAAGTGGAAAATATGGTTTCCGACGTCTTGAAGAGGTTCGGGAAAATTGACATCCTAGTGTGTAATGCCGGCAATGTGGTGAGCACGCCAGAGAACAAACCTATTGAAGAGCGCCCTCTCTGCGAGTGGGAGTTCACGGTCGATGTCAACATGACGGGAGTTTTCCTTTGTGTCAAGCATGTTGTCGCCAAGGCCATGAAAGCGGCGCGCCAGGGAGTGATCGTCAACATCGGTTCGGTGGCAGGCATGGTGGGGAAGGATCATCGCGTTTACCAGGGAACCCCCATGGGTGGGGTAACCATTGATTACGCCAGCGCCAAGGGAGGCGTTATCAGCATGACCCGAGAAATGGCCTGCTGGCTGGCTCAGTACAACATTCGCGTGAACTGTATCAGCCCCGGCGGATTTTGGCGTCACCAGGACGAGACATTCCATCGGCAGTACAACTACTTGGTGCCGATGGGCCGCATGGGGCAGGATGGAAAGGAAATGAAAGAGGCTGTGGTCTTCCTCGCGTCAGAGGCTTCGTCCTACGTAACAGGGATTAACCTACCAGTGGACGGAGGTATGACAGCGTGGTGAAGACTTGGCAACAACTCAGTGTTCTCATTGCAGGCTGCGGAAGCATCGGTAAGCGTCACACACGGGTGCTTGCCAGGCTCGGCGTGGCGGATCTAAGGGCTTGCGACCCGCTGCCGAACCAGCGTGAGTCTCTGCTCGCGCAGGTTCCATCCGTGCGCCTGTACGACTCTTACGAAACCGGTCTCGCGGACAGGCCCGACGTCGTCCTCATCGGCACACCTCCCAAGCTGCATGTGCCGATGGCGACGGAGGCGATTCGCGCCGGATGTCATGTTTTCTGCGAAAAGCCGCTTTCGGACAGCGCCGATGGCATGGACGATTTAGCCCGCCTCGCTGCCACGCAGAACAGGAAAGTAATGGTAGGGCTCTGCTTCCGTTATCACGACGCGCACCGAAGGGCCAAGCGCTACTTTGATGAAGGACGCATAGGTCGGCTCGTATCGGTGCGGGCACTCATGGGTGAGTGCCTGCCCGAGATCCGGCCGGATTACCGCACTTTGTTTGCCTCTCAGTACAGCGGCGCTTTCGATCTCATGCACGAAATCGACTTGGCCATTTGGTACGCAGGACGAGGCGTCCGACATGTCTCGTGCCTGGCCGACACTTACAGCGACATCGGCATCAGTGCGCCCGATCTCGTCGAGATGCTCATGGACTTTGAGGGTCGTCGGGTAGCGTCCATCCACCTTGACTACTTCCAGCGGCCGCGGCGCCGCATTACGGAACTGATCGGAACCTCCGGTGTCATCACGGTGGAGTTCGCGCGCTGGGAGAGGTGCACCGTATCCCTTTATCAAGCCGCTGCAGGCGAGTGGCAGCACGAAGAGTTAGACACGGACCGGGACGACATGTTCCGAGCGGAAGACAAGGAGTTTCTGGAGGCAGTCGCACAGGACGGGCCAATCGCCTGTAGCATTGCTGAAGCGAGGAAGTCTGTGGAAGTGGTTTTGGCTGCGCAGCGGAGCGCGGCTTCGCCCACGGGCTGCTAACCGGTAGCGAGCTCTTAAGGTGGAGGCAGACATGACAACAATAAGGGGCTTCGGCAGTTTTGCAGGTATCTACATACTTTGCGTGGTGCTGCTCCCCGCCGGAATGGCAGCGCAACAACAGCTTTACAACAGCATTTGGCTTGAGGCAAATTGGCCGCCGAGCGACTTTGAACTCTCGCCCGAACCTGCGCCCGTGCCTTACCTGAAAAGCCCTCCGAAGGTCATCCAGATCGACACGGGCAGGCAATTGTTTGTGGACGATTTCCTAATCGAAGAGACGACCCTCCAACGTACCTACCATCAACCCAAGTATTACGAGGGCAATCCAATTATCAAACCTGATAAAGCATGGGAGATAGAGGGCCCCGCGCCGTTTGCTGGGCCATTCAGTGGCGGCATCTGGTACGATCACCAGGCCAGCTTATTTAAAATGTGGTATACGTGTGGCTACCTAATGTACACCTGCTATGCAACCTCTAAAGACGGCATTCATTGGGAGAAGCCCAATCTCGGTGTTGTGCCCGGGACGAACATCGTCATTGACCACACCAAGGTTGCAAAGGTCATGGTGATCGATCGGCCTTGGGAAGGAAAGGAAAGACGGCCGTTTGATACCAATAGTGTGTGGGTTGATTACAAGGATGATGCCGCGCGCCGGTACAAGATCTTTTACACCGCCTGGTCAAAGGACCATCCGGACGACCCGCGCGACTGGTGCCTTTATTACTGCCACTCGAGCGATGGGATTCACTGGTCAGAGCCGGAAGCGGTGTCTGGCCGCGTGGGGGACCACACGAATGCACATTACAATCCCTTCCGGGATAAATGGGTGATCAACATCCGCTACATGGACCCTCGACAAGGCCGAGCCCGGGCCTATGTGGAGGACAATGATCCAGGCCAAGCCACAAAACTGGCCAATGACACCGTCCCGAGCGGGAGAATCGTTCCATGGCTGGCTGCTGACAAGTACGATCCTCACAATCCCAATGAAGATTTTGCGCGTATCGCGCCGCAGCTTTATCATTTTGATACCGTAGCGTATGAAAGCATGATGCTCGGATTCTTCTCTGTATGGCAGGGCCCCGAGAATGGAGAGTGCGCCAGGCGCCACATTCAGAAGCGCAATGAAGTTCTGCTAGGTTACAGCCGGGATGGATTCCACTATTACCGTCCGGACCGCAGACCCTTCTTTTATGTGACGGAGAAGCCGGGCGCCTGGAACTGGGGGAATTGCCAGTCAGCAACCGGTGCATGCGTGGTGGTCGGGGACAAACTGTACATGTATTTTTCAGCTCGCGACCTTCCCAAAGATAAGGAAAAAATATGGGATGGTTATATGAATACAGGACTTGCCTTTTTGCGCCGCGATGGTTTTGCTTCTATGGACTCCCTTCGCGAGGAGGGCACTTTGACGACACGACCGGTGCAGTTTAATGGGAATCGGCTTTTTGTGAACACCAACGCGCGCCAGGGTGAACTCCGCGTGGAATTGCTTGACTCGGCTGGTACTGTGATCCAACCCTTCACCAAGGATAACTGCCAGCCCGTCAGGGTTGACAAGACTTTACAGATGGTGACGTGGAGTGGAAGCTCGGATCTGTCCCAGCAGGCCGGGAAACCGGTTCGATTCAAGTTTTATCTCCGGTTGGGAGAGCTCTACTCCTTTTGGGTCAGTCCAGATGATTCTGGTGCCAGCCACGGATATGTGGGTTCTGGCGGTCCGGGTTACGCAGGATTCCTCGATGTTGAGGGTGCGAAGGCAGATACCGGGCCCGAGTAATCAGGTGGGCGCTCATTACATTTGGACGTGTTTCGACACGATACCGGTAACGTCGACGGACGATCGGATATTAGACTGCTATGAAGGCTGGCGGCAATGCCTCCATTATCGTGCCGCTCACAGCGCTCTATCCACTCATCGTGGTGTTATCGGGTGGGCCAAATCGAGTTGACAAACACGCCCGGAGACCGACTTTGATTTGTCCGACTGATGCTGTATTTATTTGGTTGCCTGCACCTTTCCGCGTTGTGGAAACCGGGGCGACCAGAACGGAGAGTTATCCCGATGGAGATCAGGCACTACGTGTTGATTGCGTTGGTAACGGCGAACTGCTGTCTCGGCCATCCTCTGAACGCGAAAGGCGCGTCGGCGGAAACCGCCATCACCCTGAGAGACGGCTGGATGATCCAGTCTTCGGCCAACGTGAAGGAAAACGGTGAGGTCCTTTCGACAACCCAATACCAGCCGAAAAACTGGTACCCGGCGAAGGTCCCCACCACGGTTTTGGCTGCCCTGGTTGAGGACAGAGTGTACACCGATCCTTACTTCGGGATGGACCTACGAACCCTCCCCGGCGCTCAATACCCTCGCAGCCCAAGTTTTGTGCATTTTGCCATGTCCCCGGAAAGCCCCTTCCGGAAATCCTGGTGGTACCGGACGGAGTTTCGCAGCCCGGCGAGCGACGAGGGCAGGCGAACCTGGCTACAGATGAACGGGATCAACTACCGGGCGAATGTCTGGCTGAATGGACAGCTCCTTGCCGATTCCGCCCGCGTTGTGGGCATGTTCCGGGCTTATGAGTTTGATGTCACCGGCACGATCGTGCCCGGTTCCGCCAATGTCCTCGCTATAGAGGTCTTCGCGCCCGAGCCCACTGACTTGGCGTACAATTGGGTAAACATCAATCCCTTTCCCCCTGATAAGGACATGGGGATTTGGCGGCCCGTGCGGATTGTGACCAGCGGACCCGTGACGGTGCGCCACCCGCAGGTTATCTCTCATCTGGATATGCCGTCTCTGGCCGCCGCCCACCTGACCATAACCGCCGAGTTGAAGAATGCGACTCAACATGTCATGAAGGGGGTTTTGAAAGGCCAGATCGAGAGCCTTACGATTGCGCAGGAAGTCGAGTTGGGACCCGGGGAATCGAGGATCGCCGTGTTCACGCCTGAGCGCTTTTCTCAGCTCACCATTCCCAGCCCGCGAGTCTGGTGGCCCGCCCAAATGGGCGCCCAGGACCTGTACGACCTTCACCTCCAGTTCGAATCGAACGGCCAGATTTCCGACGCACAGGACGTAAAGTTTGGCATCCGGGAAATTACTTCGGAACTGACTGCTGAGGGCCATCGCGTGTTCCGAATCAATGGCCAGAAGATTCTGATCCGTGGCGCGCTCTGGTGGCCGGACATGATGCTGAGGTCGTCTCCGGAGAGGCAGGAATGGGAGATCAGGTATATCCGGGATCTCAACCTCAATGCTCTGCGCATGGACGGTAAGCTTGAGAACGAGTATTTCCTGGACCTGTGCGATCGATATGGAATCCTACTCCTGCCCGGCTGGTGTTGTGGCGATCGCTGGGAGCGCTGGCAGGACTGGGATGAGGAGAACTACCGGGTTGCAGCGGAGTCATTGCGGGACACCATCCGCTCATTCCGGAATCATCCCAGCCTTTTGGTCTGGCTCAACGGAGATGACAACGCGCCCCCACCCCGAGTGGAGGCGATGTATGTGGGGATTCTGAAGGAACTCAACTGGCCCAATCCTTACTTACCTTCCGCTACCGAAAAGGCCACTGAAGATGTTCCCCAACCGGGTGTCAAGATGACGGGACCTTATGCGTGGGTTCCTCCCTCCTACTGGCTTACCGATAAGGATTACGGTGGAGCGTTCGGGTTCATCACCGAGGGCGGGCCAGGCATCGTCATCCCCCCTATGGAGAGCCTGCGTTTGTTTCTCCCCAAAAGCCATATGTGGCCGGATGATGAATGCTGGATCCTGCATGCCGGAAGCCTTCCGCGTGCGGAATTCGATTTCGCGGATTTCGACCAGGCGCTGACCGCGCGCTTGGGGCGTGCAGACTCCCTGGAGGATTACGTTAAGAAATCCCAATTGATGTCTTATGAAGCCGAGCGCGCCATGTTTGAGGCGTATGGGAGGAACAAGTATCTGTCCACTGGGGTCCTGCAACAAACGCTGAACAGCGCCTGGCCCTCACTGGAGTGGGCCATATACGACTACTACCTCCGGCCAGCGGGTGCGTACTTCGGCACGAAAAAGGCCTGTGAGCCGCTGCACATTCAGTATTCCTATGACGACCGGTCGGTGGTCGTGGTCAATTCTCTCTATCGGGAATTCAAGGGCCTTAAGGCCCGGGCGACCGTGTATGATCTGGGCCTGCGCCCGAAGTTCTCAAAGACCATGACCTTTGATGTGGGCCCCGACGGCACCGCACGGCTATTCCTCGTTCCCGAGGTGCAACACCTGAGCACAACCTATTTTCTGGACCTCCGGATGGAGGACTCGGACGGGAAACCCGTAAGTGCCAACTTCTACTGGCTTTCGACTAAGCCTGATGTTATCGACTGGACCAGGAGGGAGCACCGTCGCACCGCCGCCAAGTCGTTTGCCGACTACACGGGCCTCAGTGAACTGCCGCCCGCCCAGCTCCAGGTCAGCGGCAGAGCTGAGAAAAAGGGTAAAGAGAGAGTGGCCCACCTTACGGTGGAGAACCCGACGAAGCAGCTTGCATTCTTTGTTCGTCTCCGGCTGAAGAAGGGAGTAGACGGCGAGGAGATCCTGCCCATCCTGCTTCAGGATAGTTATATTTCCCTGCTGCCCGGCGAGCGTAAAGAAATTACGGCTACGTACGATGCTTGGGGGGAAACGCCGCCTGCCGTGGAGGTCGAGGGCTGGAACGTACCGCGGCAGTCAGTGCTGTTAGAGGTGATTCGCTGACATCACAGGTAATTGAGAGGTGCGCCTTCACGATTACACTCGCCCCCTGATAGAACCCATGGGCGACAAGCGTTCCTTCGTCTTTGCTTCCAGTTGCAGCATATCCTTGCTGACTCATCGGGAAAACCTGTTATTCTTCCGAGATGCGGCCAGACATGACGCTAACGGGGAGGTGAAATTCCACTTGGCCCTGCGTCACGGTGGGCACGGTCAGCCAAACCCACAGACGCACCAGGAAGAATGGTCTTCGATTTGTCATGTTTCCAACCCTTGTCGACCGTCTCCACAGCTGCTTATTCCATTTCGAGCTATCCACGTTAAGTCGCTCCCGCTCGAGGCGTGCGAATGAGGACCATAACTGCTGCCGTTGCCAGCAACGGCAGCACTCCGGCAGCGATGAAGGCGGGGAGATAAGAATACCTGTCGACGATTGCTCCAGCCGTAAGCGTGAAGAGTGTTCCCATGACTCCAGCGGCGAAGCCACTCAGTCCCGAAACAGACGCGACGACGTCCTGAGGAAAAAGGTCGGACGGAAACGTCAAAGCCATCGTGGAATAACCGGCATATCCCCAGGTGGCCAAGCTAATCAGGGCCAAAGCCCAATAGGCATTAGGCGCACGTGTGACGGGGATCCCGGCGAGCATGGGAATTGTGCAAATGATGCACACCAACTTCCGCGAACGGATCACGGGCATTCCTCTCTTGATGAAGAATCCCGACCCGAAACCGCCCGTGAAATTTCCCAAATCGGCTGCTAGAAAAGGGATCCAGGCAAAGATCCCAATCTGCTTCAGGCTGAAACCCCGCGCGTCGCTCAGATACTGAGGAATCCAGAAGACATAGAACCACCAGATGGGGTCAGAAAAGGCGCGACCGAGAACGATTCCCCAGACATTTGCTTGCCTCAGAAGAGCGAGGTATCGTCCTGCTCCGGATCGGACGGATGTCGTGACGGTGTCACGTCCCGCTTCGATTTCTTGCCTCTCTTCCACGGTGACTCGTGGATGGCTGTCTAAAGGATGGTAGATGCTGAGCCAGGTTGCCAGCCACAAGAACCCAAACAAACCCGAGGCTACGAAGGTGTAACGCCAGCCCACCTTGGCAGTCAGCCAGGCGACGAGTGGCGGGGCAATTACTGCGCCGACACTCGAGCCGCTATCGAAAATCGCGACGGCCAACCCCCGGTCCCGAGCCGGAAACCATTCGGCCACCGCTTTGGTAGCTCCCGGCCAATTGCATCCTTCCCCCATGCCCAACAGGAAGCGGAAAAGTCCAAAGGAAAACACCGAGTTCGCGCAAGCCGTCAGCATGCTGGAAACGGACCACCAGATCACGGCGAGCGCCAACCCCAGTCGGGTCCCGATCAAGTCAATGAGAATCCCCCCCACGAGCCACATGAGCGCATAGGCGATTTGGAACGCTTAAACAATCTGCGCATATTGAGTGTGATTGAGATGCAGTTCGTGAGTGAGTACGGGAGCCAGGACGGAAAGGGTCTGACGGCTTATGTAGTTGATCACCGTGGAACCGAAAAGCGTCCAGACGATCCACCAACGAAGGTGCTTGATGCGTCTTGTAATCATTTGCAGGGATTAGTCCCTCGCTAAGAATAGATGGGCTTGTAACGCGACGGGCCCGGACGGACTCTTGCATGAATGAATTGCGGCGCCCAATGCTTGTTCCACGCCTTTTGAAGTTGCAATTCTAGGGCAACATAACCGGATAGGCTGCCTCATCGCCCCAGGAATATATTGTACTATAGGTAATCCGCCTACAGTTAATATTCGCCTTGGATCGTAGATCGGCGATGCGATCACCATCCTTGCCATAGATGTTTTATAGCACTTCCTTGTCCTCGGGGATCGTTGATTCGCCTCATAGTTTGCTCCTTTTTTGAACTCAAACCGAGGCTCCCCTGCGTTCATCCGGCACGAGGATAATGGGCTGCATGGCAAGAACAGAGCCGAGCGGGATCTTCCCCGATTTCCATTCGGGTTTCCAGCCGGGCAGCAATATACAACAAATTGCCTTTGCTTGACAGGAGGGCAGGCGCACCGAATTTCCCTCATTCAAATTATCATCCTCTTCTGGAGCAAACTCAGAAGCGGGCGGTCGAGTTGGTGACCGTGCCAGTCTTCGAACATGGTTCCAGGGCGCTCCGTGTCAAGGATCCCGAAAGGTCCGCGGAAGTTCCATAGTGCCCACCCCGTGTGCAATTCATTGAGCACGTCGAGCGTGTCCTCGAACCAAGCCAGCACGACACTCGGAGGTGTGTGCTTATAGGCACCCATTTCCCCGAAGTGGATAAGAATCCTGTGGCTCGCCAGAATCTTTCGGTGGTGAAATATTTCCCGCTTGATACCCTTCTGTGCTCGACCGAGAACGAAACCTGCCGTTTTGGCGTCTCGATGGAAAGATAGATCGATTGGTTCTCC